>JAJYKQ010000012.1 GCA_021788495.1 bacterium | reverse complement strand
ATAAATATAATAAGTATTTAAAAGGCAATAAAAGGGCATTAAAGGTACTACAGGACGGTTTAGGGCAGTATATATTTATAAGAGGTTTCGGGCTTAAAAAGGCTACGCACGGAGATAATATTTATTTAACGATTAATAAACAGCTTCAATTTATTACGCAGTATTATTTAGATAAGGAGGCAAAAGCCGCCCATTCAAAAGGAGCTTTTGCTATATTAATGGATCCAAATACGGGAGCTATTCTTGCTATGGCGGATTATCCTTCTTTTAACCCTAATTATTACTGGAAATATTCTGCGAGGTACTGGAGGAACAGGGCTGTTACCGACGATTTCGAACCCGGTTCTACGATGAAGCCTTTTATAATATCGGGAGCAATGCAGGATGGAATAATAAAACCCGATACGGTAATAAACGGCCATCACGGTTCATATTATATAGACGGCATCAAAGTTCACGATGTCGAAAACTGGTTCGGCAAACTTACCATAAATCAATTAATAGAATATTCCTGCAACGTATGCGCGTGTCAGGTCGGCATGAAGATGGGCAAACAGAGAGTTTGGTACTGGTTAAAAAGATGGGGATTTTTATCAACGCCCCATGCAGGCTTGCTTGGAGAAAACTCGGGAATCGACAGAAACGTAAACCGCTGGTCGGAAGTCGGTCCATGCGAAGAGGCTTTCGGACAGGGTGCGGCTATAAACGGACTTCAGGAAATAACGGCGCTTTCAGGAATTGCAAACGGCGGTTATTTGTTAAAGCCTTATATCATTAAAAAAATAGTTAATCCTTACGGGAAGGTTATATTCAGGGCAAAACCTCATGAAATAAGAAGGGTTATAAATTCTAAAACCGATAAAGAAATTAAATATATGATGCGTTTGGTCGTTAAAGGCGGAACGGGACAGTATGCAAAATTAATAGATTTTAGGGTTTCTGGCAAAACCGGAACGGGGCAGGTCGACAATCCTAAGACAGGAACTTATTTTAAAAACAAATATACCGCTTCTTTTATGGCTTTCGTTCCTTATAAACATCCGGTTCTTGCGATGCTAGTGGTACAGCAGGAGCCTTCTAAGATAAGTTATTACGGCGGAGCCGTCAGCGCACCCGTCGTCCGCAACATATTTAAAACTGCTTTGAATATATTAAACGTTTATCCTGGCGGTAAAGCATATAAAAAACAGTTAAAAGCCGGAAATGCTTATAACGGCAATAATAACTTAAAGAAATTAACTGAAAATTTAAAAAATAAAAGTTTTAAAAATGAAAAGTATACGGTAAACTATTCCGGAACAATGCCGGATTTAAAAGGCGATACGATTTACGAGGCATTAAACGCTTTAAGCAAATTCAGAAGACTTTCTATAAAAATATGGGGAAGCGGATATTTATATTATCAAAGTATTAAACATGGAACATTTGTCTCTGCAGACGGCGGCGTAAACTCGATAACTTTAAAATTCAAGCCTCAAGGCTATGGTTATGCCGCTTTGCGAAAAACGGAGAAAAAAAACCAATCAAAATCCGTTTTAAAACCGAAAAAGAAAAGTTTAACCGCAACTCCGGTCGCAAACGGAAACAAAAAAGTTAAAAAATAAATTTTATGAATATCGAAAATATTATCAAAGATAACGATTTTATAGAATACGTCAACGGCAGAACCGATACGGATATTTTATGTATATCCAACGATTCCAGAAAGATTAAGAACGGATGTCTTTTTGCCGCAAGGAAAGGCGTTAACGTTAATTCGAACGGTTTTGCAAAAGTTGCTTTGTCTAAAGGCGCCGTTGCGATATTGACGGATGATGCGGAAACTGCGGAAAAACTTAAAAACGAAAAAAATATTACGGTAATTTTCGCTAAAGACGCTCTTAAGGCATATGCGGTAATGTCTAAAAATTTTTTCGGCAATCCGGGGGATAAACTAAAGCTGATAGGGGTTACCGGAACAAACGGAAAAACCACGACGACGTTTCTTATAAAATCTATTTTAAACGCCGCCGGAAATAAAACGGGTTTGATCGGAACTATCGATTATGAAATAGGAGAGGGCAAAAAAGTATCTAAAAACACTACTCCCGATGTTTACGAACTTAACGAAATGTTTGCCGAAACCGTACTGTCTGGCGGCTCTGCATGCGTTATGGAAGTTTCTTCCCACAGCTTGGACCAGGGAAGAGTTTACGGAACGCCGTTCGACGCCGCAGTTTTTACTAATTTAACGCGGGATCATTTAGATTATCATAAAGACATGGAATCCTATTACGAAGCAAAAAAGAAACTGTTTTCCGAAGTATTGGCGGGCAGTTCCAAAACTAAAAAATATGCACTTATAAACGGCGATGATCCATACGGTAACAAACTTATCGAGGAGCTTAAATCGCTGTTTGCTTTAAAATCCGCAACTAATATCGATATTATTACATACGGATTAAATAAGGGTTCAGGCGTTTCAGCCGAGAACATAGATTACTTCAGGGACGGATTGAAATTCGACGCCGTTATAAAAATAAAAGGCATGGACGAAAAAATTCTAAAAAATATACGTTCGCCCCTTATAGGTTCCTATAACCTTTATAATATACTTGCTGCTATTGCCGTCGGTTGCGCTCTTTCCGTACCGGACGAATTTATAATTTCAGGCATAAAATCGCTTATGAACGTTCCCGGAAGAGTCGAAAAGGTGGATACCGGCGTTCCGTCCTCTCCTTTGGTATGTATAGACTATGCGCATACCGACGATGCCGTAAAAAGAGTTCTTTCCGCTTTAAAAGATATTTGCAAAGGAAAGCTGATAAGCGTTTTTGGATGCGGCGGGGACAGGGACAAAGGGAAAAGGCCGCTTATGGGCAGGCATTCTACGGATATCGCCGATATAAGCATAATAACGTCGGACAATCCCAGAAGCGAGGAGCCGCCGGCTATTATCGAAGAAATAGTATCAGGCGTTAAAAATGCATCGTATATCGACAAAAAAGACGGAGCCGCTTTAATAAATTTCAAAAAGTCTGACGAGCCTGAAAGACATGCTTATACGATAGAAGAAGACAGGGCAGAAGCCATAAAATTAGCTCTTTCTATAGCGGAAGCGGACGATACGGTCGTTATAGCCGGCAAAGGTCATGAAGATTATATGATAGTAAAAGACGTCAAGTTTCATTTCAGCGATAAAGAGGAAGTATTAAAATATTATATAAATAAAAAATGAAAATAAATTACAACTTAACTTTAGATGATATTTTAAGCGCAACGGACGGCAAATTAATCATTGCCGGCGACGGTACGGGACCGCTGGTTTTTAACGAAATTTTTACCGATTCAAGGGATGATTTCGGCAGAAACTCAATATTTATAGCTTTAAAGGGCAAAAATTTCAACGGAGAAGACTTCGTCGAAGCCGTTTTTAAAAAAGGCGGCTATTGCGCTTTGGTTTCATGGGATTTTTTAGAAAACAACGATATATCTAAATACGGCGATAAAATTATTATCGCAGTCGCAGACCCGGTTTCTTCGTTGGGAGATATTGCCAAATTATATCTAAGTAAATTTAATTTAAAGAAAAAAATTGCTTTAACCGGCTCCTGCGGAAAAACGACCACTAAAGAGATTGTTTATACAATTTTTTCTACCGTTTTCGGCGCAGAAAAAATTCTTAAAAACGATTATAATTATAATAATTTAATAGGTGTTCCAAAGACAATCCTCAGGCTTAACGGCAAAGTCGAATATCTTATTCTTGAAATAGGAACCAACAAAAAAGGAGAGATAAAAAGGCTTTCCGAAATTATATCGCCGGATATCGGCGCTATTACGAATATAGGAAAGTCGCACCTTGAAGAGTTTAAAAATACGGAAGGCGTGTTTATGGAAAAATCGGAACTTGCCCTGAGCCTTAAAGGCTCAGGTTTCCTCGTTCTTAACGCAGACGATGCAATACCGCCCGCAAGATACAAAGATAAAATAAAAGAAGGGGTAAATATCGTTTCTTTCGGGTTCGGAAAACTAAACGCTCAAAGCTCCCAAAACGGCGGCATTCCCGATGTTTTATGCGAAAGAACGGTCTCAAACGAAAAAACCGGAAAAACAACCTTAAACGTTTTATTTAAAGGAAAAAAATACGTTATAGAAGTTAATTTCAGCGGAAAACATTTAATTTACGATTTTTTATGCGCTTTTTCCATTGCTTCGGCATGCGGTATCGCTCCTGAAGCATATATTAATTCGGATGCTTTTAAAAATTCCATTATTCCTCACGGAAGAATGGAGATAATACGTATAACCGACGATACGGGCGAATGGACTTTGATTAACGATGCATATAATTCAAACCCCGATTCCCTTAAAGCCGCACTGGATTTTATAAGAACGGATTATTCCGAAAGCAAAAAAATATTAGTTCTCGGAGACATGCTGGAGCTCGGCGGTTCCGCCCCCGAAGAGCATGTAAACGCGGGGCGCGAAATTAGCGGGTTAGCCGATTTTATTTTTTATAAAGGAGATTATTCCGATTTTATTACGAAAGGACTGGAAGAAAAAAAATTTTCCGGAAAATTTTTTTTAATAAAAGACGACGAAACTTTTAAAAACGATTTTAAAAAATTAGACAAAAATAACGCCGTAGTACTTCTTAAAGGTTCGAGAGGCATGAAACTCGAAGAGTATTTCAAAGAAGAAACGGCTAAAACGGTTAAATCTATATGCTGAGTTTAAATGCGGATTTTTTAAAATATATTACGTTCAGGTCTTCATACGCCATTATACTGTCGCTGATATTATCGATAGCATTCGGAAAAATATTTATTAAAGGATTAAAAAAAATGAAGATAGGGCAGGTCGTCAGGGAAGACGGTCCGAAATCGCATATAAACGAAAAGAAAGACGTTCCGACTATGGGCGGACTTTTAATTTTATTCAGCGTTCTCGTTCCGGTTTTGCTGCTTGCCGAACTTAACAACTTTTATCTTTACATGGGAGTTTTAACGCTTTTATCGTTCGCTTTGATAGGATTTGCGGATGATTTTTTAAAAATCAGGGGACGTTCTTCAAAGGGGCTTAGAGGCAAATATAAATTTTCTATCCAAACTTTAATAGCCGTATGCGTTTCGACCGCCCTTTATTTTCACGACGAATCTCTTGGAACGGTAATAATTCCTTTTGTTAAGAACTATTATTTAAATTTCGGCGTTTATTTTATAATCTTTGCGGCATTTATAATAGTCGGTTCTTCCAACGCCGTTAATTTAACCGACGGTCTCGACGGTTTGGCCATAGGGGTTTTTGCCATAGCCATAGCCGGATATCTTATATTTTCGTATGCGGCGTCGAATTACAAATTTGCTGACTATCTGCATATACCTTATATAAAAAACATAGGAGAAGTCGTAATATTATGCGCTTCTTTATTCGGCGCTTCTATCGGTTTTTTATGGTTCAATTCTTATCCCGCTTCGGTTTTTATGGGAGATACCGGTTCGATACCTTTAGGCGCCATACTCGGCTATGTCGCAATAGTTTCTAGGCAGGAAATTTTATTGATTATAATAGGATTCGTATTCGTAATCGAGGCTTTAAGCGTTATTTTTCAGGTCGGCTCTTACAAACTTAGAAAAAAAAGGATATTTAAAATGGCGCCTATACATCATCATTTTGAAATAGAAGGCGTTCCCGAATCAAAGATAGTAATAAGGCTGTGGATTATTTCCCTTATATTGACGATATTTGCGCTGTCAACTCTTAAATTGAGGATTTTTTAATGTCCGATTTAATTTTGGGTTTCGGTAAAACAGGTTCTGCCGTTTACGGATACATTAAGAGCAGAAAAGGTTACGCAGAAAAAGGACGGCTCTTAATATACGACGATACCGCCGAAAATGCCCGCGGCTTGGACGTTCAAGACGGAAACGTTACGTTCTTTAATAAGCAAAACGAAGAAATACTTTTCGGCAGGTATTTTAAAGATATAGAAAGATGTATCGTAAGTCCTGGAATACCGAGAAACCATCATGTTATTTTAAAATTAAAAAGTGCAAATATTCCGGTTTTAAGCGAAATTGAATTTGCGTATAATAATATCCAAAAAGAGAAAAATGCAAAAATTATAGCTATTACGGGAACAAACGGCAAGACTACCTCGGTTACCCTATGTAAAAGCGCGATAGAAGCGGCTGGTTTAAGCGGAAAAACTTTCGTAGGAGGCAATCTCGGAGTTCCATTTATATCGGGCATAGACGGTTACGAAGATTTTATTTTAGAGGTATCAAGTTTCCAGCTTGAATGGATTTACGATTTTAAACCCGATATCGCCGTGCTTCTTAACATAGAGGATGACCATTTAGACAGATATATTAATTTCGACGAATACAGGCTTACTAAATATAAAATGTTTAAAAATCTTAAATATAACGACGTCGCCGTATTAAATCAGGAAGATTATAATTCGTCTATTTTAAAAGGCGTTGCCGGCTCAAATGCGGTTTTATACGGATTTAAAGAAGATAAATGCGACGTTTTTTACAAAGACGGCTTAATTAATCTGCGCCTTAAAGATTTACTCGGATTTAACGCCGAAATTTCCTTAAAAGACGTTGCGGATAAAAGAAAATTCGTCATAGAAGACATGATGGCTGCCGCCTGTTCTCTGGCTCTGTATGGAATTTCGCCCGACGTTATTAAAAAAGCTTTCGACGGCTACCGCCTCTTAAAGCACAGGGTTGAATGCATCGGCAGTATAGATAACGTATATTTCTACGACGATTCAAAAGCTACTAATCCGGCGGCTGTAATAAGCGCGCTTAATTCGTTCGGCGCTTTAAGCGAAGACGGCGTTAAAACGGATATAGTCCTTATACTAGGCGGAAAAGACAAGGGCTTTAATTACGAGAGCATCGTAGAAACGGTAAAAAGAAGCGTAAAAGCATGCGTTTTAATGGGCGAAACTAAAGAAATTCTCGAAAAAACGCTGAAAGGACGCGTAGAATATATGCTGGCCGGCGATATGGAAGACGCAGTCGTTAAATCTTTTAATTATTTAAAAGATACGGTTAAAAGCGGCGCTTCGGGAACGGTTTTACTGTCCCCGGCATCTTCGAGTTTCGATATGTTTAAAGATTACGGCGAGAGAGGGGACATATTTAAAAAATGTTTCGAGAAATTAAAAAATAATTTTTATGAAAAATTATGATTAACTACGGAAAAGTTTTTATAAGAAAATACGATACGGCGCTGTTTCTTACGGTTCTACTGTTAATATCGCTCGGCTTAGTTATGGTTTATTCCACAAGCGCGATGATTTCTATAGTTCAGTACGGCGTAAGCTATCACTTTATTTTAAGGCAGGGAATATACGTCGCTATGTCCGGATTAGCCATATGGTTTTTAATGCGCAACGACTATCATATGCTTAAATCTTTTTATCAAATCATTTTATTCATAATAATAGTTTTAATGTTTTTAGTATTCGTTCCGCATATAGGAATTGATGCCGGAGGTTCAAGGAGATGGATAAATTTAAGGTTTTTCAGCATACAGCCGTCCGAATTTTTAAAAATTTTTTTCATAGTTTATTTAGCTAATTTTTTGGAAAAGAGAAAGGATGCTCTCGATAAAAATCCGTATTCGTTTATTTTTATAAGCCCTTTTATATTTTTAGGATTTTTAGACTTACTGCTCTTAAAGGAACCCGATTTCGGTACAAGTTCGATTATGTTTTTTATAACTTTTATAATGCTTTTTGCAGGCGGAGTTTCCATTTTTTATCTCATTGCGGTTGCCGCGCTCGGCGGAACAGCCGCATATTTTTTAATATTTACCGTGGCGTACAGGAGAGACAGGGTGCTTGCGTTTCTTCATCCGTTCCACGATAAAACCGGCATAGGTTTTCAGATAATACAGTCTATGTATGCTTTTGCCAGAGGCGGATTATACGGAGTAGGACTCGGAAACGGAAAAGAAAAACTTTTTTTTCTTCCGACGCCTTATTCGGATTTTATATTTTCCAGCGTAGGCGAGGAACTTGGGTTTATAGGCGTAGCCGTGTTTATACTGCTTTATCTTATTCTTGCATACAGAGGATTAAAAGTGGCGATAAATGCCCCCGACCTTTTCGGGACTTATCTTGCGTACGGCATCACGTGTCTGATTGCCCTGAGCGCATTTATAAATATCGGGGTGGTTCTCGGCGCTCTGCCCACGAAAGGACTTGCGCTTCCGTTTATCAGCTACGGAGGCAGTTCGATGTTTGCCACGTGCATCGGCATAGGAATTTTGCTCAATATATCTTCGCAGAGCATTAAGGGGAAAAATATCTGATGAATATCATAATCGCCGGCGGAGGAACCGGAGGACATATGTTTCCGGGAATTGCGGTTTATGAGAAATTAAAAGCGTTAGACGAAAAAACGGATATTTATTTTATCGGAACGGAGAGGGGAATAGAAAATAAAGTTAAAGACGTTTACGGTTTCAGGCTGTTGACGATAAACGTTACGGGGTTTTCGGGTAAAAATTTTATGAATAAATTAAAATCTTTAAAAAATGCTTTTTATGCGGCAAAAGATGTGAACGCCGTTTATAAAAGAGTAAAACCCGATTATTTGTTAGGGCTTGGGGGTTATATATCTTTGGTTCCCCTTGCCGTCGCAAGGTTAAGAAAAATAAAGTGCGGAGTTATGGAGCAGAACGTCGAACCCGGACTTGCCAATAAAATTCTTGCCCTGCTCGGAATAACCGTATTTGCTTCCTTTGAAGAAACCAAGCGGCATATTCGTTTCGGCACGGTTATTACGACCGGAAATCCGGTAAGGGAAAAAATATTTAGATATGCTCTTTCGGAATCAAAAAAAGAAAAAGACTTTGCCGCGGATAAAAATTTAAAAATATTCGTTTTCGGCGGCTCTCAGGGCGCCTCGTCCGTGAATAAGGCTGTTTTAAAGATGTTATCGGGAATGGACGATAATTTATTGCGCAATATACTCATCTATCATCAAACCGGTTTGCGCGACGCCGAAACGGCAGAGAATTTTTATAAAAATAATTTAAAAACCGGCGGATATGAAGTTTTTCCCTTTACGGACAACATAGAAGATTATTACGGGTTAAGCGATATAGTTATATCGAGGGCAGGAGCGGGGACGCTGTCCGAGCTGGTTTTGTTGAGAAAGCCCGCTATTTTAATACCGTATCCTCATGCGGCGGGCAATCATCAGGAGAAAAACGCTCTTGCGTTTTCCAAGAGCGGATGCTTCGAAGTCGTAAAAGACGACGAAAATCTTTCTAATGAATTATTACAAAAAATTTCTAAAATATTTTATAATAGAGATTTGTTAAAATCTATGTATAATAATTTAAAAAAAATAGAGATAAAAGATTCTGCGGATGAAATAGCAGGCATAATATTAAATAAAGATAAAGGAGAGAAATTATGAAAAACGGCGTCAAAAAGATTCATTTAATCGGTATCGGGGGTTCAGGCATGAGCGGGATAGCCGAAGTTCTTATAAATCTTGGTTATTCCGTTACCGGTTCGGACATAGAGTACAGCCAGACGATAGAAAAAATCGAATCTATAGGCGGCAAAGTTTTCATAGGGCATAATCCTGAAAATATAAAAGATGCAGAAGTAGTAGTATATTCGACCGCAATTTCCGAAGCCAACCCCGAACTTAACGAAGCTAAGAACAGAAAACTTACCGTTTTAAGGAGGGCGGAAATGCTTTCCGAACTTCTCTCCCTAAAAAAAGGAATTGCTATAGCCGGTTCTCACGGCAAAACTACTACCACTTCGATGATATCGTCGATACTCGGAGAAGCGGGAGTCGACCCGACTTTCGTCGTAGGAGGCAAAATTTTCGGACTCGGTATGCATTCTAAAGTAGGCAAAGGCGAATATATGGTCGTCGAAGCCGACGAAAGCGACGGTTCATTTTTAAAATTAAAACCGGATTATTGCGTCGTCACTAATATAGACTACGAGCATTTGTGCCATTACGGCAATATAGAAAATTTAAAGCAGTCTTTCGCCGATTTTATAAATAATATTCCATTTTTCGGATTTGCGGTTTTATGCGCAGATAATCCGCTATTAAGCTCTTTGTTTCCGGTTATAAATAAAAAATATTTTACTTACGGCATAGAACAGAAAGCGGATTATTACGCTTTGAATATATCTTTAGAGAAAAACGCATCTTCTTTCGATGCATATTCCGGCGGTAAAATGATAGGCAAATTCAAGCTGTCCGTTCCGGGAATACATAATGTTTTAAACGCTCTTTCGGCGATAGCCGCGGCTAAAGAACTCGGCATAAAAACCGAATTTATAGCAAAAGCGCTTGAAAGTTTTCACGGAGTAGAAAGAAGATTTCAGATAAAAAAATCTAACGAAAGACTTATAATCGTCGACGATTACGCCCATCATCCGGTCGAGATTACCGCAACGCTTAAAGCCGCAAAAAACTGGAACAGGCAGATAGTCGCAGTTTTTCAGCCGCACAGATATTCCAGAATGAAAGACCTTATGGACGATTTCGTAAATTCTTTAAAAATAGCCGACTCGGTTATCATTACGGATGTTTATTCCGCGGGAGAGATTGCTATAGAAGGTATTTCGTCGATGGCGCTTTCCGAGAAAATGAAGAATAACGGATATAAAAACGTATATTACGTTCCGAACAGAAAAGACATTAAATCTAATTTAAAAAATATGCTGAAAGGCGGAGAGATGGTAATATTCCTCGGAGCCGGCGATATAACTAAAACCTGCGACGAATTCGTTCACAGCAGGCTTAACAAAACAAGAACATTGAAAACTGTTTCTACTGCAGGTGCCGGCAATTTAAAAGAACGTATTAATTATTAATATTAATAAACTGTTTCGGTATAGATATGACGGGCGCAAAAACAAAAGAAGATTTATTAAAAAAGTTGAAAGAACTGAACATCGATTTTATCGAAAATCAGGATATGTCGTCTTATTCCTCTATTAAAACTGGAGGAAAGGCGGATTTAATACTGTTTCCAAGAAACGAAGCCGAACTTGGGCTAATAATAAAACTGACCGAAGGCGTAATATCCGAATGTTTCCGTTACGTCGTAGGCGGAGGGACGAATACGCTTTTTAAGGAAGAAAGGATATGCGTTCCGGTTATATCTTTTAAAAAATTCGATTCCTCGGTGTTGAACGTTTCTGACGATTATCAAAATTATAAGAAATGCGGGGATAAGATTTTGAGATTCGGCGCAGGGATTAATTTATCTAAAATTTTAAACTACTCCATTAGGCATAACTTAAGCGGATGCGAGTTTTTTTACGGAATTCCGGGCACTCTCGGCGGAGCCGTAAAAATGAATGCCGGTTCTAAAGAAAGTTCAGTCGGCAATATCGTAGAGGCTGTAGATATATTGGATTCAAGCGGTTCTAAATGCACCGTGCAAAAAAAAGATATGAATTTTTCATACCGCAGTTTAAATATTAACGGCATTAAAGATAACTATTGTATAACGTCGGTTTATCTTAAACTTAAGGAATCGTCCAAAGCGGAAATAACCGAAAATATTAAAATTTTTAAAGAAAGAAAATCGGGACAGCCACTTGGAGAATATTCTTTAGGGTGTATTTTTAAAAATCCGGAAGGTTTTTCTGCAGGAAAAATTATAGAGGAAATGGGATTTAAAGGCGTTTCTTTCGGCGGAGCGTCCGTTTCTCAAAAACACGCAAATTTTATAATTAATAAAGGCGGCGCAAAACCTTCCGACATTATGTTTTTAATAGACAACATAAGGGAAAAAGCGTTAGAAAGCAAAGGGATAAAATTAGATACGGAAATAAAGATAGTGTGAGGAGATATGCGGGAAAAATTGAAAAATTTGACGATAGGGGTTTTGGCGGGAGGCAGGTCGGAGGAGAAGGATATCTCCGTTAAAACCGGAAACGCAGTCTTCAATGCCTTAAAATCCGGCGGATATAATGCTCTGCTGTTTGATTTGGACGAAAATTTTACGGTTAATTTAAAAAATATAGACGTCTGTTTTATTGCCCTGCACGGAACATACGGAGAGGACGGCAGGGTTCAGGGAGCGCTCGAAATACTCGGCGTCCCGTATACCGGTTCGGGCGTTCTCGCAAGCGCGCTGGCGATGGACAAGGTTAAATCGAAAGCATTGTTTAATTTTTACGGTTTGAAAACGCCTCCGGGCATTGTAATCGAGAAGAAAAACGTCGAAAGTGCGGTAAATGAAATATCGCAAAATTTCGAACCGCCTTATTTCGTCAAACCGAACGCTTCCGGTTCCAGCATAGGATGCTCCATAGTCGAAAGCGGCGGGTCGGTCGGGGATTTAAGAACGGCGTTAAACAATGCTTTCAATTATGACGATGAGATATTGGTAGAAAAATATATAAAAGGAAGAGAAATTCAGTTTGCTTGGGCGTTCGGCAAGGCTTTAGGGTGCGTCGAGGTCAAGCCTAAAGATTGTTTTTATTCATATACGGCTAAATATATAAAAGGAAAGACGGAGTATTTAATAAACCCGTCTTTAACGGAACAAGAGTATAAAGCATGCGAGTCTGCCGCCGTTAAAGCCAACGAAATTATCGGATGCAGAGGGGTTACAAGGGCGGATATTATTCTTTCGGACGACGGCGCCGCATACGTTCTAGAACTCAATACGCTTCCCGGAATGACGGAACTCAGCTTAGTACCTATGATAGCGGAAAGCAAAGGCATGAGTTTTATAGAATTAATAGAAAATATAATAGAAGATGCGGTTGCAAAAAAATAAAAATAATATAAGACGTAAAAAAAACTTATCGCTTTATGTTTTTGCGGCTCTTATAGTAATATTTGCGGCCGGATATTCGGGATATAAATCTTACAGCTATTTTTTTTTAAATAAAAAAGTTTTTAGACTAAAAAAAATAGAAATTATAGGAAAAAATATTTCTAATAAAGAAAAAAATAAAATAATTGCGCAGTCGGGATTATTTAAAAACGAAAATTTAATAAATATAAATTTAAAAAAGCTTTCGAGGTTGGCGGCTTCTTACAGATGGGTCAAAAACGTTACGGTTTACAGAAAATTTCCGGACGCTATAGTAATAGTTATAAAAAAAAGGAAAATTTTTGCGATGGTAGTTTATAAGAATAAGTTATACTATGTTTCTAAAACGGGTTACATCATTGGAAAAGCCGGCGTACATTCCGGTTACGGATACCCCGTTATTACAGGTTTGAATACTGACAATTCCGGCGTTTATTTCAAAAAATTAAAAAAAGCTTTATCTTTTTTAAAAATTTCATCGCATTCCATCCTTTCGGGGCTTAGGGGAGAAATTCACGTAGAGAAGGATGACGGAATAGCGCTTTATACGCGCAAAGGATTATGCATAAAGTTTGGAATAGGCAATTATAGAAATAAACTTAAAACGCTGAAAAAACTTTTTTTAGAAATTAACGCAATTCATATTAGATATAAAAATTATATAAATTTGGAATATAAAAACGAAGCCGTTATAAAAGTAAATAAAGGTTCGAGGGTTTTGCCGGCAGGTTATAAAGCAGAACATATTAACAGCGGTATATTTAAATAATTAAGCGTTTTTTATATATATAACAGAGGTTGAGATTGGAAAAGAACGATAACATTTTCGTGGGCTTAGATATCGGGACTACAAAAGTCTGCGCTATAGTCGCCGAAGCAAAAGGCGATTCATTGGATATCATAGGCGTAGGCAGCAGCACTTCTACGGGATTAAAAAACGGAGTAGTCGTAAATATCGAAAATACGGTAGATTCTATTGCCAAAGCCGTAGAAGATGCTGAATTAATGGCTGGCTATCAGATTCAATCCGCCACGGTCGGCATTGCGGGTTCCCATATCCGCGGTTTCAGCGGCAGGGGAATCGTAGCCGTCAAAAGCAGGGAAGTGGCACAGCAGGACGTAGAAAGGGTTTTGTCCGCGGCGAAAACCATATCCATACCTATCGACCATGAGGTTATACATGTAATTCCGCAGGGTTTTTCCGTGGACGACCAGGACGACGTTAAAAATCCCGTCGGCATGAGCGGACTCAGGCTGGAAGCCACCGTACATATAGTTACCGCTTCAAGCATAGCCGCGCAGAATATAGTTAAATGCGTCAATAAAGCGGGAATAGACGTTTCCGAAATCGTGCTCGAACAGATAGCGTCGAGCGAAGCCGTGCTGACCGAAGACGAAAAAGAGCTCGGAGTGGCGCTTATCGATATAGGCGGCGGAACGACCGACATTGCAATTTTTAACGGCGGAAATATAATACATACTTTCGTCATTCCTAAAGGAGGACAGAGCGTTACGAGCGACGTATCTAAGGGAACTACGACTATACCTCAGGAAGCAGAAAAAATAAAGATAAGATACGGAATAGCAAAAGAGTCTCTTGCCGGAAAAGACGAAATAATAGAAATTCCCGGATTCGGCGGCAGACCGCCTAGACCTATATCGCGACAGCTGCTCGGCAATATTATCGAACAGAGAATGGCGGAAATTTTTACTTGGATAAGAAAAAATATCGAGAAGAACGGTCTTGAAAGCAAAATTCTTTCCGGTTACGTTATTACCGGAGGCGCGGCGTTAATAGACGGTTCGGCGGAACTTGCCGAAGAAATTTTTAACGCTCCGGTAAGAATAGGCTATCCTTTAAACGTCGGCGGTTTGACGGACGCAGTCAGCTCTCCGGTGTATTCCACCGCCGTAGGTCTCGTGAAATATGCTTATAAAAACGGCAAGCGGAACAAAAAATCTTTTTCTTATAAAAAAGGGGATAGTTTTATAGACGAAATAAAAAAATGGTTTTCCGATTTACTTGATTACTTTTTCTAAACTTTGTTATTTTTTTTTACGATATATATATTAATGCAGTGACAGTTTTCGGCACTGCCACAAAATAGCGACGGAGGATATCATGTTAGAATTTATCGAGAACAACGAATTGGCGGCAAAAATAAAAGTTATAGGAGTAGGCGGAGGCGGCGGAAACGCGGTTAACACAATGATTGCAGCGGGGCTTTCCGGAGCCGAGTTCATAGTCGCCAATACCGATGCTCAGGCGCTTAAAGCAAATTTATCAAATATTAAAATTCAGCTTGGAGAACAGGTAACCAGAGGACTCGGTGCGGGGGCTAATCCGGAAGTCGGCAGAAAATCCGCTATGGAAGACAGGGAAAAGATTAAGGAACTTCTCGAAGGCTCCGATATGGTTTTTATTACAGCAGGACTCGGAGGAGGCACCGGAACCGGCGCCGCGCCGATAATCGCCGAAATTGCAAAAGAAGTAGGGGCGCTGACCGTCGCCGTCGTTACCAAGCCTTTTATTTTTGAAGGCAACAGAAGGATGAAACAGGCGGAAGAAGGATTGAGGGAATTAAAAAACACGGTCGATACGGTAATTACCATTCCAAATCAGAGGCTTCTCGCCGTCGCCGGTAAAAATACTTCCATGATAGACGCTTTTAAAAAAGTCGACGAGGTTCTTCTGCAGGCGGTTAAAGGCATATCCGATTTAATAAACGTTCACGGTCTTATAAACGTCGATTTTGCGGACGTTAAAACTATTATGTCCGAAATGGGCATGGCTCTTATGGGAACCGGAATAGCCCAAGGCGAAAACAGGGCATTGGAAGCCGCGCAGAAAGCCGTTTCCAGTCCTCTTTTAGAAGATATTAAAATAGAGGGTGCAAGAGGTCTCCTTATAAATATCGCAGGCGGAAAAGACATGGGTATAGCCGAGGTAAGCGAAGCCGCCGAAAAAATTAAGTCCGAAGCTCATCCTGACGCCAATATAATATTCGGAGCGGTTATAGACGACGAACTTGAAGACAGGATGATGATTACGGTTATAGCTACGGGTTTAGGCGGCGAAGCCAAGCCCGTCTCTTTAGTTTCGGTTCAGGGCGGAGCCGGTTCTCAGCAGGCGCAGGGATTAAGCCAGACCGTTAAAGCGCCGTTTTCCGAAGACGATAATACTCCGCCGGTTAAACCTGTTTCCGATACCGTCGTAAATATAAAAGAAACGCCCTCGTATATCGAAAGATTTTCCGATGTGGAAGAGGAAGTCAATTACGAGGACGACCAGTGGGATATTCCTACGTTTATGAGAAAGCAGGCGGATTAATTTAATAATATATTATATATATTGTATGCCAAACTCTAAGTCCGGTAAATCCGGCGGTTTTGTTGATTATGATATAAAAGCAAAAATCTGGCTTGAAAAAAACGGCGAGCCGGTCTTCGGAATGGGCAGGTTTATGCTTTTAAAAAAAATAGGAACTTTGGGTTCGATATCTTCAGCGGCAAAAGAACTCGGATATTCTTATAAAAAAGCATGGAGTTTCATAAATCTTATGGAAAAGAGATTCGGATTCGAACTCGTCGATAAAAAAATAGGCGGAAGATACGGCGGCGGTTCTGTTTTAACCGAACATGCAAAAAAAATAATGGCGGAATACGAAAAACTGCTTGAAAAGGAAAAAACGTTCTTAGACGATTATCATGCGCAAACCCCGCATCTCTTACAGCCCTCGAAACACTGAGGCGTAGTTTTAAGGTTAAGCGCTCTTTTATATTCTTCCAGCAGGTATCGTTTCGTAACGCCCTGGTCTATTATATCCCAGGGAAGAAGTTCGCCCGTGCCTATTTTCCTGATAAATCCGTCCATACGCAAGCCTTTGTCTTCCGCGGCTTTTTTAATGCTTGTTTTATTAAGAAAAGAATATACCAAAATATCGGTAGAAAGTCTTGAACCTCTCGCAAAAAAAGCCTCGGTAAACGCGGCGTTTAAAGAGTTTATATTTACGTCGAGATTAGGCATGCCCCTAAGACCGTTAGCAATGTAAGATGCTTTTTTTCTAAGAATTTTTAAATCTTCAAAATTTTCCCACTGCAGCGGCGTCCATGCTTTAGGCACGAAAGGGCTGAACGAAGCGGTTAGTTTGCCTATTCTTTTGTTTGTCTTAGAAGCCGATATAAATTCTTTAAGTATTTCTTTCACTAATTTTATCGTATCGTCCAGATCGTCTTTGTTTTCATAAGGCAGTCCGAACATAAAATATAGTTTTATTCCGGCTATGCCTCTTTTGACGATATCGCCGACGGACGTTATTATATTTTCGTTGCTTAGAACCTTGTTGAGCATTTTTTTCAGACGTTCGGATCCCGTTTCTATTCCTAGAGTTACCGTTTTTATGCCGGACTCTTTAATCATATCCAGATTATTTTCGTCTAAGCAGTCGAATCTGACGGACGACAGGGAAAAATTTCTGCCGGAGTCTAAAGAAAAGCGCATAATTTTGCCTATATTTTTACCGTCCATAGTTCCGAATCCCACGAATCCGGCTTTTTCGTTTTCGCCGGTAGCGGATACGGCATCATTAACGGCGTCTATTTTAGATTCCCTTAAAGGCAGGTAAATAAAGCCTGCGCTGCAAAATCTGCATCCCCTTTTGCATCCTCTTTCTATTTCTATCATGTTTATATTGCTTAATTCAGAAAATTCCGTAGTAATAACCGATGAAGAAAACGAAAGATTTTCGTCCGTCCAGCGCCTTGCGGCTCTTTTAGGAAAACCCTTTGCTATTTTAATTTCGTTTAAAATATAAGGGTTTTTTGAGTCGAAAATAAAATCGTATGCCGAAGGAACGTATATTCCTTTAATTCCGGCGGACGAATTTATAATTTCATATTTATCGTGTTTATTTTGAGATTTAATTTTTTCAAAAAAATCCGGAAAGATTGCCTCCGCTTCGCCTATAAACATAAGGTCGAAAAGCGGCGCGACCGGTTCGGGATTTAAAAACGCGATAACCCCGCCCGCCATAATAAGAGGAAAGCTGCCGTTTCTGTCTTTAGACAAAAAAGGTATTTTTTCCGCCGATAAGATAGAAAGTATATTTACGAAATCGTTTTCGTAACTTAAAGAAAAAAATATAAAATCGTAATCTTTGAGCCTCCGCCTTGTTTCAAGAGATATAACGCCCTTCGATAAATCGTCCTGCATAAAAGCTCTGTCGCAGGACATAAAGCCGGAACGGTTTATAAGTTCGTACGCCCTTAAAAAACCGAGATTAGACATTGCTACGCCGTAGTAATTCGGGAAAACCATTACTGCTTTTAAATAGGCGTTTGCCCTGTTTAAATTTGCAAGACGGTTGCGTTCAGACCTTAAGTAGATATCGTATAATCCGCCGATATCTCTATATGCCGGATTTCGTCGTGCAGGGTTATTAAATTTATAATCTTTCATAAAATAAGGCGGATATTTCGTCTGCGTCTGCCGTATAATGCAGGCTTATAATATCTATAAAGGTTTAACGGCGGCAATTTTTTCTGCGACGAGGTCGGCGATTCTTTCGTCCACTCCCAGATAATCGCCGAGTTTAAAATTGATTTCGGGGTATTTTTCGCCGTATTTTCTTAATATTTCAGGAATATCTCTCGAAACGTGGTTTCCGGAATACAGGAAATAAGGTATTACGTATATCGAATCAAAATTTTCTTCCGCCAATTTTTCCAGTATATCGTTTATGTTGGGTTCCGCAAATTCTAAATATGCGCATTCTATTTTAACATCCTCGAATGGCACTTTAGACCTTATTATATCGGTCATATTTCTTAAAATATCGTTTGCATCGCTTCTTCTCGAACCGTGACCGAGAAGCACTACCGATTCTTTCATATTTTTAATTTACCTTTATTATTGTGTTGTTTTTTTCCGAAAAAGGTGTCAGATTAATTTTACGCAACACCTTGATAGTTAATTGCTGCTTTTCGTATCCGAAAAATAAATCTGACCCCTTTTTCTATTTTTCCCTTCTATAGTTAATTGCTGCTTTTCGTATCCGAAAAATAAATCTGACCCCTTTTTCTCATGACCCCTTTTTCTGACCCCTTTTTCTCCTTTTTCTCCTTAATTGTCATTCCCGCACAGGCGGGTACGGTTTAAAGCCGTCGGTATTTAGACGGCTCATCCAGAAAAATAATTTTCTATCGGCAATTTTGGGTCCTATCGCAACATTGAATTCTATCCCCATAGTATTATATAATATTATAAAATATTGCGCAATAAACGGCACATTTATAAAAAGGGATGAAAAGTGCGGGAAAACGGAGAAACTGCCGCCGTTAAGGTAGAAAACTTAGTAAAAAAATATAAAGACGTTACCGCCGTAAACGATATATCGTTTACGGTAAACAAGGGAGATTTTTTTGCTTTTCTGGGGCCTAACGGAGCGGGCAAGACTACGACTATAAAGATTTTATGCACGCTTATACTGCCTACGAGCGGAAATGCATATATAAACGGTTACGATACGGCTAAGGATAAAAAAAACGTAAGGAAATCCATCGGATTGGTGTTTCAGGACCCTACGCTCGATAACGACCTCAGCGCATATGAAAATCTGAGTTTCCATGCAAAATTATACGGAATGGAAAAAAAAGCGGCTAAAGAAAGGATAGACTATATATTAAATTTTATTGATTTATATGAATACAGGGATAAACCCGTAAAACGGCTTTCGGGAGGAATGAAAAGAAGGCTCGAAGTCGGACGCGGACTTCTTCATTCTCCTTCGGTTCTTTTTCTCGACGAACCCACGGTCGGACTGGATATTCAGACAAGAATAAATATGTGGGATTTTATCGATAAATTAAGAATAAAAGAAAAAACGACGGTATTTTTAACTACGCATTACATAGAAGAAGCTGAAAATTGCGATAAAATAGCGATTATAGACCATGGAAAAATAGTAGCGATAGACAGTCCTCAAGCCTTAAAAAAATTGGCGGAGTCTAAACATGGCGAAATTCCTACCCTTTCCGACGTTTTTTTATCTCTCGTCGGGAGGGAAATAAGAGATGAAACAGGTTCGGCTTTAGATAGAATGAGACAGTTTGGCAGGGCTTTAAACCGGTAATTCAAGGCTTTATTTCAGCTTAATTTTAAAATAATTTCCGACGACGCTTCAAGCGTCATTGCCCATCTGAGCGCAACCGTCGGAGTCCGTCCCCATGAAAAAGAACCGTGGGATTTTATCATAAATACGCCGTTTTCTTTAAATATATCGCTTGCTTTAATATTAAAAGCAGAGAATGTTCCGCTTTTTACGTCGTCTATGAATTTTAAAGGGAAAACGTATATTTCGGGAAAGAAATAAGCGGATTCAAAATCTAACGGTTTAATTATTTTTATATCGGGGTAAATAGAAAAAAGTTTTTTCAAGGAGGCGTCCGCAATTGCGCCCGATATGCCGTCAGCTCCCGTTTTATCGGTACGTAAAGAAAGGGCTATGGCATTAAGCGGATGACAGTGAAAGACCGACGACGCAGGAAAACTTTTTAATATAAATCTGTGGACTTCTAATTCCGACGATGCGCAATTTGCCGATACGGTAAAATCGTCCGGTTTAAGATTTATAAGGCTTCTGCCGGTTTTAGTAATAAGTATCCCGTCTTCGGTTTCAACGCTTATGTTGCCGCTGTGCGTATCCACTAAATTTTTGTCGAACGCTATATTGCATACGTTTCTTAATTCGGCAAAAAGCTTAGAATATTTTTTTTCCATAGGTATCGTTATATTTTATATAACGTCAAAATATAATGCAAGCTTCGTTTGCGACGGGGAAAGAAAAAGGTGTCAGATTATATTGAGAAAAAGGTGTCAGATTTTATTTTACGCATATGGAAAACAGCAATTAACTATCAAGGTGTTGCGTAAAATTAATCTGACACCTTTTTCTGCTATCCATGCAGAGGGCAGAATTGAATTCCTTCCCCGTTTTTAATCATTTTCCTAATTTAAAACTTGCTAAAAAAATCAATATATTATAATATTTAATATATTTAAGATTTATAAAGAGAGGTTATTCAATTATGTTTGTCGACAGTTTGATAGGTATGTTCAGCAACGACCTTGCCGTTGATCTTGGAACGGCGAACACTCTTATATACGTTAAGGATAAGGGCATCGTTTCAAACGAACCTTCGGTGGTTGCGGTACATATAGATTTGCGCGGAGAAAAGAAAATCCTTGCCGTAGGAAAAGACGCAAAGAAAATGTTGGGCAGGACGCCCGGCAATATATCCGCCATAAGGCCTATGAAGGACGGAGTTATAGCGGACTTTGAAGTAGTAGAAGCCATGCTTAAGTATTTTATAAGAAAGATACATAACAGAAAAAGCATGATAAGACCCAGAATAATAGTCGCTATTCCTTCCGGCATAACTGCCGTCGAAAGAAGAGCGGTCAGGGAATCGGCGGAAGCCGCAGGGGCAAGAATGGTCTATCTTATAGAAGAACCGGTCGCAGCGGCTATCGGCGCAGGCCTTCCTATTACGGAAGCCGCCGGAAATATGATAGTGGACATAGGAGGCGGAACCACGGAAGTAGCCGTTATTTCCATGTCCGGCATAGTTTATGCCAAATCTTTGAGGGTCGGCGGAGATAAAATAGACGATTCGATAATACAGTACGTAAAGAAAAAATATAATCTGCTTATCGGCGACAGAACCGCCGAGCTCGTTAAAATGACTATAGGCACCGTTTATCCGGTCGAAGAAGAGTCTAAAATGAGTATTAAAGGCAGGGACTTGGTCAGCGGCATACCTAAGATTATCGAAATAACTTCTTCCGAAGTCTTGGAAGCTATATCCGAACCTGCTGCCCAGATAGTCGATGCCATAAAAACTACGCTTGAAAAAATTCCGCCGGAACTTTCTTCGGACATAGTGGACAGAGGAATAGTCCTTGCAGGAGGCGGAGCGCTTCTTAAAAATATCGACGTTCTTATCAGGGAAAATACCGAACTTCCCGTTATAATAGCCGACGATCCCCTTACCTGCGTCGTACGCGGAGCCGGCAAAGCGTTAAACGAAATTCAAGTTTTAAAAGATATAATGTTAGAAAATTAACCGTCGTGGGAAAGTTTGCAAAAAAATTAAAATTAAAAAAACATAAAGATGCCGTTGTTCTTTTGGCTGTTATATTAATATCTTCCGCGGTTTATTTATTTTCGGTTAAAGGAATAGGATTCGGAGGGGCTTTTTCCGATTTTATAGGAAATAAAGTATATTTAATTTATGAAACGGTCGATTATCCTATAGCGGCTTCCGAAAAGATATATAACAATTATATAGATCTTATTTCGGTTAAAAGAAAGAATTTAAAGCTTAAAGAAGAATTAAAAAAAGTAGAATTTAAATATAACCGCTACAGATATTACGCAATAGAAAACAGGGAACTTAAATCGCTCCTTTTTTTAAAAAATTCTATAAGCAGGAAATCGGTTGCCGCAAAGGTCATACTTCACGGTATAGAAGGCTGGTTTTACGGTTTGTATATTAATAAAGGGACTAAAAACGGAATATCCGTCGGAGACGGGGTTATTTCCTACGACGGAGTCGTAGGGCGCGTAGTCTACGCGGGACGCGGCAGGTCTAAAGTTATTCCGATTACTAATCCCAAGTGCGTTTTTTCCGTTATAGACGCAAATACCGGAACTATGGGCATAGCTAACGGCGCCGGCAACGGCTATCTTCAGATGAGATTTGTATTTAATTCAAAAAAGATAAATAAAGGCGATAAAATTTTAACGTCGGGATTAGGCGGCGTATTTACGTCGGGAATGTACGTAGGCAGGGTAGTTTCCGTAATAAAAAAAAGTTACGATATATTTCAGAGCGTAACTATATCGCCTTATAAAAATTTATTTAACGAAAAATATGTTCTCGTCGAAAAATAACAGCTTTTATAAGTATTTTTATATAATATGCCTTTTTTTGCTTTTAATAATACTGCCTCTTATTTTTAGCAATAATTTTAATTTTAATTCAGGTTCTTTTTACGTATTTCCAAATTTTGCTATAGCCGGATTGGTTTTTATATCTGCTTATTTAGATGTTTATTCGGGCTGGATCGTTGCATATATAATATTTTATATTTACGGTTCTATGACGCCGTTAAATCCTGCTGTTTTCGGTTTTTCCGGAACTTTGTCGTATGCGGCTTCTTACGTTATATGGCGAAGAATGCCGTTTGAAAATGCGGTAACGGAAATTTTAATAACTTTTGCCGTATCGTATATATTTTATTTAATTCTGTTTTTAACGGTTTTTTACGGACTTAAAATAGATTTTACATACTGGAATTTTCTTTTCTCTTATGTTTTGCCGGTGTCTATTACTACCGCCTTAGTTTCTCCTGCGGTATTTTACGCCTTTAAAAAAGCAGGCTTAGGGAATTTTTTAAATAAAAGAAAACTAATACAAATATAATCAAATTTTTGACGGTACCGGAATTAAATTCCGATACTTAATTCAATTTGTGGCGGTACCGGAATTGAATTCCGATACAGCGTTTAATAAAAAATAACCGCAGGGACGGAATTAAATTCCGTAACTGCTAAAAATTGGGATTTAATTATGCTTGATTT
>JAJYKQ010000073.1 GCA_021788495.1 bacterium | reverse complement strand
TAAGGGCGGAAAGGTTTTTATCGCCGGAAACGGCGGGTCGGCGGCGGATGCCCAGCATATCGCGGCAGAGCTTGTTTCGAGGTTTTACAAAGAAAGAAAGGCTCTTGCTGCGGAAAGCCTTACGGTTAATACGTCAAATCTCACGGCTATAGCAAACGATTACGATTTTTCGGTTGTTTTTTCGCGCCAGCTCGAAGCAAACGCACGCAAAGGCGACGTCTTCTGGGGAATATCGACTTCCGGCAACTCCAAAAATATTCTATCGGCAATTAATACGGCAAAAAATATCGGCATGAAAATAATTGGTTTTACCGGCGGAGACGGCGGAAAAATGGCGGAACCCGGAATGTGCGACCACCTTATTAAAATTCCGTCTAAAGACACTCCAAGAATTCAGGAAAACCACATTTTAATTGCCCATATTATATGCGAATTAGTAGAAAACAGTCTTTTTTAAAAAATTAAAACAACAAAATTAGGCATGCTGGCTGTCCGCAAAACTTCTTGCATCGAATAGCGACGAATAAAGCTTCATCGCATACATATCGGTCATGCCGCTTATGTAATCGGCGCACATTATTTGGAAAGCGGGATTGCCGTTTTTATCTTTTCCGAAAGAATCGTAAAATCCAAACTCGTAAAGTTCCTGAAAGTCGTCGGGATAAAGTTTAATATTATTAATATCGGAAAAAACTGCATAAAGCTTTTTTATTATGTTTTCGGCTTTATATCTGTTTAGAAGAATTTCCCTGTTTTCCATAACGAGACTGTAGGAAATCTGCTTGAGGGCGTTTATTTCCAAATCCACGCCGTTTTTCCAAATTAACGAATATTTGTAAGAATCGTCGTTATAGTTTAAGGGCATATCGAGTAAAAAATTATCCGATTTAGATTTTAATTTTTTAACTCCTCCTTTTCTTTCTTCTAAATCTATATTTAAAATAAACTTTGAAATATAGTTAGAAAAAAACTCCTTAAGGTCGGTCTTGACTTTTATGTGATGCATAGTCCGGTCTTTTGCTTCTTGTTTATCGGCTGTTTCGCTATGTTTAATTCCCTTAATATTTTCGGAGCAATACGTCCCTTTTTCAAATTTTTTGTTTTCCGGAATATTAAAAATATTTCTTAATTTAAAAAAGAAATTATCGACCCGTTCGGTCATGGTATTAATTGTTTCGGTAGAATCTTTCAAAAAGCGGTCGCTTTCTCTAAGATATTTGTTTACTTTGAAATGCCCGCCTATATTTATGAGCTTAGATTCTACCCCGTCTTCTATGTCGTGCGTGGCATAAGCGATATCGTCGGCGGCGTTTAATATCTGACATTCAATGCATCTTGAAAATTCAAAAAATTTATCTTTGGCGGTTTTATTTTTTTTATCGTTAAAAAAACGGGAATATTTACTCAGATAATTTACAAAATCTTTTCCGTGGAGTTTTTCGAGTATAAATATATCGTCGTCGTAAATAAAATGCTTGTTTTTATCGGACAGGGAATATGGCATCTTATATTTTAAAATTCCGTCTATGGTCTTAAGAGAAGGATTAATTCCGTATATTTTATTGTTTTTTGAATCGTAAAACTTTTTTTCGAGAAAATTAAGTATCCTGATATTTTGGGCATTAGCTTCGAATCCTAGTTTCCAGTCCGTAGCTTTCTTTAACTCTTCGTTTATAATATATTCGCCGAGATGCCCGAAAGGCGGGTGTCCAATATCGTGGGCCAGCGAAACGGCTTCTATAAGGTCTAAATCTATACTTAAACCGTATTTTTTATTCAAAATAGACGTTAATGCTCTTGCTATTTGCGATACTTCCAGAGAATGCGTAAGTCTCGTCCTGTAATAATCCAGCGTAAAAACTCCGAAAACCTGGGTTTTATTCCTCATCCTTCTGAACGCGCTGGAATGTATTATCCTGTCCCTGTCGATTTGAAAAGGAGACCTTATCCCTTTTTCCTTTTTTTCCTTATCGGCATATCCGTAATCGAATACTCTTTCTTCTAACATCAAGCGCCGCCCCCGCTAAAAATTAAAAAGGTGTCAGCAACCGTGTTATTGTCAAGTAAAATATTTTACGGAAAAAGGTGTCAGATTTTATTTTACGCATACAAAAAGAAACAATGAAATATAAAAGATGTGCGTAAAATTAATCTGACACCTTTTTCCAAATTAATCCGACACCTTTTTATTAAATATTTTTTTAGTCATTATAGCATATTAGGGAATGTTTTTGTTGTTCTATTGCAGTATTAAAGTTTTAATCTTGCATTTATATTTAATTAAATATATACTATTCACACATTTTTGACAAATAATATCGGAGGAATCGTTTATGAAAAATACGGATAAAGAAAATAAAGACGAACACTCATTTTCAAAAGCAGAAATAGAATCGGCAAAAAAAGTACTAATAAAAATGAAAAAAGATATTTTTAAGGAAATAGATGCCGGCATAAAGGAAGGTTCTTCAAAAGACTCGACGGAATACCGCGGCGATAATTACGACATCGCTTCCAGCGAAAGGGACCGGGAGCTTATGTATATGCTTGGGGACAGAGAAAGGAAAAAAGTCAGGGAAATAGACAATGCGCTTTTGAAAATTAAAGAAGGAACATACGGCATATGCGACGAATGCGGCGAACCTATTTCAAAGAAAAGATTAAAAATAATACCTTATTCCAACTTATGCATAAACTGTCAGTCTAAAGCGGAAGAAGAAGAAAAGAAGCAGTTAAACGAAGATTATATCGACCACCTGAATACGCTTTCTTTAATAAACGACGACGAAACCTTTAAAGATTCCGACGAGTAGAGGTCAAAAAAGACATAGATTCAAGAAGAGATTTAGAATAAGGATGCGACGGATTTTTAAAAAAATCGTCCGTTTCGGCAATCTCCATTATTTTTCCGCCGTACATAACGCATACCCTGTCTGCAAGGTGCCTGACCAATTTTAAATCGTGGGTAATAAATATATAGCTCATGCCGGTTTCGTTTTTTAAATCCATGAGCAGGTTTAAAATCTGAGCGGAAACGGAAACGTCCAGGGCAGACACCGGCTCGTCGAGTATAAGCAGTTCCGGACGAACCGACAGGCATCTTGCTATTCCCACCCTCTGCCTCTGTCCGCCGGAAAGCATATGCGGATAGCTTAAAGCTATTGTTTCAGGCAATCCTACTACCTTAAGCTGTTCTGCGGCAAATTCCATCCTGTCTTTCTTTTTATTCTTTATAATGTCGTTTCTGACTGCAGGATAAGATATTATTTTATATATCTTCTTTTTTGGATTTAATGACGAATAAGGGTCTTGAAAAAGTATCTGTATCTTTTTCCTGAAATCTTTTTTTTTATTTTTATAATCCAGAATTTCGCCTTTAAAATATATCTCGCCGGAAGTTTTTTCCGTCAGGCCTAAAATTAACTTAGAAAGGGTCGATTTTCCGCATCCGGTTTCCCCGACTACTGCAAATATTTCATTTTTATAAACATCGAACGAAACGCCGTCAACCGCTTTTATAACGTTCTTTTTTATATCGAATAGCGTTTTATAATACTTATAATGTTTGGAAATGTCGGAAACCGATAAAATTACGTTGTTTTCCATATTTGATTTCATTTTGCGCCGCCGGAATTAAATTTTATACATCTTATGTCGCGCCCGTATTTTCCGGCATTTTCGGAATCCCTAAAATTTCTTAAAGCTATATCGTTTAAACAGGCGTCGTCTCTCTTAAAACATCTGGAATAAAATCTGCATTTCCCTTTTTTAAAATCGTCTTTGGTCAAATAACCGCTTATGTTAAAAAGTTTCTGCTTTGGAACATAATCCGGAGAAAGAGACGGAATACTTTTTATTAAAGAAATAGTATAAGGATGGGCGGGATTGCTTATTATATTTTCGGTATTGCCCGATTCCATTATCTGCCCTGCATAAAATACGTAAGTCCTGTCGGAAATGCTTCTTGCGACGGTAAGGTCGTGCGTTATAAAAATAATACCGACGTTGGATTTTTCTTTTATTTCTTTAATTAATTTTAAAACCTGAAGCGACGTAGTTACGTCTAAAGCAGTCGTAGGCTCGTCGGCTATCAAAAAACACGGATTAAGCACCATAGCCATAGCTATCATAACTCTCTGGCGCATGCCGCCGGAAAGCTCGTATGGATAAGAATTAAATCTTGCAAGCCCGTCTATATTCATATAATTTAAATATTTAACGGCAATGTCTTTTGCCTCTTTTTTTGACATTTTTTTATGGACTAAAATTGCTTCGGTTATTTGTTCTCCTATTTTCATTACGGGATTTAAAGACGTATTGGGATCCTGAAATATCATTGATATAATTTTACCGCGCACATCCGTTAACTCGTCGGGCTTAAGCTTTAAAATATCCTTCTCGCTATCCTGAGATTTACACTTTATTTTAATTTCTCCTGAAACTATTTTTGAAACGCCCTGCGGATTAAGTTTTAAAATAGATAAGCCCAAAAAAGATTTACCGCTGCCGGATTCGCCTACTATAGATACTACTTCGCCTTCATCGACCGATAAAAATATAGAATCGACCACGTTGATGCACTCGTTTTCGTCTTTACCCGCGCATAATTCGACTGTTAAATTATTTATCTCTAAGCCCATATAAAAAACGATGTTCACCTTTCTTAAAATTACATCTTTTCTAAAACGGGAATACACAACAGATTCAAGACGGAAACTAAAACCGTTTTAACAGAGGACAACATTGCAATCCTAGGCTTTAA
>JAJYKQ010000011.1 GCA_021788495.1 bacterium | reverse complement strand
GTCATGGAAATCAGGGAAAAAACCGGCGGATTCAAAGCGATATGCGCTCTCTCCGGAGGGGTTGATTCTACGGTAGCGGCGGTTATTACCAACAGGGCTATCGGCGGCAATCTTAAATGCATATTCGTCGATAACGGACTTTTAAGGGAGTCGGAAGCGAAATCGGTTATGAAGTATTATAAGGAAAATCTTAACCTTAACGTCCGATTAGTAAATGCTTCGGCTATATTTTTAAAAGAGCTTAAAGGCGTAACCGATCCCGAAAGAAAACGTAAAATCATAGGCAGGCTTTTTATAAAAATATTCGAAAAAGAAGCAAAAAAGATTAAAGACGTAAATTTTTTGGTGCAGGGAACGCTTTATCCCGACGTAATAGAATCAGTTAAAGTATTCGGCGCTTCAAGCGTAATAAAAAGCCATCACAACGTCGGCGGCCTTCCTAAAAAATTAAATCTAAAATTAATAGAACCTTTAAGGGAATTATTTAAGGACGAAGTCCGCGTAATCGGTAAAAAATTAGGAATTCCGGAAGAAATAATAAACAGGCAGCCGTTTCCAGGCCCAGGATTAGCCATCAGAATAATAGGTGCGGTGGACAAAAAAAATCTCGATATCTTAAGGAAAGCAGATGCGATAGTAACTCAGGAAATAAAAGCGGCGGGATTATACGAAAAAATTTGGCAGTCTTTTCCTGTGCTCGTGCCTGTAAAAACTGTAGGCGTAATGGGGGATAAAAGAAGTTATGAATCGGTAGTGGCTCTTCGCGCCGTAACTTCCGTTGACGGGATGACCGCCGATTTCGTAAAGTTGGATTACGATATATTAAGAGCGTGTTCTTCAAGGATAATTTCCGAAATTAAAGGCGTTAACAGGGTGGTTTACGATATCACTTCTAAACCGCCTTCGACTATTGAATGGGAATAATGCAAATTAAACAAAAAATAATATAAGGAAAAGATGTAGGATTAATTTTCCGTGAACTACCCCGTCGGCCTTTGGCCGACTCCCCTCCTTTAAAAAGGAGGGGAGCTATGGAGTAAAATAAATCTTACGCCTTCTTTTCTGAAAATGGAGCAATATTATAATGAGCGATTTCGTCCATCTTCATCTTCATTCGCATTACAGTCTTTTAGACGGGGCGATTAAAATAGACGATATAGTAAAAAAATCAATAGAATTTAACATGCCCGCCGTTGCCGTAACCGATCACGGCAATATGTTCGGGGCTATAGAGTTTTATGAAAAAGCCGTTAAAAAAGGAGTAAAACCGATAATCGGGTGCGAAATGTATATTTCTAAATCCGATATGAAACTTAAAAACGCAAATGAAAAATTTTATAATCACTTAATTCTCCTTGCAAAAAACGATACGGGTTATCAAAATCTTTCCAAATTAGTTTCTATGTCCTACATAGATGGATTTTATTATAAGCCGAGGATTGACAAGAATGTATTAAAAAATCACGGAGAAGGTTTAGTTGCGATGTCCGCCTGTATTAAAGGCGAAATTCCTTATGAAATATCAAAAGGAAGATTTGAATCGGCCGAAGAAAGCCTTAAATTTTATTTAGATATTTTTAAAGACGATTTTTATTTAGAAATGCAGGTTCAAGGCATGGAAGAACAGCTTGTTGCCAACGACGGATTAATTGAACTGTCTAAAAAATACGGCGTGCCGTTAACGGCTACTAACGACTGCCACTATCTTCTTAAAGAAGACTATGAAGCCCACGATGTTCTTCTTTGCATACAGACCGGAAAAACCGTCGAAGACAAAGACAGGTTAAAATTTTCTACTAAAGACCTGTATTTTAGATCGCAGGAAGAGATGAAGGAAATCTTTGCCGATTATCCTTCTGAAGCTATATCTAACACTCTTTTGGTCGCCGATAAATGCAATTTTTCTTTTAAATTAAAAGGCGGGCACTATTTCCCGCAGTTTAAGCCTGGAAACGAAGCCGAAAAGCTAAAAAACGCAAAAGCATCATTAGAAGCAGCCGCTGCAGGAGAGAATCAATCTAAAAAACAATCCGGCCAATCTGCACAATCCGCCCAAATTGCTGAAAAATCTATTCAGAACAACGAGTCGGCCGACGTATCTGATTTTGCCTATAATTCAGAAGCCGATTTTGACGCCGCCGATTACTTCGAAAAAAAAACAAGGGAAGGTTTCGAGGAAATTTTTATAAAAAATCCTACAAAGGCGGCGGCTGAATCTTATCTTAATAGAAAAGACGAATATAAAGCGAGATTGGATATGGAAATAGAAGTTATTAAAAAATCCAATTTTGCAGGATATTTTTTGATAGTTTCCGATTTTATAAAATATGCGAAAGAGCATAACATACCTGTCGGTCCCGGCAGAGGTTCCGCCGCCGGCAGCTTAGCAGCCTACTGTCTTAAAATTACGGAAATAGACCCTATTAAATACGATTTAATGTTCGAAAGATTTCTTAATCCCGAAAGAATAAGCATGCCTGATATAGACTCCGATTTCTGCATAAACGGAAGAGACGAAGTTATTAAATATGTGGCGCATAAATACGGCGAAGAAAAGGTATCGCAGATAATAACTTTCGGCACCATGCTTGCAAAGGCCGTTATCAGGGATACCGGCAGAGCTCTGAATATGCCTTATGCTGAGGCCGACAAGATTGCAAAATTAGTTCCGAATACTCTGGGCATTACTTTAGAAAATGCAATAAAAGAAGAACCGAAGCTCCGCAATTTAATAGAAACGAATCCTAAGGTAAAGAAATTAATAGAAATAGCAAAAAGGTTGGAAGGCCTTGCAAGGCATGCTAGCACGCATGCCGCCGGAGTCGTCATATCGAACGAACCTATAAACAGCTATATGCCTTTATATAAAGGCACCAAAGAAACGGATGTTATTACCACTCAATATACAGGAACCGACTTAGAGAAACTCGGATTTATAAAGTTCGACTTTCTGGGATTAAAAACGCTTACCGTAATGAATGAGGCTATAAAACTTATTAACGAAACAAAATCGCTTCAAAGACTGCAAAGGGAACGGGAAGGTGAAAACCGAGAATTTAGCGAAGATAAGGATTTTAATATTTACGATATTGACTTAAACGATAAAGCTACTTTTAAACTACTGGCGGCTGGAGATACGACCGGTGTTTTTCAGTTAGAAAGTTCCGGCATGAAAGAATTGATTAAAAAATTGATACCTAATTCATTCGAAGACTTAATTCCTTTAGTAGCCCTTTACAGACCTGGGCCTCTCGGCAGCGGTATGGTTGACGATTTTATTAAGGCTAAGCACGGTAAAGCCAAGATACATTATATTCATCCGTTGCTTAAGGATATTCTGCACGAAACTTACGGCGTAATGCTTTATCAGGAGCAGATAATGAGGGTGGCTACCAATCTTGCCGGATTTTCGATGGGCGAAGCCGATGTTTTAAGAAAGGGCGTAGGAAAGAAACAGGCCGACCTTATCAATCAGATGAAAGATAAGTTTATAAGCGGTTGCAAAGCAAACGGCATAGAAGAGTCTAAATCAGAAAAGATTTTTTCCCTTATAGTTAAATTCGGAGAATACGGATTCAATAAATCGCACTCTACCGCTTATGCATATATTGCATATATGACTGCATATTTAAAGGCTAATTATAAAGAGCATTTTACGGCCGCGCTTTTATCAAGCGAAATGAATAACACCGATAAACTGACGAAAATAATAAACGAAGCAAAATCAGGAATGAACGCTTGCGAAATATTGCCGCCGTCGGTTAACGAATCGTCCGAAAGGTTTGCTATAGTAGAAAAAAAATGCGGCGGCAATACTGCCGAAAACGGTTACGAAAATAAAAACGGCGAAATTGCGGAAAATAAAGTAAAATTAGCTATCAGAACCGGTTTAGGCGGGGTAAAAAACGTCGGCAAAGCCGCTATAGATTCTATTTTACAGGCTCGTTCCGATAAGCCCTATAAAGATTTGTTAGATTTCTGTTCCAGAGTGGATACGAGAAAGGTTAACAAAAGGACTATAGAAAATTTGATTAAAAGCGGCGCTTTAGATATAGGTGGAGAATCTAGGAAATGGATGCTCTATAATCTCGAAGCTGTCATGGAAGAATCTATCCGTAAAAGAGAAAAAGAAGATTCAGGACAGGCTGATTTATTCGGTTCTTCTACCGAAGATATTAATTTCGATGCAGGAAAAGACGATTTATATTTAGCGTCGATAGGGGAAAAAGACGACAAGAAATCCATTCTTGCTTTTGAAAAAGAGTCGCTGGGTTTTTATCTGTCGGGGCATCCGTTAGACGGTTATGAAGAGAAAATAAAACTGCTTAAAATAAAACCAGTAGCCGATATAGTAATGGAATATATAGAAGCAAAAGGAAAAATTCCGCAGGATGCTTCATATAAAGTCGTCGGAGTGATAAATCAGCTTAAAGTGCGTAAAACTAAAACAAACGACAAAATGGCCTCTTTTATATTAAACGACAATAATTCCAACATAGAAACCGTATTTTTTCCAAAAAGTTTTTTAAAATACGAAGACGTTTTATCCACCAATCAACCTGTAATTATTACCGGCAGAATAGATTTTTCCGGTTTAGACCTATCTTCTTTAATCGGCAAAGAAATACAGCCTCAGGACGGCGAACATTTATCCGAAATCGAAGTTTCCGAAAGCGATATATATAAGCAGGACGATAATGTATTAACTGAAAACGCTGGGCAAGGTTCTCCTCTAATTAACGGAGAAGCCGATCTCGGCATTAAAATTATCGGCGAAAACATAGAACTACTGGATGCGGTAAAAGTTAAACAGCCTGCAAAGCATATAGAGGAGACCTGCATTATAGAAATAAAAGACAATGTTGTTATGCTTGACGATGACGAATTGAAAAAAATACTTCTTGAAATTAAAAAAAATTTTACGGAAGCAAAAGGAAAAGATAAAGTGATATTCAGGATTTCAGGATACAGCATTACTTTAGGAGAAAACGTAGCGGTGGACAAAACATTATTGAAATCTAAACCCTCGTCTAATTACTTGAATATTATTTAATAGATGGTATAATAAAAGAACATAAATAAAGAAAGTTACATTTAACAAACAAATAAAATAATAGTAGTAAGTTAAAAAATATCAAATATTATTATGGCGCTGCAGTATTTAGATTTTGAAAAGCCCATTATGGAGCTTGAACAGAAAATTGAAGAGTTGAAGACTTTTAATCTAGGAGGTTTCACTGATGTCGAAGACGAAATTAAAAATCTGGAAACCAAAAAAGAAAAGTTTATAAAAGATATTTTTAAAAATATAAATAACTGGCAGATTACTCAATTATCGAGGCATCCGTTGAGGCCTTACACCATGGATTATATAGAAATGATAGCTGAAAATTTTATAGAACTTCATGGCGACAGGCTTTTTATGGACGACAAAGCCGTAGTCGGCGGATTTTGCTTTATTAACGGCGAGCGGGTGCTAATAATAGGACACCAGAAAGGACGCAATACTAAGGATAAAATGTGCAGGAATTTCGGTATGCCCCATCCGGAAGGCTACAGAAAAGCGCAAAGGCTTTTTAAGCTTGCAGACAGGTATTCCATCCCGATTGTTGCGCTTATAGATACTCCAGGAGCATATCCAGGCTTAGGTGCCGAAGAAAGAGGCCAGTCTGAGGCTATAGCGGAGACCATTTATGCCTTGCTGAACGTTAACGTTCCAGTAATATCGGTAATTATCGGAGAGGGCGGCAGCGGCGGCGCTCTTGCTTTCGGAACAGGAAACCGCGTTTTAATGATGGAATATTCGGTTTATTCGGTTATATCGCCTGAAGGATGCGCCTCTATTTTGTATAAAGATACTTCAAAAACTGAAGAAGCCGCAAATTCTTTAAAACTGACCGCGAATGATCTGCTTAACGATTCTAAAGTTATAGATGGCATTATAGCGGAACCTCTAGGCGGAGCGCACAGGGATCCGAAGCTTGCAGCCGAAAACTTAAGAAAAGCCGTTGTAGAAAATATTAACGAACTTAAAAAATATAGGGGTGAAGATTTAAGAAACATGAGAATAGAAAAGTTTTCGAAATTTTAGTTTAACTTACGTATTTAACTTTAATATTAAATAATAATATTTTAATATTTTATGGTAGAGTATCCTGATATTGCTTATTTTCTTTCGAAAGACCTGATTTCTAAAAATTCAAGAGAAGAAATATACGAAAAAATTTCGATAGCCGCTTCTAAATTTATAAAGAGCGATACCGTTACAATATTTATGCTTAACGAGGATACCGAAAAAATAAAATGCGTAAATTATTACCGCGACGGAAAATTTATAAAGAAAGATTTGGAAATATTGCTCGGCGAAGGATTGATAGGTTCGGTTATAGAGAACGGCGAATCTTTGGTCAGCTCAAATTTAAAAAGCGATTTATCCGATATATACTACGAACTTGAAAAACAGTTCACCGGAATGTTGTCCCTCTTGAGCGTGCCTATTTATGCGGGATCTCTTGTTTTAGGCGCTTTAAATATATACAGTAAAGAACCCTATCAATTTTCTGAAGAAGAATTAAAGATTGCAAAATTCATAGCTATGTTAGGCGGTGTTTTCATATACAGCCTGACGCTCTACGAAAACGCCAATTTTTTATATATAAGACAGAAAGAAGAAGGCCGCAAAATATCCGATCTGCTGGAAATTTCTAAATTAGTCTCTTCGTCGCTAGAGCTTTGCAGTATCATCGATTACTCCGTAAACAGACTAACGGACTATACTAAAACGGATATCGCTTTAGTATATCTCAAAGACAATAACAAAGACGCAAATAAATTCTGTTACGAATTTTTTAACTGCAATATGATTGGATGCTCAATTTACGGCGGCAGCATGAATTGCTACAATATGACCGAATTCAGCTGCCCTTTCGTAAAATGTCCCTCCGAAACAAAAATACTTCAAAAATGCAACGACTGCAGTTTTTTTAAAAACCTATCCTTAAAATTATTTAAGGCTTACAACATCGGCGATTCGTTTTCAGCGCAGGATAATTTGCGGCTAAACGATTGCAAATGTTTAAAAGCTGTAAGTTCAAACTATCCTACTATAAATTATTACAAAGATAATTCAAATTTCGATGTTCAAGATGATGCGCCTTGCGACTGTTTTTTAAAAAATATTTTAAAAAAAACTTTTATTGCTATTCCTTTAAAAACGGACAAAGATTTTCTAGGACTTATTTTTCTAATCGGAAAAACGAAAAATGAATATTCAATGGAAACCATCGATTTTATAGCAAATATTTCAAGCATAATTTCCGTTGCGGTATATAATGCCCAAACGTTTAACTATATCGAAGAGGAGCACTTTGAAACCATCAGTTCTATATCGGAAGCAATAGAAGCAAGAGATACTTACACTAGAACGCACGGCGACAGGCTAATAGATTACGGCGTTATGGTAGCAAAAGAACTCGGGTTGAACGCAAACGAAATAAAAAATATGAGATATGCGGCGGCAATGCACGATGTTGGAAAAATAGGCATAAAAGATTCAATTCTCAATAAGCCGGGTAAACTTACGGACGAAGAATACGAAGAAATTAAAAAACATCCTGAAATAGGCTATAATATGCTAAAAAAAATAAAATTTTTGAGGCATATAGCAAACGACGTTCTTCACCATCAGGAAAGATTCGACGGAAAAGGCTATCCGTTAGGTCTTTCCGGCGAAGATATACCCATAGCTTCAAGAATTATAGCCGTAGTAGATACTTTTGACGCAATGACGACCGACAGGCCATACAGAAAAGCTCTTCCTGTTGAAACTGCTCTGGAAGAGATTAAGAAAAATTCAGGAACCCAATTCGATCCTAAAGTAGTCGAAGCATTTTTAAAAGCCGTCAGGTCATTTCCGGACACTTCGTCTAAATAAAAAAATATAAAAAGCATGAAATTATTAATGATACAGGGGACGTCCAGTTCCGCAGGAAAAAGCGTTTTGACCGCCGGATTTTTAAGGTATTTTGCAAACAGAGGGGTAAACTGCTCGCCTTTTAAATCGCAAAATATGTCGCTTAACAGTTTTATTACAGAAGACGGTTCCGAAATAGCCGTTTCTCAAGCAGTGCAGTCAGAAGCGGCTTTTAAAAAACCGCTGAGGCAGATTAATCCGATTTTAATAAAGCCTTCTTCCGACACTGAAATGCATCTGATCCTGGACGGTAAACATTTCGGCAATATGAATTTCAAGGATTACAACGAAAAAAAAAATTTCTTTTTAAAAAAGGCGGTGGAATCTTTCGATTTTTTAACGGAACGCAACGAGCTAACCATAGCCGAAGGCGCAGGAAGTCCGGCTGAAATAAACCTATATAAATATGATATAGCAAACATGGGTTTCGCCGAAATTTATAATATGCCTGTAATTTTGACAGCCGATATCGAAAGAGGAGGCGTTTTTGCCTCTTTATACGGAACCGTAAAACTGCTGAAGCCTGAATGGAAAAAATTGGTCAAAGGTTTTATAATAAACAAATTCAGAGGCAATATTTCCATACTTAAGCCAGGCATAGACGAGATTGAAAAACGATTAAAAATACCTTGTTTCGGAGTAATCCCGTTCATTAAAAATCTTTATATTGAAGCTGAAGACAGTTTGAATTTGAAAAATTACGCAGATAGAACCTCTTTTCGTTCTCATGATAACGGAAAAATTAAAATCGGAATAGTCCGCTTAGAGCATATTTCTAATTTTAATGAATTCGATCCGCTGTTTTTAGATGAAAGATTCGATACTGTTTTTTTCGAAGATATTCCCGAAGATACCGACGAAGAGTTCGATATGATAATAATTCCGGGAACCAAATCTACTGCCGCAGATTTGAATTATATTAAAAAATCTGGAGTTTTCGATTATATAAAAAGATTTGAGTATCTTAAGAATGGTATTATATTAGGAATTTGCGGAGGCTTTCAGATGATGGGGGATATAATAAAGGATCCTCATAAGCTGGAATCTTTTGCGGACGGCCAGTGTTTTAGCAATAATAAAGGGTTAGGCTTTTTCGATACGGAAACTATTTTATTCGATAAAAAAATAACGGTCAGCAGAAAATACGATTTTAACGGAGATTTTATAAACGGATACGAAATTCATAACGGTAGAACTTTTTTTAAAGACGTTGAATATAAAGAACGGTTTAAACGCAAAGGTCTTTGCAACCGCAAAAGCTTTTTATCGTCTTTATCGGGTGCCGCAGAAGATTGTCTGAACAATAACTACGGCCAAGATCTTATCCAAAAAGACGAAGTTTTGTCTATTTTGTCCGATGACGGCAGAAAAATAGGAACTTATGCGCATGGATTGTTTGCAAATAAAATATTCAGAGATTTCATAGAAAACATCATAAAGAAAAATAACGCAAATAAAAAATATAGACATTATTTGCCGGCAGGCCGGCGCGATTATGCAGACGTTAAAAACGAAAGCTTTAATCTTCTTGCCGATAATATAGAAAAATACGTCGATATTAAACTTTTAAGAAAAATTACAGGTATTTGAATCTAATTTTTAAACCCAGCATCAGAAGAATTTTCTTGATGATATATACGTTCCTGCGATGCCTGATATTAAAGCTATTATAAATACGGCGGCCATCTGTCCGAAGTTTAAAAAAATTATTTTAATATGAAAAAAATTCAGAAAACCGTCAAACCCGTAAAATATAAATATCTTATAAATTGCGAAAAGAAAAAATATAGAAACTAAAAAGGCTAAAATCGCCCCTATTTCTCCCTCTATGAACATAGGCACTCTTATATAGCCGTCCGTGGCTCCTATAAGCTTTAGTATTTCTATTTCGTTCTGTTTTCGGAGTATGACGAGTTTTATTGCGCTGTAGGAAATAAAAACAGAAAGAATAAATAAAAATAAAAATAAAATAAAACCTACTACTTTTGTGAAAAACATAAACTGAACTATTTTATTTTCAAGCATTTTATTATAGTAAACTAATTTAATTCCTTTAAAAGAGATCAGCCTGAGATAAATATTGCTTAGATATATAGAACTTACCGCATATTTATTGAAATGAATTTTAATGAACGACGGCATAGTTTTTGGATTAACATTTTTTAAAATCGATTTCAAATTTTTTAATTTTTCGGTTAAAAAATTCATTGAAGATTTATCGTCGTAATAACTTATTTTTTTTACTCCTTTTATTTTATGTATAAAATTAATTATATTTTTTTTCGTTTTTTTGTCTGATCCGTTTTTCAAAAAAACTATCATAACGTTGTTTTTTTGAAAAAGTTTCATATAGTTGTAAATATTAACGTAACACAAAAGAAAAAACAGCATTATAAAAAAAGAAAAAAACATTATTAAAAAAGCAAAAAAATTACCGGCAATATCGGACTTGATATTGAAGAAAGCAATTTTAAAATAATTTATTAGATATTTAAACTTTTGTGATATCAATTACCCTTGCCCTGCTAATTTCAGCTATAAGATGTTTATCGTGCGTAGCCAACATTACAGTGGTGCCTCTATTGTTAAAAGATTTTATTATATTGACTATAATTTTTGACGTTTCCTCGTCTAAATTTCCGGTAGGTTCGTCCGCAAGCAAAACTTGAGGATTCTGTACGAGCGCTCTTGCAATGGCGACTCTTTGCTGTTCGCCTCCCGATAGGCTTAACGGATATTCGTTTTTTTTTGTATAAAGCTCAACCGCCTTTAATATTTCTGAAACGTTTTTATTGATAATGTCTCCAAAGATTCCGGAAACTTCAAGACCCAGGGCTACGTTCTGAAACACCGTTCTTTTTGGAAGAAGCTTGAAATCTTGAAAAACAAACCCTATTTTTCTTCTTAAAAAAGGTATATCGCTTTTTTTGATATCGTTTATTTCGGTTCCCATAAATCTTACCGCGCCGTGGGTAGGTTTTTCCAAAGCGTTTAGAATTTTCAGGGTTGTAGTTTTACCTGCGCCAGAAGGTCCCGTTATAAAAATAAATTCTCCTTTATCTACTGAAAAATTCAAGTCTCTTAATATATAATTTTTATCGTAATTTTTATAAACGTGACTGAATTCTATCAAGAAAAACCCTCAATTTTATTTTTTTATTGTTTTAGTTTAAAAAATTTATCTATATTCTTTCTAAAATTTACAGCCGCCGACAACAGGTTTTTAGAATTAGAAATTGCGCCGATCACAGCTGCCCCTCTTACTCCCGATTCAGCAAGTTCTTCAATCTTATCGTCCGTAACCCCGCCGATTGCTATAACAGGTATTTTGACGGCAAAGCAAACTGCGTCTAAATTTTCTTTTGTCATTAAATCACCGGCATCCTGTTTTGAAGATGTAGGATATACAGGGCCGGCTCCTATATAATCCGCTCCTTCTTTTTCCGCAACCTGGGCCTGTTTTGCATTTTCCGCGCTTACTCCTATTATTAAATTCGGAAAAAATTTCTTAATCAGCGCCGCAGGAAAATCATCCTGCCCGACATGCACGCCGTCTGCACCTGCAATATGAGCAATATCAGGCCTGTCGTTTATAATTAGAAGAGGTTTTTTATTACTGTTTATATCCTTAAACTTTTTTTTTAAAAAAACTGCGCATTCATAAAGATTGCGCGATGAAATATTTTTATTTCTTAACTGCAGGACGTCCGCCGAACTTTCTGCCGATGCCAAGGCTATTTCGCTAAGATATCCAAAGCGTTCTTCAAATGAAAAATCCCTTGTTATTATTTGAAAATTATAAGTTTTCATATTATCATATATATGATAATATATTATATATATTTTTCAATGGATTTTTTCAACAAAAATTTTCTTGACAAAATTCTTTGCTAAAATATAGAATAAAAAAATTAAAGGAGGTGATAAAATTTGAAAAAGCTTACAGTATTAGTTTTGGGAGTGTTTTTAACAGTGTCGGCGCTTGCATTTTCCGGCTGCGCAAAAAAACAGACTGCTAAACCGGCTCCTAAGGCTCCTGCGGCCCCTGTTGCTCCTGCTAAAAAAGCGGCAGCTAAGGCGGCCCCTGTTGCTCCTGCTAAAAAAGCGGCAGCTAAGGCTCCTAAAGCCCCTAAGGCTCCTGCGGCTCCTAAGGCAAACAGCTAAGGTTTTGATTTGAATTTTTTTTGCCGCTTTCTATGCTTGTTTATATTAGCATAGAAAGCGGTTTAATAATTATTTTTTTATACCGTAGCCGATATTTTGTCTATCTGTTTCTTTTTTGAACTATAAAATTTTTACAATTTACAAACTATGCAAGCAGTACATTTATGTTAATTTATTATTTTATTGTTATTTAAAAAAATGGAGGAAAAGTAATGAAAAAAGTTATGAAATTGTTTAAGTTAAAATTTTTGTTTTTTTTAGTTTTTGCGTTTCTACCGGTTCTGTTAATTGCCGATAGCGTTTATGCAGCAGATTACGGTGTTTTTACTAATGTTGCCGTCAATGTCCCAGGAAGCATTTCATCCGTAACGCAAAAAGTAGAAAACGCACTGAACGCGCATCATTGGAAGGTTATAGGCAAATTTAATACTTCTCTTCCATCCGGAGACTCTTACCATTCAACGGTTATAGTTGCAACAGACAGTGTTTATGACAAATATATGACGGATAATGGAAACTATCCTCTTGGAGCTTTTGGACTGCCTTTAAGAATAGCCGTTTATAATACTCCTAATCAGGGCGTAGTCGTTAGTATGGTGAATTTGCCTGCGTTGGCGAGGACTTTTTCCGGCAATTCTTATGCAACTTATGCAGTTGAAGTCAATAACTATTTGAAAAGCATAATAAGAGAAGCGATAGGCGGAACGCCGTCAAACAGCCAGTACGGTCCTATGAGGACGGGAAGGTTTCCGGGCGGAATAGGCGGAGGCTCATTCCCAGGAAGCGTTGACCAGATATCAAATTATTCAGGAAGTACCGATTCAAATTTGCTTGGAGTAGCAGATTTAGTTTTAAAGGGCATAGGGCGTAATAATGGAGGATGGCATTTAGTTTACAAGATAGAAAAGCCTTCTATAGGATTTATAGAAATAGGCGTTACAAGAAACTCGACGGAAAGGCATTCGATAGAAATAGACAGCGGAGCAAGGGCTACTTCTTCCTATAAGTTCCCAGGTATCGACCACAGTCCGTCTTATCCTGTTGAAATACTTATATACAGGTCGGGAAATTATACCGATGTTTCTATACTCGGAGAAATGTGGAGAATGAAATATTATTTTGCAGATGCCGGCATGGTGGCTTTTATGACACATATGGGTATGCCAGGTTCTATTCAAGGATCTCTTAAACAGATGATTTTATACGGGCTTGCATATTAAAGAGATTTTATTTTCTGCATACTATAAAGTCGATTAATATATAAAACTCTTATTGAGGAAAATTAATACGGCGCATCCTTTAAATTAATCCGATTTTTCCTGCTGATTTTTCTTAATAGCTCCCCTCCTTCTTAAAGGAGGGGAGAGGCACAAATAAAAATTTTTCTTGACAAAATTCTTTACTAAAAATAGAATAAAAAAGTTAAAGGAGGTGATAAAATTTGAAAAAGCTTACAGTATTAGTTTTAGGAGTGTTTTTAACCGTATCGGCGCTCGCATTTTCCGGTTGCGCAAAGAAACCGTCCGCCCCGTCAAAACCGGCGGTAGCCAAAAAGGCGACGGTTGCTAAACCTACCAAAAAAGCAGCAACAACTGCCAAAAAAGCAGCAACAACTGCCAAAAAAGCAGCAACAACTGCCAAAAAAGCAGCAACAACTGCCAAAGCAAAAAGCTAAGGATAGGGATTTAAATTTCGCCAGCTATCATTTAAATAAAATATTTGCTAATGGTAGCTGGATTTTATTTTTATATGGATGAAAAAAATTTATAATAACAGGTTAATATTTTTTTTCGGCATATCTATCGTTGCCGCATTATTCATTTATTGCCTTAGTATTTCCGCAGCATATTCTTTTAAAATAAGAACGCGCCATAAATACTCTTACGTAATTAAACGCTTAACATTTTATAAAGAAGAATTGGCCTCAATATCTTATAAAATAGCGCATAGCGATTCCGCTCTTCACGAATTAAAATCTAAGATAAAAAAAAATGAAAATAAAATACGCAAAATAAAAAAGAGAATAAAAAGATACAGATTGCTTATAGAAGGTCTGATAGAAAGGATTTTTATTATTCATAAAGAGTATCTTTTAGCTGAAATAATCTATTTTAAGGGCGATACCGATGCTTTCGTCTTAAATTATCAGTTAAAAATTTTGCTTAAGAATGAAGAAGCAAGGCTGTTAAAGCTTGTTAAAATAAGAAACGGATTTTTACGATTAAGAAAATATTTAAAAAAAGAAAAAAGTAGTTTTACTTCAGAGTTCAAAAGCATAAAGCGTTCCAAGGAAAGATTAAAAGACCTTATAACAGGTTTAAACAACTATATAGAATCTTTAAAGATAAATAACGGCAAAACATATGCAGGATATAATAAATCTAAGGAAAAACGGAAGGATAAAAAGAATAGACTTTTAAAACGTAAAGTTATAAAATTAATTAAGAATTTGCAGAAGAAATCCCGCAATGGAGATGCAGAATTTCAAATAATAAAATAAAGAGGTGAATTATGGGAATCTGGAAGCGCCGTTTAATATTTTTGTTTTCGACGTTATTTTTTTTATCGATTTGCGTAAATTCCGTAAAAGTTTATGCATCTGCCAAACATTATAATAAAAACGGCTCTAAGAAACTTAATCAGGGCGACATCGTAAATATAAAGCTTTTTTCGAAAGTATACGCTTTGATTAAAAACGATTATATAAAAAAAGAACCGTCAAAAAAGCTTGTATTCGGCGCAGTAGAAGGCATGATATCGACCCTCGACCCTCACACGTATTTTCTTACTCCAAGCGAATTCAGGCAGATGAAATCCGAAACGTCGGGCGAATTTACGGGTATAGGAGTTAAAATATCGACTAAAAAAGGATACGTGGTTATTATTTCTCCCGTAGACGGTTCGCCTGCTTCGGCAGCCGGAATAAAAGCGGGAGATATCATAGAAAAAATAAACGGTATTTCTACATATCGGATGAATATTATGAAAGCCGTGCGTCTTTTGCACGGAAAAGCAGGGACTTCCGTTACGCTTTTAATAAACAGAAAGGGATTTAAAAAACCGAAAACATTTATGTTAACGAGAAAAAAAATACTGATGAAAAGCGTGAAATATATGCTGCTTCCAAATAACATAGGCTATGTCAGAATTTCAAGTTTTCAGGAGCATACCAATTCGCAACTTTTGAAGGCTTTGAATATTATAAGCCATAGGGAACACGGCATTAAAGGACTTATACTGGATCTCAGAAATAATCCCGGAGGATTGTTGAATCAAGCCGTAAAAGTTTGCAGCGATTTCATAAAGAACGGAGTTATAGTTTATACAAAAGGCAGAATAAAATCTCAAGACGTCCAATATTATGCTTTAGGGAAATATGTCCAGCCGGATTATCCCATCGTTGTCCTGGTTAATGCAGGAACGGCAAGCGCCGCAGAGATTACTTCAGGCAGTTTGCAGGTTCATAAACGCGCAATAATAGTAGGCACTAAAACTTTCGGAAAAGGTTCGGTTCAGACGATATTTACTCTGCCCGACGATACCGGCATGGGGCTTACCACTGCTTTTTATTTTCTTCCGAACGGAGTATCCGTTCAAGATACCGGCGTAATACCAAATTTTTACGTTCACAGCTCTAAAGATTTCATATTCGTAAAACCCTTAAGAAAACTAAGAGAAGTAGATTTAATGCACCATTTTAAAAATCCCGAAAACAAAAAAATAACAGATCTGGAGAAAGAAGAGTATAAAACATTTAACGTCTATTTTAAAAAAGACAATCAGTTCAGATTTGCATACGAACTTTTAAAAAGCTGGAACGTCATTAAGAATAGCGGTGCTAAATTAAATTAAATTAAATGAAAAATTCAGACAATTTCAAAGATAAAATAATAATTGCATTAGATTACGATGATTTAAAACCGGTAAAAAATTTATTAAATAAACTTGAAGGAAGGGGCTTTTTTTATAAAGTAGGGTTCGAACTCTTTACCTCTTGCGGAGAAAAAAGCGTTAAATTTATTAAAGAACGCGGATGCAAAGTTTTTTTAGACCTCAAATATCACGATATTCCGAATACCGTTTATAAGGCAGTTAAAGCAGCCGGAAAACTCGGCGCAGATATAATAAACGTACATGCGTCGGGAGGAACGGAAATGATGTCTGCCGCAAAAAAAGCTGCCGGCGAAGCATCCGAAGATGCAGGCAGGCATATCGATATTATAGCGGTTACGGTTTTAACAAGTCTTTCGGGCGGCGATATAAAACGGATTTTTTACGATTATAAAGATTATAAAGAAGTTATGCAAGAAAAAGGCGATGAATGCGGCGTTTGCGAAGAAGGCATATCTTCAGATTTAGCCCTGCATTTAGCACGGCTTGCTAAAATTTCAAAATTGGACGGAGTAGTTTGTTCCGGCCGGGAATCGTTAAAAATAAAAAAAACGTTCGGGAAAGATTTTAAAACCGTAACGCCCGGCATAAGAACGAAAACCGGAAGCGGTAATAAAATAACGAACTGCGCAGATAATTCAAAAGACGACCAGAAAAGAGTTATGACGCCTTCCGAGGCTTTTAACGCCGGAGCCGATTATATCGTGACGGGAAGGGAGATAACAGGAGCGGGGGATCCCGCCGATGCATTCGATAAAATTTATGCCGATATAAAAAACAACGTTATTATGCAAAGAATATGAAATTAATCGTTTACGGCGTAAATACAGTTAGGGAAGCAGTTATTTCAGGCAGTATAAAAAAAGGCGGCAGTATTTTTATCGCCGAAAAGAAGCATAAAACCGTTGCGGCTGATAAAAGTTTTATAAATCTCGCAAAGGATAAAAATATAACTATTTATTCAAAAAAAGATGCCGTTTTTCTTCAGGAATTCGGCAGAGAGGCTTTTGCAAAAGGAATTGCGGCGAATGCGGAGTATATAGAAGCAGATTATGAAGATTTATTAAATAAATCCGGTAAAAATGCCGCTATGCCTTTTTACCTTATTCTTGACGAAATAACCGATCCCCAAAATCTCGGCTCCATAATCAGGACTGCAAACGGCGCCGGAGTATCAGGCATTATAATACCTAAGGCAAATTCCGTAGGCATAACTTCTTCGGCGGCTTACGTTTCTCAGGGAGCCTTATTTTACGTAACCGTAGTCCGAGTCGTAAATATTTCCAGAACTATAGCCGATTTAAAAAAACGAGGCATATGGGTGGCCGGCCTTTCGGGCGATGCGGCAAATACTATATACGGCATCGATTTTAACTTGCCTTTAGCATTGGTCATAGGTTCGGAAGGCAGCGGTTTAAGGCGTCTTACGGCCGAAAACTGCGACAGTATTTTAAAAATTCCGATGGAACGCGGAGTAAATTCTCTTAACGCATCAGTAAGTTTTGCGGTCGCCGCTTATGAAGCAGTCCGCCAAAGGAAATACCGTAAACCTTAATGCTGCAATAGAAAATTATTATATATTTATTTTATTCGGATAAGCAAGAATTGAAGAAAAAGGTGTCCTATTTTATTTTTTTGCATACGAATAAATCAACTTTACTTGCAAAAAAATAATCTGACACCTTTTTCTGTGTATAATTTCTATGCAGGATTAAGACGTAAAAAACAGCAGAAAAAAATAGCTTGACATTATTTATACAGTAGTTTAAACTTTGTATTACGGTTATTTTATCTAGTTGTTTAGATAAAAGCCGATATTATTAATTTACAAGCCGTCGTTATTAAAGCAGCGGCTTAAGATTCAAGGAGAAGTTAAGTATGAGGTACCAAGGGAAAGTGAAGTGGTTTAACGACAGTAAAGGTTTTGGTTTTATCGAACAGGAAAACGGACCTGATGTTTTCGTCCATTATTCCGCAATTTCGCAGGACGGTTTTAAAACCTTAACGGAAGGACAGAAAGTAGAGTTCGAAATCACCAACGGTGCAAAAGGACCGCAGGCTGTCAACGTAACCAAGGGTTAATCCCTAGTTTATCGTTTTAAGCGGAGTATGCGCGCCACTTGCATTAAATAATAGTATAATTAAAAAAAATAAAAAAAATTATAATATATATAAGTTAGCAAGCGAATAAAAGCATACCGTTTTAAAATCACTTACCCCAGTAAATAAATTAAATTTATTGGGGTATTTTTATTTAAAAAAATCGGAGGATAAATAATTGAATTTTCAAGAAAAAATTAGAAATATAGCAGTCGTTGCCCACGTAGATCACGGAAAAACTACCCTTATCGACAAAATGTTAAAGGAAAGCATAAGCAAAAGGGATTTCGAGGCTTTATCCGAAAGGGCGATGGACAGCGATGAATTGGAAAAAGAAAGAGGAATAACTATTTTATCGAAATGCACCGGCATTAAATATAAAGATTACAGAATAAATATAGTCGATACTCCGGGCCACGGAGATTTCGGCAGTGAAGTAGAAAGAGTCCTTGCAATGGTGGACGGAGTTTTGCTTCTAGTGGACGCTTTCGACGGCCCTATGCCGCAGACCCGGTTTATTCTTAAAAAATGTTTTGAATACAATCTTCACGTTTTGCTTGTGATTAATAAAATAGACAGACCCGGAGCGAGACCTGAAGAAGTTTTAGAAATGGTTTACGATCTTTTCTTAGAACTCGGCGGGGAAAACGTAAATTTAGATTTTCCGGTAATTTATGCTTCGGCAAAAGAAGGATACGCAATTAAAGAATTAAAAATTGAAGGCGAAGAAAGATTTAAAGATAAGCTTAATCCTTTATTTGATGCAATAATAGATTTTATACCTAATCCTCCTATACTTAATAAACCCGAACTTGAATTTTTAGTTACGAGTATAGGCCACGACGATTTTCTGGGAGCTACGGCTATCGGCATAGTCAAAGCCGGCAAGCTTAAGGTAAACGATTCGGTTTATCTCTACAACGCAAAGGATGAACTGGTAAAAGCTAAGCCTAATAAAATTTTTCTATTCGACGGATTAAAAAGAACGGAAACAGATGAAATTAACGAAGGAGACATTGCTTTAGTGGCAGGCTTAACGGGCGTAAATGCGGGAGACTATATAGTTAAAGATAAACCTGTAGCGCCTCTTCAGAGGATAAAAATAGACGAGCCGGTAATCCTTGTTAATTTCATAGTAAACAAAAGCCCTTTCTGCGGAAAAGAGGGTAAATTGGTAACCACGAGGCAGTTGAGAGAGAGGCTGTTTAAAGAAGTATCTAACAATGTAGGATTAAAAGTCGTCGAAACGGGAGACGAAACTGTATTTGACGTTTACGGCAGGGGACTTCTTCATCTTTCGATTCTAATCGAAAAAATGAGAAGAGAAGGTTTCGAGTTTGCAGTATCTAAACCTAAAGGCGTAATTAAAGAGATAGACGGCAAAAAAATGGAGCCGTACGAGCTTTTATACATTACGGTAAAAGACGAATTTACAGGAGGAGTTCTCGAAAGACTTTCCTCGATGAAAGGCAATCTTCTCGATATGACTAAGGACGATAACGGCAATACTTACCTTGAATTTGTTATACCTTCCAGAAGCATAATGGGATTTCATAATGAATTTCTCACTATGACTAAAGGTACTGGCACGATGAATCATAATTTTTATAAATTCGACGAATATGCTTTCGATATTTCTCCAAGGAAAAACGGAGTAATGATTTCTATGGAAAACGGAGAAGCTAACTCTTACGGTTTGTTTAATCTGCAGGACAGAGGCAGTCTTTTTGTTTCCCCGCAGGACGAAGTTTACGAAGGTATGTTAATAGGAATACATTCAAAACCAGGCGACATAACCGTAAATCCCTGCAAGAAAAAACAGCTTACGAATATGAGGTCTAAGGCATCGGATGAAATGATAACGCTTACTCCGCCTATAAGGCTTTCTATTGAATATGCGTTAGAATTTATAGAAGACGACGAACTTGTAGAATTTACTCCTAAGTCTATTCGTCTTAGAAAAAAAATATTAACCGAGAACGACAGGAAAAAGGAATCAAGAGGACTTCTTAAATCTTGACGACGGATTGTAAATATATTAAATAATATATACAATATAGAATATTATATATTGTATATATTTTGTAATTTTAAAATTATTTAAAATTTATAATCGGGCATATGAGAATTAAAATTTGCGGCGTGCAGATGTCTCCTTCTGCGGATATACATTCATCCGCATTGAAAGCTATAGATTTTTTGGCTATGGCGGCTAAAAATAAAGCGGCCATAGTCTGCTTCCCCGAACTTTTTTTAATGAACTGGTTTTTGCAGAATACTTCTCCCGACAATATGGATGCGCATTATAGAACAGCCGAAGATTTAAACGGAAAAACTATAAGTTTGTTCAGGGAGCAAGCGAAAAGATTTAATATAGTGACAATAGTCCCTTTTTTTGAAAAATTGGAAAACAAATATTACAATAGTTCCGCCGTTATCGACGAAGAAGGAGGACTTGTCGGCGTTTATCGCAAGATTCACCTTCCGGAATTAGAATATTATAAAGAAAAGTCTTATTTTTCAAGCGGTGCCGAAATTCCGGTTTTTAAAACTAAATACGGCAATATTGGGATACAGATGGGCTGGGATAATTTTTATCCGGAATCTTCAAGGATTTTGGCGCTTAAAGGAGCGGATATTATTTTTGCGCCTACCGCTTCGGCTTTTAATACAAACGGAAAATGGTTTTTATCCATTTCAGCTTCGGCTTTTCTTAACGGCTTATATATAATGAGGGTTAACAGGGTGGGCAGAGATAAGCCCCTTGATTTTTACGGAAAGTCGTTTTGCGTTGCGCCGGACGGTAATATAATAAAAGACTTTGCCGGAATAAACGAATGCGCCGTTATTTATAATATCGATACCGATGAAATAAAATCGGCAAGAGAGAGCTGGCCGTTTATGGCAAACCGCATTAAATCGGCTTATAAAGATATTATTAATTACTAGAAAGACGTGAAAATAAATTTTTTAGACCTCAAAGAATTAAATACGCTATCTTCATCTTCGGCGGATAACGGAAAAAAAGATATTCTTACGGAATATCTTATAGGCAGGATGTTCGATATACATATGGAGTCTTCGCAGACGCTCTGGGACAGAAAAATGTTCGACGAAGAGCTTAAGCGCGAAGGTTCGGGGTTTTTAATATGTTATGCCGAAGATAGCGTCAATATGCCTAATGATTCTAACTATGCCTATTTTGCCGCTGAAGGCAAGGATAATGTTCGAGCTCCTTTAAAAAAAATCAACGAAAAAGATATAGACCCCGCCTTAAAAATAAGTTTACAATCGTTAATAATCGGTTTTTTTATTTACTATAACGTTTTAGACGAAATGCATATACTTGACGTTACAGTTTCTAAAAATATGAAGTCGAAAGGCATAGGCTCTTTAATGCTGGACAGAGTTATAAGAAATAATTCAAGCGAAGGAATAAAGCAATTTTTTCTTGAAGTCAGAACGTCGAATACGCCTGCAATCAATCTATACAAAAAATTCGGTTTTAAAATATTTTTGTTAAGAAAAAACTATTATGAAGATAATGGAGAAGATGCTTTATGCATGGTAAAAGAATCGTAAGCGAAAAAAGCGCCGTTACCGTAAACCGCAAAATAAAAGATACCGAAAGCACTTATATTTTAAGAATACAGAACGAATTTATAGCTTCTAATTTTAAACCGGGTCAGTTCGTTATGGTAAAAATTAATCCCGGCGGAATGAATCCTCTTTTAAGCAGACCTTTTTCGATTTTCAACAAGTTTAACGATTCGGAATTTGAAATTTTATACAGGGTTTTCGGAAAAGGAACCAAGATATTGAGCGATGTTAAAGAAGGCTCTTTTTTAGAAATTACAGGCCCTCTCGGAAACGGATTTAATTTAAATAAAAATACAGCCGAAAATGCTTTTAACGGAATATTAGGCGGAACAGGCAAAATCGGCGAAGAAAATTTTAATTCGATTGAAAATTATCACCGTAACAAAGAAGAGAGAATTAATGTTTTGATTGCCGGAGGCATAGGCATAGCGCCTCTGCATACTATTCCGTTTTTTTTAGGAGAATCGCTGTCTGTTGCCGTTCAATCTCAGGCTAAAGACGAAGAATCGGGAGAATGCGTCAAAACCGTTTTATACTACGGGGCAAGAAAAGCCGAAGAACTTTATTTCAGGCACAGCATACATTCTATGTTCGACGAAGTTTACTTCGCTACAGACGACGGTTCTTTCGGATATAAAGGCAATGTAACTGATTTGCTACACGAAAATATAGCCGGTTATAAAAATGTTCAAAACGTTTCTTTTTATGCCTGTGGCCCTAAGCCGATGCTTAATGTCTTAATTTCCAAGTTTTCCGCGAACGGATTATTGGGAAAACTGCAGGTATCTCTTGAAGAAAGCTTCGGATGCGGCATAGGCGTATGCTTAGGATGCGTTGTCAAGACTAAACCTTATAATCTTGCAAATACAGGCATTTCAAATTCTTCTATTTCCGGCGGCATTGCAGGCGGCATCGGCAAAAACTTAGAATTCCGGTATAAGCGGGTATGTAAAGATGGTCCTGTTTTTTACGCCTCCGAAATTTTTATTAATGAAAATGAAAATAATATAGATTATTTCTACAAAACAGGAAAAACGGGCAAAGGCTCCGAAACCGCAGCAGAGCAGTTATTGCGAGCGGAGCTAAACAATTCCGCCGAATACTCGCAGGCAAAAGAAGACGCCGGCAAAAATACACCGGACATTTCCGTAAAGCTCGGGAACTTAAAACTAGACTTTCCCGTTATGCCGGCATCCGGAACATTCGGATACGGAGAAGAATTTTTCGAAATAATAGAATACGATAATTTCGGTGCGCTCGTTACTAAAGGCATTTCGCTTAATCCTTCAAAAGGAAATGAAATGCCTAGAATTTGCGAAACGTCATGCGGCATGATTAATTCTATAGGACTTCAAAATGTGGGCTTCGATAAGTTTATCGAGACAAAAATGCCGTTTTTAAAAAATTTGAATAAACCCGTAATAGTAAATTTTTACGGAAGCAGTATAGAAGAATACATCGAACTGGCGGAAAAATTATCGAATACGGAAGGCGTAAGCGCTATAGAAGCAAACATATCCTGCCCTAACATAAAAGAAGGCGGCAGGTCTTTCGGCTCGGACCCGAAAGTGGTTTACAAACTTGTTTCTTCAGTTAAAGAGATCACCGGCAGCACAATTCCTTTAATAGTAAAACTGGCTCCTATGGTAACCGATATATCCCATATAGCCGAAGTTTGCGAAAAAGCGGGGGCAGATATTATATCTTTAATAAATACTCTGCCTGCGGCAAGCATTGATATTGAAACAAAAAAATTCAAGCTCAGCAGGGGTTACGGTGGCTTGTCGGGCGCGGCTATTAAGCCTGTTGCGCTCAAACTTGTCGGCGACGTTTATAATGCCGTAAGAATCCCCGTTATAGGAATGGGCGGCATAAGTTCGTGGCAGGATGCGGTTGAATTTTTTCTCGCCGGAGCTGCGGCTGTAGCCGTCGGAACTTACTCTTTCGTAAATCCTAAAATTGTTCCGGAAATTTCCGCCGGCTTAAAAGGCTATTTGGCAGAAAACGGATTCGGCAATATTTATCAAATAATAGGTTTGGCTCACGAAAGGCGGTAGATAGAAACAATTTAGACAACTTTTTGCTTTATTAAAAGCGG
>JAJYKQ010000072.1:4261-4854 GCA_021788495.1 bacterium | reverse complement strand
CCGGATAGTAACCGCCGTATCTTGTCCCTATAACGACATATTCCGGCACAAAATATCCTTTTCCTTTATAAACGAAAACCAGCGGTTTTGCCCCGGTTATAAGAACGGCGGACGTAGGAACCGCAAGTGTCTTTTTACTTTTAATCATAATTTCGGCATTTCCGTACATACCGGGTTTTATTTCGCCGTTTGAATTGTTAAAAACGAGCCTGACCTCGTCAACCCTTTTTTTGCCGGCAAGATAAGGATAAATAAACGAAACCCTGCCGTAAAATACCTGTCCGGGATAGGCGTTAAATCTCATCTTTACCGTTTCCCCCGTTTTTACGAAAGGCATATCTTTTTCATAGGCCCATATATTCATCCATACGCGGCTCAGTCCTGCCAGTTTATAAAGCGGCTGTCCCGCGTTAAAATAACTTCCGGAAAAAATAGATTTTTTCAAGAAAACGCCGTTTACCGGCGAGTAAACGGTAGTATCGGTTAAAACTAATCTTCCGTTCTTTATCGAATTCAGCTGTCCGTTTGTAATGCCGAACTGTTTGAGCCTGAAAGCCGAAGAATTTAAAAAGGCTTTGGCCTCTTTTATTCCG
>JAJYKQ010000072.1:0-4251 GCA_021788495.1 bacterium | reverse complement strand
ACCTGATTTTTTTAATTTTATATAATTTTTATAAGCAAGCATAAAATCCTTTTCGCTATTGACTAACTCCGGGCTATAAACGGTAAAAAGGGGCTCTCCCTTATAAACGCTCATACCCGGTTTATTTATAAAAAGGTTTTTGACGTAACCGCCGTATTTTAATGTTACGGTTTTTTCTAAAGGAACGCTGTAAGCAACCTCGCCTATAGTTTTAATTTTTCTCGTCAATTTTATTAATTTTGCTTTTCCGACTTTTATGCCGTAAAGCTGTCTTTGAATCGTGCTTACCATTACCCCACCCTTAACCATTTTCATCTTAGGTTTTGGTTTTGCGATTACGCCCTTTTCGGCGGAAATCTGCTTCCTTCCGGTAAATATGCCGGTATTTTTTAAAAATATAACCGTAACAACGCCGCCGAGAACGAAGGCGGCTAAAAATATCGATATATTTTTAGCATTTTTTAAAATTTTCATTTAATTAACTCCTTAATTTACTTAATTTCTTTAATTTTTATCGTATTTTCCCCATAATCTGTTCGAGGCGGGATTTGTCTATATAATATTTTGCATTATATATATCCCTTTTAAATTCCGAATCGATTAATTTTCTGAAACTGTCTAAGAGTGAAAATGCGGACGACCTCCCAGTTCCGAAAGATGATATTTCGGCTTTAAAAAGAAGTTTTGCTTCCGGAACATACAAATTTTCATACAATTTAAAATTGTTTTTGTTTATCCGCAGATCTTTCGCATAAACGCCGATGTTTTTTATAATTTGCAACCTTTCCCAGCTGAGAGCGTAAATAGAAGAAAGTTTGTCTTTTTCTGCTTTATTTATCAAAGGTTTCTGATACGAATTAAAATATACGGGCAGGGATAACCCGACGGAAGCCGACAAAACGGGAACCATCGAATATCTGTCTCCGTAACCGGCTTTGAGGTAAAAATCAGGGAGATACGATTCTTTAGCATAAGCGGTTTCGTAATCGGATTTTTTGACGAGATATTTTAAAGATTTTAATTCCGGATTATATTTATACGCCGTTTTGATATCTTTTTTTGTTTCCGCCCCCTTTCCTGCCTCTTTTATTTTCGGCAGGACGGCTCTGCGAGATTTAATATATGAAGGCTCAAACCCGGTCAGTTCGCTCAATAAATAAATTAATTTAGCTTTAACATTGTTCAGCGAATACAATTCCGATTTTAACGCCGCCTCTTCCAGCATAGTCCTGATATAAGCCGGAGCGGAAACGGTTCCCGTGCCGTATTTTTGGGAAATATCCTTCAGTATTAGATTTAAAAGCAGCCTGTTATATTTAACTACGGCAATCTGTTTTTCTAACAAGGCGAGATTATAATAGCTTTCCTTGACCAGATAAGCTGTATCGATTTTTAAAGCCATTGTTTTTGCTTTTGACGACATATAAGAATACTTATTTATTTGGCTTTTTGTTCCTAGTTTCGAAGGAAAAGGTATCTTCTGGCTTATACTCAAGCCTATATCGCTCATCGAATTGACTCCGATTCCGGGATTATTAAATCCGTTTGCATCCGTAAACCCTATTCCCGCCACCGGCTCCGGAAGGGCTTTTGCAATCGCTATTTCTTCCATGCGTCCTTCGGTTTTCAGAACGGACGAAGCTATATGGGGATTTTTCAAGGCATTTTTTATAAGAATGCTCAGCGGTAAAATATTTGCCGTTTTCCTTTTATGCTTTTGATGATTATATCCGTAAGATTTATCGACCGGATTAATAACAATAAAAACCGAGACGGTAAAAGCCGTTAGCACCGTTAAAACGGTTAAAACTGTAAAAGTTTTTTTCATAACTGAATAACCTCTTAAATTTTTTAACTTGGGATAATTAAATTATGCTCATTTTAAATCTATATTTATATGCATCTTAATATACATGCGAGTATAGCATAAGATATTTAACCGGATAAAATTATAGCCGACTGCTTCCGGTTAATTAATAAAATTTATATTTTATGAATATAATGTACGGTTTGTTTGAAACTTGATTTTAATGCAATTTAAACTGCTGAAGTATTTTGAGGAGGATGGGGTATATCGGAAGAAAAATGTTTAATATAAAATAGCCTTTTAGGCGAGACTGTTTTAACAATGCCGCCGTAATAAAACATGACCAGACGATAGGCGGCGGGTAAATTCTGGCATTCCACGCAAGACTGCAAATTTAACTTATTGGAATGCCGCCCTGCTGTTTTTAAAAAAGACGGCATATGTTTCCCCGCCGACTGTCCCGCCTGCCTCATATTCATAGACATTCCAACCCGCACTGGTGACATAATCATCGGAACGTTAAGCATATAGCTTATATCCGTAGCTCCTATCAGATAACATATGGCGATGGTCGCAAGAGGAAGGAACAAAAAAATCATATATTTTTTGTCAGAAAAGGATTTCTCTTTTTTCATAATATATATCATATCATTTTATATTGCATAATTGCAAATTTTACCCAAATCCCGCAAAAGATATACCTTTGCCATTTCTCCAAAATATTTCTTAGTTTGAATTATTCCGTTTAATTAGATTTTATTTAAAATTATATCATAATAAATGCAAAATTTATTTATTTATTTAATCTTATCGTTTAATCTTTAATTTTAACATAAAAATCCTTATTTTCCCACTTTTCCGCATCTGTCCAGTAAAATGTAAAAACAATTTCATCGTTTTCCTTTAAATTTTCCGTCGGCAAATCGGTATAAAAAACTCCAAGCCCTGAATTTTTTACCTCTGCATCGTTAACTGTGCGCCATCCGTCGCTCGTCCAGTGAACTAAAGCATGGGAAAGCGTTTCAATGCGTAATTTTTTTCCGGCAGGGATTTTATGCAGTTTATGATTAAAGCGCCATTGCATAATATTAGACGTTAATCCGTTCTTAAGATAACGTAAAACGGTCTGCGGAGGCATGTCAAATACTCTTTTTTCGGTAATAGAACGGATAAGTTTTAAATATTCGGCATGCGCCCATACTAAAGGCATAGCCGAACCGGACGGACGTCCAAAGAAAAGTCCGCGCTCCGGTATATCTCTGCTATCCCATACTTGTTCGGGAAAAAGACCGATGCCGTCGGCAAAGCCTTCCATCGTTTTTAGCAGGCGTTTTGCTTCTTCAATATCTCCTAAGGCAACGCTGTAATGTCCCCGCTCGCCGGTGAGAAGAGGCCACAGCCGTCCCCTGCCTGTACCGTCGAAAGGGCTTCCGTCTTGATGTTCGCCGTAACCGTCCCCATTATATCTATGCCAACATGGACCGGAAGGCGTTTCCATTTTAAGCATTGTATCTATAACCCTTACCGTATCGACTATCCTTTTATCGTCCGCTCTCCTTAACCCAAAACGAACTAAAGCAAGGGCATCCGTACAAACTACGGAAGATATATGAGGATAACATGATGCGGGCGGACGGTTTTTAATGCATATAACATCGTCGCCTTCTTCAAAATCGGGCGGAGTAACCCTGACGTAAAAACCTTCAACGCCCGCTTTATCGGCAAGCTCCCCTCCTTTTACGTAAAGCCAGCGGTCTATGCATGAATACCACGAATCCGCCGTTTCTAATAAATAAGGAGCAAAAACGGATTCGCCGGCTAATTCCGCAAGTTCGGCTCCGATTATAAGTGCGGAAATTTCTGCCGCAATGGTAAAAGGGGTATAACCGCCGTTTTCTTCCCATCTATCCTGCTGCGTAACGGGACCGTTCTTTACGATATAAGCAAGGGCTTTTTTTACCATAGGCCAAAAACGGTTAATATCGCTTTCTAAAATAGCCGTTTCCCTGCGGGCAAGGTCTAAAAGCAACACCGGCAGGGCGGTTTCATCCATTTGAATACCGTTCCAGTATGGAAAGCCGTCAATCCACATATTTTGAGGCCAATGACCGTCGGATTCCTGAGTAGATTCAAAATATATAAGCATATTTAAAATTTCAGATTTAATATTTGCGGCGATAAGCCCGCCTGCGGACTGAACCATATCGCGGGGCCAAATAAGATGATAGCCTCCGAGGTCGCCGTCTCCTTTTGAAAAACCCCACGGCACGGCAAGACTGGCAAGAACCGCCCCCGGAATATATTTAGACCGGTGAATCAATATTACCATTGCGCTTATAGAAAAAAGCCCGTGTTTTTCGGCATAAAAAACAGGTTTTTGTTTTTGCCAGAATTCCCGCCACTCGCCGGAATAGGATTCGAGAATTTTCTCAAAACCCTCGTTT
>JAJYKQ010000071.1 GCA_021788495.1 bacterium | reverse complement strand
ATTTTTAGTGGCAAGATTATCGTCTATCTTGATGAAATATCTTAAGATAGTCTGGAAAGACTTATTTATAGAGGTTTTAAACTGGCTCCCCGAGACGGATTCGAACCATCGACCCAGTGATTAACAGTCACTTGCTCTGCCGGCTGAGCTATCGGGGAATATAGAATGAATAATGTTATGAATTGCACTAATAACTGATAAGATAGTATAAATAAAAATTGCCTTCTTGTCAATATTTTTATTGCGCCGCGTCAATATTTATTTTATTCGTTAAAATATTTTAGCACTAATACCGCGGAAAGCAAAACTCCAGCGGAAAGTATAAGAAAATACAGGACGCTCTGTACGGCTATACCGACGACTAAATATAAAATCAAAATAACGCGCTTAATTTTTTTTAACTCTTCGTCCCTCAGCAAAAAACCGGTAATAAACGCAACTATAATGTAAATCGCCGACTCTATAATAACGGCGTCTATATTTATATTCATAGTAAAAAATTTTTATATATATTTATGGTTTATATTATATTCCGCATATTATTTTACGATTATTTTACGTGGTTTTATTATATTTTATTTTATCGCGATATTACTTTCTTAAAATATTCTACGGTTTTTTTAATTCCGCTTTCTATATCTACCTTAGGGTTATATCCTAGTTTAGTTTTTGCAAGCGTTAAATCGGGATTTCTCTGTATAGGGTCGTCTTTAGGCAGTTCTACTAATTTAATTTTCGATTTCGACCCGGTTAGCCGTAAAACTAAATCTGCAAAATCCGATATTGTAAATTCGTAGTTATTTCCCATATTAACCGGTCCGGTAAATCCGCTTTTATCGTTAATGAAGAGCATAATTCCGTCGATTAAATCGGATACGTAGCAGAAAGAACGCGTCTGTTTTCCGTCTCCGTAAACGGTTAAATCTTGCCCTCTTAGAGCCTGAACGATAAAATTGGAAACTACCCTGCCGTCGTTTTCGAGCATTTTAGGTCCGTACGTATTAAAAACCCTTATTACTTTTATATCCGTTCCGTACTGCCTGCGGTAATCGAACATAATAGTTTCGGCCGCTCTTTTTCCTTCGTCGTAGCAAGACCTTATAGAAACGGGATTAACGTTGCCGTTGTAATTTTCCGGCTGCGGATGAACAGACGGAGAACCGTAAACTTCGGATGTAGAAGTATGAAGAACCGGTATTTTAAGGCGTCTTGCGTTTTCCATGACGTTAAATATGCCGAAAACGTTGTCTTTCATAGTTTTCAAAGGGTCTCTCTGATAATGCGGGACGGATGCAGGACAAGCAAGGTTGACGATAAAATCGGCTTCTATGTTAAAAGGCAGGCTGATATCCCACCTTATTAATTCAAAAGACGGATTTTCGATAAATTCTTTTATATTATTTTTAGAGCCGGTATAAAAATTATCCATACATAAAACTTCATGACCTTCGTTTAAAAGCCTTTCGCATAAATTAGAGCCTATAAAACCCGCTCCTCCCGTTACAAGTATCCGCATAATTTAATTATCCTCCGTTTATTTTTTCAAATTAATTTTAATTTAATTTACGTCTATTTTTCAATTAAACCGTTTCCGCTTAAATCGTATTTATTTCCGTAGCCTCTCCTCGTTATCATGAATAATTCGTTTACGAATGTATTGCCGTTGCCTATTATTATGGAAGAATTCATGCTTACTATATCGAATTTGTCGATATTTTCAAGCGTCGTAATAACTATTTCTTCGTCGGGTCTCGTTACCGCCTTTGCTATAACCGCAGGCCTGTCTTTTTCTATAGTTTCCAGCAAAATATTTTTCGCCTGCGTTAACTCGTCTTTCCGCTTCATGCTCTTGGGATTATATATTATTATTACGAAATCTCCCGCCGCCGCAGCTCTTAGTCTTTTTTCTATATCCTGCCAGGGCGTTAAAAGATTGGACAAAGAAACAACGCAAAAATCGTTCGTTATCGGCGCTCCGGCGGCAGCCGCCACGGCGCAGAATGCCGGAATGCCCGGAACTATTTCTACGGGAACTTTTCCGGTAAGGGACTGTTCGTCTAAAATTTCAAGCAATAAACCGCTCATACCGTAAATTCCGGCATCGCCTCCGGAAACTAAAGCAGTCGTTTTTCCTTCCAAAGATTTTTTAACCGCCGCTTCGCACCGCTTAATTTCGTCTTTCATATTAAACGGAATCTTTTCCTGCGTATCTTTCAATAAACCGCTAATCTGCTTTAAATAAGACGAATAGCCTATAACCGCTTCAGCTTCCATAATCGACTCCAAAGCCTTTTTGCTTAAATGCTCCAATCCGCCGGGTCCGGTTCCTATAACCGTTATTTTTCCATAGTTCATTTTTTCATTTCCTTAACTTAAATTAAATAAATTATTTTTTATTCTAAATTTTACCGATACTTATGACGGCCGCCGACGCCGTAACGTTTCCTTTTTTTTGCTTCGGTATCAGGGGCGTCCTTAAATTTTTAGCGGACATCATTGCGCAAGGTTCGCAGACCGAATATGCCCCCGTATATTTAAAACTAGGAGATTTTAAGTATTCAGACGATACCTGCGTATTTTTTGAAACAAACGATTCCATAAAAGCGTTTATTTCGCCTTTTGAATAGAAATCGATAAATCTGCCGTATTTAAATCCAAAATCCAAAAGCCCGCGCTCGTTTTTTTTATTGTCTATAGAAGCAATGTTTCTTATGGTATTTAAAGCAATGCCGTTTTTTTCGAATATTTCCGAAACAAAATCTTCTATCTCCTTTAAACCTGTATTCCTGTTGCATCCAATCCCTACGACTAAACGTTTCGGCCTTAAAATGGCAATGTTTTTCGACTTCTCCAAGCCGTTCAAATCTTTTTTTATAGTAACTATTATTATTTTATGCTTATCCTTAAAATTTTCGGAATTTAATTTCAAATTTTTAAAATCTAACGCCCCGTTTATTTTTATTCTTTTCGCGTTAATAAAACCTTTTACGTATTGTTTTATATCGAAATCTTTGTAATTATCTTCCAAAATTATTTCAAAACTTTCGTCCTTAAGCGACGCTTCATTGAAATCCTTGACTTTTTTCTTCGCATCTTCTATATAAAAATCGAATTTTTCGGCAAAAGCGTCTATCGAAAATTTATTTTTGGAATCCGTAGCCGTAGTTATTACCGGAATAGAATTTTCAATATATCCCGAAATTTCTTCGGCGAGCCTGTTTGCTCCGCCTATATGCCCCGAAAGCAGGCTTACTATAAATTTTCCGGCTTCGTCCACAGTTATTATGCCGGGGTCTTTATACTTATTTTTCAAATAAGGTGCAATTAACCTAACGACTGCGCCGACGGCAAGAAAAAATATTATATAATCGAAGTTTTCAAACAATAATTTAACCGTATCTCCGTCCGAAAGTTTTTTGTATTTTTTGATTTCAAATTCAATATTAATGTTAATAAATTTAAATTTAAGAGGATTTAATTTTAATTCCTTTAATTCCTTTATTAATGCGGCGTAAGCGGATTCAATTAAAACTTCTTTATTTTCTTCTATAAAAAAATTTATTTTATAGTATGCTTCGGATTCATCGGCAGATTTTTTATTTATTAGGCCCCTGCAAATTTTAACGGCATTAGACAAAGAATTTTCCGATATTATAACGAATGCTATAGAGTTAATTTTTTCTATATTTATACTTATATTAATATCTGCATCTGCATTTATATCTATATTACCGTTATCGCCGCAGCAAACGCCGCCCGCTTCTGCATTGTTATTATAAACCGGCAGAAGAATCCCTGTACCCGTGATAAAAGTTCTTGTCATAAAGTTTCGACTTGTTATTTTTAAAATATTTCCCGTTAAGAGCTTCTCCGACTATTAAAACCGCCATATTTTTTATTGAAAATTCTTCGGCTTTTTTAATGACGTCTTTTAATTTACAGTTTATTAAAAACTGGCTTTTTAAAGACACGTCTTTTGCTATAAGGCAGGGTGTATCTTCATTGTAAGATTCAAGCAGGTCTTCGGTTACGGATTTTATAAGCCCGAAGCTTAAATATATAGCCATAGTGGCTCCGTGCTTTGCGAGGCTTTTTATATCCTGTCCTTCGGGCATCTTGCCCGTCCTTCCTTCGCCCCTGCAGAATATAACGGTTTGCGAAACGTCCGGCATGGTCAAAATAGATTTGTTTGCTGCGCTTGCTGCGAAAGCGGCGGTGACGCCCGGTACAATTTCATATTTCACGCCCATCTCTTCCAAATAAGTCATCTGTTCGTTTATTGCGGAGTATATAGAGGAATCTCCGGCGTGCAGTATCGAAATTACGGTCATTCCGCGCTTTGTATTTTTTTCGCCTCCGTCATATTTTCCGTCGTTTTCGTCTTTAGACGAGATTAAAACTCCGCTGCCGTTTTTGTTTTCGTTTAAACTTAAAATATTTTCGATTTTAGTTTTTATTTCTTCAAAATTAAGGCTTTTTATATCTATTAACTCGGCGCCCTTTTTTATAATTTTAAGCATTAAAGGATTAATTAAAGAACCTGCGTAAAAAACGGCATCCGATTTTTTTAATATTTTTGCGGCTTTGACGGTTAGCAGTTCGGGGTCTCCGGGACCTGCCGACACAAAATATATTTTAGATTTTAAAAATTTATTATTCATATAATATTTAATATATTTATATCTTCACAAAAAAACGCCTATTAAAATTGAAAAATAATCGAAATCCAAATCGGTTTTCTTTGTAAAATCTTTTACGACTTCCGATTTTTCTATTAAATACAGTTTTATTTTATCGTTTTCGTTCTCTGAGTATATGCCGCCTAAAACATCTTTAAATGCTTCCATAATATTTTTTACGCAGCTTCCAGCTTTCATAAAAACTAT
>JAJYKQ010000070.1 GCA_021788495.1 bacterium | reverse complement strand
ATAAACCTTGGGCAGGATATTCTTGGCAAGGATTATTCCTATTATATTGTCTTTTTCCCTGAAATATATCGGAATCCGCGAGAAATGATTGGTTTCTATAAGTTCTACGGCGGAGGAAACCGGAGTGTTGACGTCCAATTCAAACACGTTATCTTTTTTAGTCATAATATTAGAGGCTTTTAAATACGAAAGTTTTAAAAAATTTTTTATAAATTCATATTCTTTTTCTTTTATTTCCCCTTCATTTTTGCCTATTTCAATAATAGTTCTTAATTCTTCATTTGATATCGACTCTTCCTTTTTCAGTTGAAGCCGCTTTCCCGCAAAGCCTGTTTTTTCTATTAACAATCCCGCAAAATAGACTGCATGAAAAAACATATGGGAAACCAATAAAGATAATTCAACGGGTTTTTTAAGGGCAATTATCTTAGGAACTATTTCCGCAAGAATGATAAGGGTAAGCGAAATGGATATAATGGAATAAATAACCGGCATATGTTTAAAATATTGGCTTAAAATTATAGACCCGATGCTTGCCGTTATAACATTTGCCGCCATATTTCCAATTAAAATTATTACAAGGAATACAGACGAGTTTCGTATCAGAAAAATTACCTTATTTTTTTTCCTTATATTTAATTCATCTATATCTGCCTGAGTAAGAGAAAATACCGAAGATTCCGAAATGGAAAAAACGGATGAAATTATAAGGAATAAAATAAACAACAAAAATGAAATAAGGATATACATAGAGAGTTTATAAATGTTTAAAAGTAAAGTCTTTAGGAAAGTAAAGAGCGCCGCCCTTTAAAAAATTTACGCATCCGGGCTTATCGGTTATATGCCCGATTTTTTTTATTTTAACTCCGGCGGTTTTTGACAATTTCAGCAGTTCTTTTTCTTTATATTCTTCCGCCGTCCATAAAAGCTCGTAATCTTCCCCGAATGAAACCGCTTTGTCGATATAATCTCTGATATTTAAAATCATGCAGATATATTTCAATTCCTCATTTATCGGGATCTCGTCAATATATATCTCGCATCCGCATCCATTGCCGATTACGTTAAAAATATCTTTAACAAGTCCGTCGCTTATATCCGTTAACGAATTGGCGAGTTTTTTTTCCGATAATTTCCTGCCTAAATTTATCCTCGGTTGCGGAAGTTTATATTTATCTATGAAATTTTCTATAAGTTTTTTATCCTCGGACTTGAGGTTCGGATAGTTTTTAAATATATAATTTTTATTGTCGTTAAGATAAAACGCCATCCATGAATTTCCGAGTTCTCCCGAAACATATACTTGTTCGCCCGTTTTAGAACCGAATCTCTTAACGACGTTTTCGTCTTTATAGTCGCCTATTATGGTTGCAGATATAGAAAATTCGGAGGATTTGGATATATTTCCGCCTATAAGCGAAACCCTGTATTTTTTTGCGGTATCTATGATTCCCCTTAATGTTTGCCTGATATTATCCTCGTTTACATGCGCGGGTATAAAAAGAGACAAAACCAATAATCTCGGAATTCCGCCCATAGCGGCAATATCGCTTAAATTTACGAGTAAAGATTTTTCTCCTATTTCATAAAAATCATATAAATCAAAATTAAAGTGGATATTTTCGGTTATGCTGTCGGAACTCACGAGCATACGATTTTTATCTTCGATAATAGCGCAGTCGTCGCCGATTGATTCAATAACTAACGATTTATTAAACTTTTGGGTTTCGAGGCTTAATCGCTCTATCTCTTTTATTAAACCCGTTTCATTTAACTTTTCTTTTTTTATCACCCTTATTTTTATTAATTGGTTTAACTTTATTAGGCGCGCCGGCATCTTTATCGGATATGCCGATTATCGCATGTTTTATGACCTCGTCCATATGCCTGACCGGTATAAATTTGAGGTTTTTCTTAACTAACGGGGAAATATCCTCCAGATCTTTTTTGTTCCTTTCCGGTATCAGAATAGTTTTTATACCGGCTCTTAAAGCGGCTAAGGATTTTTCTTTTAGCCCGCCGATAGGCAGAACGTTGCCCCTCAGGGTTATTTCGCCGGTCATAGCGATGTCTTTCCTGACCGGCTTTTTCAGCAACGCCGAAATCAGCGAAGTCGCCATAGTTATTCCCGCAGAAGGTCCGTCTTTGGGTATGGCTCCTTCCGGTATATGAATATGAATATCGTTTTTCTCAAACGTATCGGCTTTAATGCCGAGTTCGTCGGCTTTCGACCGTGCATAGCTGACTGCGGCATGGGCGGATTCTTTCATAACGTCGCCGAGCTGGCCCGTAAGCGATACCCCCCCCTTGCCTTTAACGAGGATAGTTTCTATGTATAAAACTTCTCCGCCGACCGGCGTCCATGCAAGACCGGTGGATACGCCTATTTCGTCTTTCTGTCTCTCTTCCCCCGGAAGAATTTTTATCGTTCCAAGGTATTTATGTATATTTTTATCGGTTATAATATATTTCTTAATTTTATTTTCAGCTATGAGTCTTGCGATTTTCCTGCATACCGTTCCTATTTCCCTTTCCAAATTTCTTAAACCGGCTTCACGGGTATAACCCGCAATAATGGTTTTTACGGCACTCGGCTTAAATTCGATATAATCTTTTTTTAATCCGTTTTCCTTAATCTGTCTGGGTATAAGATATTTTTCGGTTATTTTTTCTTTTTCCTCGAGAGTATATCCCGATAAATTTATAATTTCCATCCTGTCTCTTAAAGGAGAAGGTATAGTGTCGGCAACGTTGGCGGTTGCAACGAACATTACGTTCGACAAATCAAAAGGAACATTCAGGTAATGGTCCGAAAAAGAAAAATTCTGCTCCGGATCCAAAACTTCTAAGAGAGCGGAAGACGGGTCGCCTCTAAAATCGGTTCCTACTTTATCGATTTCGTCTATCATAAAAACCGGATTATTGGTCCCCGCCTGTTTTATTCCCTGAATCACTCTTCCCGGAAGCGCTCCGACGTATGTTCTTCTGTGTCCCCTTATTTCGGCTTCGTCATGCACGCCGCCGAGAGAAACCCTGATGAATTTTCTATTCATGGCTTTTGCTATAGATTTGCCGAGGGAAGTTTTTCCGACGCCGGGGGGACCGATGAAGCATAATATCGGACCTTTCATTTTTTTATTTAGTTTTCGGACGCTTAAGTATTCAAGTATTCTCTCTTTGATTTTTTCAAGGTCGTAATGGTCTTCGTCCAGAATTTTTTTTGCAGTTTCTATATCAAGATTGTCCTTGGTCTTTTTTGACCACGGTATATCGGAAAGCCATTCCAAATAAGTCCTTATCGTAGATGCTTCCGCGGCGTCCTGATGCATAGATTCCAATCTTGATAACTGTTTTTCGGCTTCTTTCATAACTTCGGCAGGCATTTTTGCCGCGATTATTTTTTCCCTTAATTCGGCTATTTCCTGAGATTTTTCATCCGTTTCGCCGAGTTCCTGCTTAATCTGCCTAAGTTGTTCCCTTAGAAAATAATCCCTCTGGGTTTTCGTCATTTCTTCTTTTGCCTGGGATTGAATTTTAGCCTGCATAGAAAGGATTTCTATTTCTCTTGCAAGTATATCGTTGACTCTTTTAAGTCTTTCCGCCTGGTCGGTTTCTTCGAGTATTTTCTGGGATTCATCTATTTTTAAGCCTAAGTTGGATGCTACTATATCCGCAAGCCTCCCGGGATTGTTGATATTTTCGAGTATGATTAATATGTCCTGAGACGGGAGTCTGCCGAGAGATACATATTTTTCAAGCTGTTCTTTTACGTTTCTCATAAGAGCGTCAACCGCCGGAGTAATTTCCGCAATGTTTTCATCTTTGATTTTAGACACTTTTACAAGATAGAACGGTTTTATTTGAACGAATGTTTCTATTTTGGCTTTTAATAAACCCTGCACTAATATCTTAACTCTTCCGTCCGGAAGTTTAAGCATTTTCATAATCATTGCGACGACGCCGACGTCGTATATATCGTTTTGAGAAGGTTCTTCGACTATTATGTCTTTTTGGGCGGATAAAAGGATTAATCTGTCTTTAGACAGGGCTTCATCTACCGCTTTAATGGAAGCCTCTCTTCCTACGAAAAGCGGAATTATCATAAAAGGAAAAAGAACAAGGTCCCTAATGGGCAGAAGCGGTATGACTTCGGGCAGCTGAATTTCTTCAGGTAAATCTTGCTGTTCGATGTTTTCTCCTTTTCCTATAACAATTTCGTTAAGATTAGCGCCGTTCATATTAGCATCGATTTTATTCATATTTTATTCCCCTGTTATGCTGTAACGTGTATGTATAAATATTATACTATAATTATAGAATTATAGCTATAATCGCTTGATAAATTTTACTATATATTTATGAAATAGGTATCAAAGTTTCGGAGTTTATAAAAATATCTCCTATTTCAAAATTTATGCTTAAAACCCCGTCGGATAAGACCGCTCTAATATTTTGCTTGGAAGGAGTAACAGGCAGCAGGACAAATCTTTCGAACCTGCCGAACCTTCTTTCTATGCAGAAAAAATTAACCTTAGATTTTATTTTCGGCTCCAATTTCCATCTTATGGCAAGGATGTTATTATGAACGGCTAATAATATGTTGTCTTTGGAAATCCCCGGCAGTTCAATTTCGATAGTCAATTTGCTTTTATTCGTGTATATGTCTATAGGTGCGGAGTTTGTCTTGAAAGCATAAGGCAGGTCCTCCATGGGAAAAAACCCGAAATGAAAGTGAAAAATCCTTTCCACCTCGTTTTTAAATTTTATCATCTTTCTGCTGAAGTTTTCGTTATCGTCAAAAAATTTCATAATTTAATTTCCGCAATTTAATTTCCGCACCATTCCGATTTTTTAATAAATTCCATTAAGCCGCTTCTTATTTCATCGTTTTTTAATCCGTAAATTATCTGCGCTTTAAGCAGGTCTAACT
>JAJYKQ010000069.1 GCA_021788495.1 bacterium | reverse complement strand
TACGTCGAAAGCATAGGAGCAAAAGTTATAATAAGGGGATTAAGGGCAGTTTCGGACTTCGAATACGAGCTTCAGCTCGCTACTACAAACAGGACGCTTAATCCGGACATAGAAACTATATTTATGATGACTGCCGAAAAGTATTCATTTTTAAGCTCCACCATAGTTAAAGAAATTTCCAGACTTGGAGGAGACGTTTCAAGCATGGTGCCTTCGGCAATAGCCGAAGAGCTCTTAAAAATTTACTCGAAAGGAGAAAACGATGAAACTCTCATGTAGAGCTTCTTTAATCAAGCCGTCGGCTACTCTTGCGATTACGGCAAAAGCAAAAAAACTAAAAAGCGAAGGGAAAGACGTCGTGGGCTTCGGCGCCGGCGAACCGGATTTCGACACGCCCGACTATATAAAAAAAGCCGTAAAAGATGCCCTCGACAAGGGGCAGACCAAATATACGCCGGTTTCCGGCATAGACGAACTGAAAACAGCTATTGCCGAAAAATTTGCGGCGGATTACGGCGTAAAATATGAAAATTCGGAAATAATGGTATCCTGCGGCGGAAAACATTCTTTATATAATATTTTTACGGCTATGCTTAACGAAGGCGACGAAATAATAGTTCCTTCGCCTTACTGGGTTTCATACACCGAAATTATAAAACTTTCCGGCGGCGTACCGGTAATTGCGGATACTTCAAAAAACGGTTTTAAATTTAACCTTGAAATATTTAAAAACAGAATAACCGCCAAAACAAGAGGCGTCATAATCAACAGTCCGTCAAACCCCACCGGCGTAATGATGGACGAAAAGGATATAATAGAAGTCGCAGATTTTGCTAAAAAACAAGGGATATATATTATAACCGACGATATATACGAAAAAATAATATTCGACGGCAAAAAGTTTTTTAACGTTTTAATTGCGGACAAATCTATGAAAGAATATACCATAGCCGTCAACGCCGTATCTAAAACTTATTCAATGACCGGCTTTAGGATAGGCTATACGGCGGGGCCAGGGGATTTAATAGCGGCAATGAACAATATACAATCGCAGAGTACTTCTAATCCTACTACATTTGCCCAATACGGCGCACTTGCGGCGTTAAAGGGCGGATACGAATTCACCGATATGATGCGCGGCGAATTTCAAAAAAGAAGGGATTATATGTTTGATTTTTTTGAAAAAAACATAAAAAGCATGACTCCGGTAAAACCCGACGGCGCTTTTTATCTTTTCGTAGATATTTCAAAAGTATTCGGAAAATTAAAAAACTCAAACGGCGAAACGATAAATTCTTCTTCAGAATATTGCGATTATCTTTTGGATAAATATCTCGTTGCGGCTGTCCCAGGCGTAGAATTCGGAAACGATAATTTCATAAGATTATCTTTTGCTACCGGATTAGACGTTATAATAAAAGGATTAAACAGGATAAAAGAATCGGCGGCTTCGATATAAAAATAAAAATCAAACAAAAAAAACGGTATGAATAAATTTTAAAATGAAATTTGACAAATATATCCTGATTTTCTTGACGAATAAAAAAAAGCGCGGCGAATTATTTAAATTTTTTGCAAAACTTCCGCTTTTTCCGTTATCTTTTCTAGTTATCCTGTTTTCTCAAATAAAAAGAGGTATAAGCGGCGCAAAAGCAAAAAACTCCGGCATATTTACAGTTAGTTTCGGCAATATAAACATGGGCGGCTCTGGAAAAACCCCGTTCTCTTATAATTTAGCCGAATATTTATACGAAAAAGGATTAAAACCCTGCATTATAACCCGCGGATATAAAGGGCGCTTAAAAAAAAAGTCTATATAGCCGCATGGGAATATGAAATTCCCGAATCAAGAAATAAATTGCCGGACGAAGTCCTTCTTTTAGTCGAAAAATTTAAATCAAAAAAAATAGATATTCCGGTCGTCGTGTCTAAAAACAGGCTTAAGGCTGCTAGAGCCTGCCTTAACAACGACGAAATATATTACAACCTTGCGGAAATGGAATGGAATTTAGATACCTCGCAAGCCGAAAATAACGAAATTATTCCTGATGAAACGCCCGAATCAAAAACAGAGGCAATAGATATAACATATGAATGCGCATACAAAGACGTCCACGACGAATTAGGCGGAAATAAAAGAATCGCCATTCTGGACGACGGTTTCACGGCGTTAAACATTAAAAAAGATATTAACATAATTATAATAGACGCAAGCGTAGATATATTCATACAGGACGTAATCCCCGCAGGAATTCTAAGGGAACCGCTTAGCGCTTTAAAATATGCCGATATCGCAGTTATAAACAAATGCAGGCCGGAGCTTTTGGAAAATCAATCGTCTTTTAAAGCAAAAATCGAAAATAAATTAAAAAGATACAATAAAAATTGTCCGGTATTTTATTCTTACTATAAACCGAATAAACTTATATCTCAAAAAAACGTTATATCTATAGAAGATTTAAAATCATTTAAATCTAAAGGCGGCAAAATCCTATCCGTATGCGCAATAGGCAATTCGGATTATTTTTACGAAAATTTGAACGACTGCGGCGCGCCTGCGGATTACAAAATGGAATTTGCCGACCATTACGAATACGCCGAAACCGATTTTAAAGAAATAACGAACATACTTAATTCCGACGATAAATATATAGCCGTTACGACTTTAAAGGATTACGTAAAGTTAAAGCGGTTTAAAAAGTTTAGCGAAGCATCGCGAGCGAATTTGCCTGTTTCCCATACGTCCGACGCATATATATACGAATTATATAATAAGGCATTCGATAAAATTTATTACTTAGACTTCGATATCATAATAGACGGAAATTTTTATGAACATATTTACGATATTTATAAAAAAATATAGATAAAATTAAAATTATGAAAAAAAATAAAGCTCTTGCATATTCGGAATACGTTTTAGTATATTCTTTTTATGCTTTTTTGAATATATTGCCGCAGGATCTGTCTTTAAAAATAGGCAGATTTTTGGGGCTGCTATTTTATAAAATCGACAAAAAGCACAGAAAACATACCCTAAATAACCTAAAAATCGCATTTCCGACTAAAACCGAAAATGAATTGACTGATATAGCTATAAAATTCTATAAAAATCTCGGCATGGTTTTCGTCGAAATTTTCAGGTTAAATAAATATAAAGAAAGCAATATCGACGATTTTGTAGAATCCGATTTCGACCACATAAACAACATTTACGGAGGGCAGGGAATTCTCTTGCTTACCGCTCATTTCGGCAACTGGGAACTTCTTGCAAAAACATTCGGGCTTAAAGGTTATAAAGGCAACGTGCTTGCAAGACCGCTTGACAATCCTTATATAGAAAAAATTTTATACGATTTGAGAACGGCTTCGGGGAACAAAGTTATCTATAACAGGGAAAACGCCGTAAAAAATATTATTAAGGCGTTAAACGAAAAAGAAATCGTCGGATTTCTGCCGGACGAAAATGCTTCTAAGCGCATAGGCGTTTTCGTCGATTTTTTCGGCGTTAAAGCCTGTACTATGCCCGGTATGGCAAACATCGCCGCAAAAACCAAACTTCCCGTAGTTCCTGCTTTTATCGTAAGGATTAAAGGAAAGGACGGAAATTACTCAAAACACCGCCTCATAATAGAGCCTCCGCTCGATATAAAATATACCAGCGACAGAAAGACCGATACCATGAATATACTGAAACTGTTTAACGAAAAAATAGAAGGCATAATAAAACAGTATCCCGAACAGTGGTTTTGGATACACAACCGGTGGAAAACCAGGCCGGACGGCGAATAATTTTATTATAATTCCAAAAATATGATAAAATATACATAAAATATAACAAAGAAACAGGCTGGCACACCGTTATCCGTTATATGGATTTTACCGTCATGCAATAAAAACATTCATAGAATAAAAGCAAGAGGTATTAAAACTATTGAGTAGAATACTTGAAAATGAAGAAAAAAAGTTTAATATAGGATTTAATACAAATAACAAATGCGTTTTTTTAGACAGAGACGGCGTATTAATTGAGGATGTAGGGTATTTAAAAAATCCGGAAGATATAATTATAATGCCTAATTCTATTGAAGCCTTGAAAATTTTAAAAGCCGCGGGGTTTCTTCTTATAATAGTAACCAATCAGGCGGGCATAGCAAAGGGATTTTTTAGTATGGAAGATTTGGCGGCGGTTCATGAAAAACTCAGTAAAATATACGAAAATAACGGAATTATAATCGACGATTTATATTTCTGCCCCCACCACGAAAAAGGCACCGTCGAACCCTATAATATAAAATGTTCTTGCAGAAAACCAGAAACCGGAATGGTTCTTAAAAGCGTGGAAAAGTTCAATATAGATACCGACAAATCATTTATGATAGGCGACAAAGACAGCGATATAATGCTTGCGAAAAATTCCGGCTTAAAATCTTTCTATATACAAAACTCTATGTATGAACACGACGAAAACGTCGTCCCCGATTTCTACGTTAAAGATTTAATGGAAGCGGCGGAAATTATAACGAAAGCCGCATAAACTTATAAATTATTATTAACCCGCAATTAATAAATTGCATAAATATTATTGCAAACAGCTAAAACTATGCAATTTTTTAATTGCAATATTGAGGAAAAGCCGTTGCAATAGCGGGGAATTTTGTTTGCAATTTTGGGTAAAAACGATTTGCAAAATACAGCATTTTTTTAATCGGTATCAGAAGAAATTGAAAAATGTGATATTTATCATAAAAAATTTTAAATTTATTTGATAAAATAACATTTATTATGAGCCCTATAATAAGATATTTTACAATAGCTTCTCTGTTTTACCTTGTAATAGGAGCAGGTTTAGGCCTAGTTATGGCGCTGTATCCGCCGTCTATCGGATATCTGCTTTTAGCGCATGTTCATTTTCTTTTACTTGGATTTATCGCTATGATGATTTATTC
>JAJYKQ010000068.1 GCA_021788495.1 bacterium | reverse complement strand
TCTTGCGTGCTCCGCTGTCGCTACGCACTATCGAGGGTTCGAACCCCTCTCTATGTGCCATAATCAATATTAAAATAATTATATGCTGCAAAACATTAAGAACATATGGCGGAGAGAGAGGGATTCGAACCCTCGATAGACTTACATCTATACATGATTTCCAGTCATGCTCCTTCGGCCTCTCGGACATCTCTCCTTTACATATATATAATTTATCATTATTTTAAAATATATTCAAAGGTTATTTTTCGTAATTTACGATCGCTTATTTTATACTCAACAATAAGTATTTGCATAATCCAATTTTATTGATATAATTAATATGGAAGCGATTGGAGGGCTGGTGCTCCCCTTTGACTTCAAATCAACAGTTGCTCCCTAAAGGGCAAGGCGGGTTCGATTCCCGTACGCTTCCGCCAACTAAAAACTCTAAAATTTTATAAATAAGAAAAATCCTTGCCGAAATCGTCTAATGAAATACTAAGCGCTTTTTCTTAAAAATATTTAATATTACCGGCGGAACTATGATAACTCGACCTTGTTCCTTCCGCCCTGTTTGGCCTTATACATGGCGCCGTCAACCCTTTTTATAAACCCGTCCGCATCTTCGCCGTCCGCATACCGGCCGACGCCGAGGCTTATCGTTACCGAAGTTGTATATTTGAATATATGGTTTTCGACAGACTTTCTTTAAACCTGTCTATGTCGAACATTACTAAAGACAGCGGCCTTTTATATCTGGAAGCCAATTTTATCAAATCTTCAAGTGAGTTTTTGAACTTTCTTCTGTTAAAGATGCAGGTAAGGTCGTCTTTCTCGGAAATATTTTTATATAATTCTTTTTCTTGTTCGAGCTGTTTTCTTAATTGGACTAATTCGGTAATGTCGGTAAAAGTTGCAATACGCACTCTTTTCCCCTTATATACAGTCACGAGGACGCAAATGATTCTATTTTTTATAATATTAATAAGCCGGCGGACTATTAAGTTTCCTTTGCTATCTTTATTATTTTTTATTTGCATTTCTACACTTGTTTATAGTCTTTTATTTATATAATAATATTATTCCCCGACTCAGCAAAATTCAATAAAAATCTAATTTTTTGCATTTTTCTTTTTAAAAAACTTTGATATAATAACAATAATAAATTAATTTGACATTAGCTTAAATATTTAAATATTAAATAATACGACAAGGAGGTACAAAATGCCTTTAATATCAGCAAAAATAATTCTCGACGATGCAAACAAAAACGGTTATGCCGTCGGGGCTTTTAACGCCAACAATATGGAATTTTTGCAGGCAATATTCGCCGCCGCCGATTCCGAAAAATCGCCTATTATAATTGCGGCGAGCGAAGGCGCTATGAAATATGCAGGAGCAAAGATGTTGTATTCAATGGTTAAGACGCTTTCTGACGAATACCCTTCTATACCGGCAGCGCTCCATCTCGACCATGGTTCTAATATTAAAGCGGTAATGACTGCTGTAAAAGCAGGATTTACTTCGGTCATGATAGATGCTTCGCATTTTCCATATGAAGAAAATCTTAAATTGACGAAGCAGATAGTCGGCATATGCCATCCTGTCGGAATTTCAGTAGAAGCCGAGCTTGGAAGGCTTCAAGGCGTAGAAGACAACGTTTCCGTTGCGGAAAGAGATGCAGTCCTTGTGAATCCCGATGAAGCGCACGATTTTGTAGAAGCTTCGGGCATTGATTTTCTTGCTCCAGCAATCGGCACTTCACATGGAGCATTCAAGTTTAAAGGAGAAGCAAAACTCGACTTTGAAAGGCTGAAAAAAGTCAAACAATTAACGGGTATCCCCCTTGTGCTTCACGGCGCATCGTCGGTTCCCGAAACCGCATCGAAAAAATTCGAAGAATTCGGCGGAGACTTAAAAGGTGCAAAAGGTGTTCCGTTCGACGTCCTTAAAGAAGCCGTAAAATTCGGCATAAATAAAGTTAATACAGACACAGACCTGCGCATTGCATTTCTTGCAAAAGTCAGGGAAAGCATGGTTAACGATAAATCTCAGATAGACCCCAGAAAGATTTTCGGTCCGGCAAAAGATTACGTAATTGAAGTAATTACCGAAAGAATGAAAGTTCTCGGCTCTTCCGGCAAAGTTTAACAAACTGCACCGCAGTTCTTATAACTCCCCTACTTTAAAAAAGGAGGGGAGGCAGGCGTCAGCCTGACAGGGTGGTTTGCCGACAAACGCAGTCGGTAGTATGAAAAAAAATAAGGAAGTTATGTGCTATCACAGCCGCAAGTCTTATCTTGCCGCCAATATCTTTATTAAAAAAACTACCAGCGTTAAAGAGAGGAAAATAAAAGGCAGTAAAAGCGTCATTATCGACCTTGAAGTCGATAAACCGTTGGTTTTTTTTATGCCTACTATTAAAAGAGCGGCAAACCATGCGGCGGATATATTGTATCCGAATATCGGAAATATGGAAAAAACTCCTACGCCCGAAGCATAGCCTATTATTCTGAACGTATTCCTTATTTCATGTTTACCCCCCATAAGCATAAGGAATCCATGGATGACTATAGTAAGTATTGTAAGAAAAAAGGTGTATAAAATTCCGAGAATAAACAGGAGAAAAATAACGCCTATAATTATATACATATCTATGAAGCTTTTGTTCTCGAAGAAAACCGGTATTTTAGGTAAAACGGCATAATTTCTGTAAAATCCTATCTTGAAAAAAATAACTTCCCAGAAAAAAGAAAAAACTAAATTTATATACGTAAACAAAAGGGCGTAAAAATAAGGCTTAGAAATACTTTTTTCTTCTTGTCCGCCCGTATTGTTCAACTCTTCGTAAAATATTTCCGGACTAAAAAGAGATTTTTTCCATGTTAAATATAAAGCCTTAAAGAAACCGTTTTCTTTTACATTATCAAAATCCGTCATTATTATTTTCCGCCTTTATCTTTTATCTTTATCGAGTTTGTAAATTATACCGTCGGCAAGAGCGATATAAGAAGCCTCTATAATGTTCTCCGATACACCTATCGTCGTCCATTTTTCCTCTCTGTCTGAAGATTCTATAAGAACCCTTACGAGAGAAGCCGTTCCTGTTTTTGTTTTGCCGCTTATAACCCTGACTTTAAAATCCGTAAGTTTCATTTCATCGAGAACGGGGTAAAACTTAGCAAGAGCTTTTCTTAATGCGTTATCCAATGCGTTTACCGGGCCGTCCCCTACCGCTACGGCGTGTTCCGTCTTACCCTTCACTTCTATCATTACGACAGCTTCGCTGAAAATATTTTTATCGGAAGTTTTTTCTATATTGACCCTGAAGGATAAAAGTTTAAAGTACTCTTTATTTCCGTAATCCTTGGAGGAATATTTATTCAATAGGATTTTAAAAGAGCCGTCCGCGCTTTCGAAATTAAAGCCTAAATTTTCTAATTCTTTAATTTTATTTAAAAGCTCAGACTCCTGCGATTCGGATAAATTGCCTATATCTATGCCGAGTTCTTTTGCTTTTGCGGTTATATTGCTTTTTCCGGATAAATCGGAAATTAAAAATCTTCTGGCATTTCCGACGAACGCCGGATCTATATGTTCGTATGAAGAAGGATTTTTAAGAACCGCGTTTGCGTGAAGCCCTGCTTTATGGGCAAATGCGCTTTCCCCTACGTAAGGCATATTTTTAGCCGAAGTATTGTTTGATATTTCGTCTATTAACCTGCTGATTTTAAGAAGATTTTTAAGTTTTTCTTTGCCTATGGTATTAAATCCCGCTTTTAATTCAAGATTTGGAATAATAGAAGATAAATTGGCGTTTCCCGTCCTTTCGCCGTAACCGTTTATAGTTCCCTGAACGTGTTTTATACCTTCAAAAACTGCGGCTATAGAATTTGCAACTGCGCAATCCGTATCGTTATGAGTATGTATGCCGATCCTGCCGATGTCCATTTTATGTTTAACTTTAAGCTTATTTACTATTCTGCTTATATCGTCCGGCAGACATCCGCCGTTAGTGTCGCATAAAACCGCTTTGTCGGCCCCTGCCGAAATTGCGGCGCTTAAGGTTTTTACGGCATAATCTTCATTGTATTTAAATCCGTCGAAAAAATGTTCCGCATCGAAAAAAACTTTTTTTCCGCATGATTTTAAAAATTCTACCGAATCCGATATTATATCTAAATTTTCTTCCAAAGAAATTTTTAAAACGCTTTCTACGTGCAGATCCCAAGATTTGCCGAAAATAGTAATATACTGAACGCCGGTTTCTCCAAGAGCTATTAATCCTGTATCATCCTTTGCCCTGACGTTTTTTTTTCTGGTGCTTCCGAAAGCGGCTAATTTAGAATGTTTTAATTTCTTTTTAGAAGCAGATTCAAAAAATTTTTTATCTTTAGGATTTGAGGCAGGAAACCCTCCTTCGATAAAATCTATCCCAAGTTCGTCGAGAATGTCGGTTATCATTAATTTATCGTCTATAGATAAGGAGAAACCTTCTCCTTGAGTACCGTCCCTCAAAGTAGTATCGTAAATCTCTATTTTTTTTTGTTCTAAAGCCTTATTCATATCTAAAAAATTATTATATTGTTAATTCTGTCTGCCAAGATTAAATGCATCATGCAGTATTCTGGCGGCAAGTTCGGCATATTTTGCGTCTATGACGCATGATATTTTAATTTCGGACGTTGAAATCATCATAATGTTTATATTTTCTTTAGCAAGAACGTCGAACATAATAGAAGCCGTTCCGTAATGATTTCTCATGCCCACGCCTATTACCGAAACTTTTGCAATCTTATCGTCGCTTAAAACTTCTTTTGCGTTAAGTTCTTCAGCAAGTTCTTCGGTAATTTTCAAAGCTTTTTTTAAATCTTTTTTAGATACCGTAAAGGTTAAATCCGTGTGTCCTTCGATAGATATATTCTGAATAATCATATCTACTACTATATTAGCCGCCGATATTTTGGAAAATATCTTTGCC
>JAJYKQ010000067.1 GCA_021788495.1 bacterium | reverse complement strand
CTTCCGCCGTTTACCTGCATATAAGAATTTACGGCAGACTCGATTTTGGTAATGGACTGAACCGCCGCGGTAACGTTTGACGAACCTATCAGCCCGTTATAAACCATCAGCCCTCCGGCGGACAGTATTCCGACCACTATCATTGCGACTATAATTTCCATTAAAGTAAAACCCCCGCTGCTCTTTTTTAATTTCCTGAACATATCTTAATCCTCCTTAATTTTTATCCGTTATTGATTGATTATTTTAATTCTAATTAATTTATTGATAGTTTGCCGGCAACCCGACCATTCCCTGAATAAGAGGCAAAAATAACGAAAAAAACATTAAAAGCAAAAAAAATACTACCGAAGCTACGGCTAAAAAAAATAATCCTTTTGTAAACAAATCCATATACCGGCTTGATTTTTCCTTAAATTCCTGCGACAGCATTAAGACCGTTTCCGATAAAAACCCTCCTATTTCCGCATATCCGATAGATTCGACGGCATCTTCGGATAAAAAATCTGCGTTTGCCATTGAATCATGCAAAGTAATTCCCTTCATTAAATCCGAATAAATTAATTCAAATTTATTTTTAAAATAGGGCTTGGAGGCATTTTTTCTGAAATAATTAAATACGGCGTTGACCGTAACGCCGGATGAAATCATTAAAGAAAATTGGTAAAAAATCCAGTTAAGATACGCGTAATTAACAATGTTTCTGATTTGAGGAATATCTAACATAAAAGATGACGCTTTAGTTTTAATGCGGAACAAGTCGAAACCGAACGCGGCGGCAATAACCGCCGCTAAAATTATGCAATATATAAAAATATTTTTTAAATAACTAAAGAAACCTAAAATATTTTTCGTGGACTTCGGTATATGGGGAAACTGGCTGAAAAAAGAAGCAAAAGTCGGAATTATATAATATAAAAAAACCGAAAATGCGATAAAGAGCAAAAAAAACAGAAAAGCCGGATATGCTAACGCTCCCGCTATGCTCTTTCTATAAATATTTTTCGTGCCGAAATATTCTGAAATTTTTAAAAAAGTCTGCGGATAATCGCCGGTTGAATCGGCTAAATCTAACAGCGAAATGACAATTTCTTCAAAATTATTTAAAATAAAAATTTCTTTAAGCGATTCGCCTTTATCCAACAGGGAAACGCAGTCGTTAATAAGTTTAAGACGGTTTTTTGATTTTGACCGTTTATGATTATAATAAAGCCATTTTACCGGATAAAATAATTTGCCCTTTCCGTCTGCTGAAGGCTTTTTACTTTCTTTATTCATATAGCTTAACGCTTTTACCACAGAACCCGTAGATTTAGATAGCTGGTAAAACTCAGTAAAAAAAACGGAAAGTTCATTATCTTTCATACCTGCGTTGCGAACAGGACGCAATATATCTAAAAATATGTTCGGAACAGCAACGGCGGGCATATAGCCTTCCTGCATTATTATCGATTTTGCCTCGGACAGGCTCTCCGCCTTAACATTTTTTATAAGGCCTGCGCCTTCCGGGGTATAAAATTTTATTAAATAATTTTTAACCATTTTAGTTATGGCGTTACTTCGACAGATTAAAATATGTCGGCGGGTCTATTTCTCCGTTAGCCAATTTATTAAACGATTGAATTTTTAGGGATTCAAAATTAGATAAACCCGTTAAAATTTCTTCTAACGACGGAGGACTGGAAAGAACCGTCAAATCTCTGTATATTTCTTCTTTCACGGCATCATTGAATTCCGCAATTTCGATTAACGGTTTTCTTTTGGCATATCCCGTGCCTCCGCAGTTATTGCAATTTTTTTCGCCTCTTATATATACCGAATCGAAACCGGAAACTTCTCGCAAGTTAGTCTTTGAGGGCATCGACGCGGTAAACTTAAAATTTTCCTCTAAAGCATATCTGTACATAGCCGGCAACTTATCCGGCATAACTTTTCTTTTGCAATCCGGACAAAGCGGATTATAAAGCCTTTGCGCGGTTACGAACCTTAAAACGGAAAACAACTGTACCAAATCTACGTTAAGAGATTTAAACCTGCCGAATATCGAGAGCGAAGAATTTGTATGTAGCGTCGTAAGAACGAGATGCCCTGTTTCCGCGGCGATTAATGCATGTTTTGCCGTTATCTCGTCCCTTATTTCGCCTATCATCATAATATCCGGCTCGCTCCTAAGCATAATGCGGACGGCTTCGGAATAGCCGAAATCTTCCGATATATTCATCTGGGTAATATTGGATTCTCTGAGTTCTATTTCTACGGGGTCTTCTATAGTTATGACAGAACTTTTCTTCTGCGACAAAAGTTTTAACATTGCGTAAAAAGTCGTAGTTTTGCCTGAACCGGTAGGTCCCGTCGAAATAATCAGCCCGTGCGGATGGATATAGGATTTTTTTAATAATTCAACTTTATCGTCCGCAAATCCGATATATTTAAAATCAAAAACCTTATTAAGCCCGTGAATTCTTAAAACCGCTTCGAAAAGAGACGATTCTTTATCTAATTTTGAAGAAATAGGCAAAAATGCGACTCTTATATTAACGCGCACGCCTTTATAAAAATTAGAAACGAATACGAATTTTGCGTCCAACCCTTGACCTTTTTTCAATGTTATCTGGCAATTCCCGGCTATTATATTTATTATTTTCCGGCCGGACTCTAAACTTAAGATCCTGATGTTTTCCTGTCTTATTTCCGTATCCATTATGACCATATAAAAATTTTCGGACCGTTTAATTCTTATATTAGGAGAGCCTTTCAATAAAGCGATCTCTATCGCTTCTTCTAAAATTTCTTTTTCGGAAAATACGGTTTTGCTTATAAATATTTGGTTAAGGGCTTCATAAATTTTTCTTTTTGTCGAAAATCCTATCTGGAATTTTTTTAAATTTTCGTCGAATGCCATTTTTTCGGAAAAATTTGCGGTAATTTCACTGCAAATTATATAAGGAATGTTCCCTTTTCTTATAGCTACCGCCGGAATATCGTAAAGGAAGGCGAAACCGAGCTCTTCGTTTTCCTGCTTATCTATATACAAAGAAAGACTGTTTAATTCGCTAAAATATTCTCTGCCTGAATCGTAAGCGAGATAAGCGGCTACATCGGAATCCGCAATATAACCGCTTTCTATCAAAATTTCGCCTAATCTTTTTTCGCTGATGGACTGCACGAAAAGAGCGTCTCTTAGCTGGGTTTCCGTCAATTTTCCTTTCGATATTAAATATTCGCCTATCTTCATAAAAAAACCGCCGTAAAAGTTCACAAAGTTATTTTAGGTGTTAGCATAATAAGTAGGTCTTCCTTCTGGCTCGAATCGTTTATAGAGTTAAATAAATACCCTAACAACGGAATTTTCGACAATATAGGAATTCCATAGGCATTTTTTGTTTTATCCGTAGTCAATATACCGCCTACAAGTATCGTAGAGCCTGATTTTACGTTAACGGTATCGGAAAAACTTTTCGACTCTATTACAGGGTTGCTGAAACTGTCGCCGCTGACGGAAAAAGACTGGTAACCGGTTATCGAATTGTCGATTAGGCTTAAAGTAACGGATACCGAATTGTTTTTAAAATTTATATGCGGAGTAAAGGATATGGAAAGTCCGGTCTGAACCTGCGATATAACCGGATAAGTTTCCGTTTGGGACAAACTTAAAGCCATAGTCTGTATGCTAGAAATATACGGAGTTATCGTTCCCGATGAAATCAGCCTCGTCTGTCCGTCCATTAAAACAAGCCTCGGCTGGGATATTACGTTAACCGTCCCCTGCGTTTTAAGCGCATTTAAAATAGCGCTGCTGTTTCCCGAACCGGTAAAACCTATATACGGCGCATTGGATATATTATTGCCGGAGGCAAGCTGAGCCGCAACCGATATCGAATCCGCACCGAAAGCATTCGATTTAAAAGCCTGGTTAAATAGCAGATTCCAGTTTATGCCGGTTTGAAATCCTTTATTTAAACTTACGTCTATTACCTCTACTTTTAAAAAAACCTGTTTTGAAAGAAATTTATCGATTCTTTTTATATAGGCGGAAATTTCGCTTACGTTGGAAACCCTGTCTTTAACCCATATTAATCCGTCTTTGGGGTTAATGAAATATTTTCCTTTTTTCGTGAGCATTTCTTTAATATTTTTTGAAATAATTCCGTAGAGGCTGTCCGATTCCGAAAGCGTCAAGGAAATAGAGCCGGACGGGCTGGAAGACAGCGCGCTGCTTCCGTTAGTATTGCCTGAAGGATTTAAGGAATTTGCCGTACCTGCCGCAACTGGCTGGACGCTCCCGATATTCTGGCCGCCCTGCATTCCGCCGGAATTAGAATTGCTTATATTATTATTGCCGTTCTGCCCGTTTATACCGCTTATTCCGACCGTGGACGAAAAAGACGAAAGCAAGTCGGAAACCGGGATATGAAACGTTTTTTCTTCCGTCGCACGTATATATAACATTCCGTTTTTATAGGCGTATTTAAAGCCGTTGGAAATTACCAGCCCTTTTAATACCTTGTATAAAGGAACGTCTTTATAATATGCCTCGTTTTTTAATTTAGCAGGAAAACCTCCGTAAAAAATAACGGGAACGCCTGTTTCGCGCGACAGGAGCATTAACGCGGATTTAACGCTTCCACTGCCGGCAAGTGAAACTTTTTGCCTGAGAAAACCGGGGATAGTTTGCTTTTTTACTATTTTATAACCGTGTCTATAGTTAAATATACGATTATGGATGCCGCTTCCATTTTTAACCCTCTTTTTATTAATATTCGCAGGTATAATTTCCGGCTTTGCAAGAGTTATATCGTATTTTTTAAGCAAAATATCTAAATTCTTGTTTTCAGCTTTATATATCGAATTGCCGAAAACCGCATCCGCATTTAAAAACAGGCGCACGGCAATAAAAAACAATACTAATAAATATTTATTTTTCATAATTTTTTGTTTTTATAATCAAATTAATTTTTAATATAATTCAATTATATTTTTTTAATGTGTAAATATTATGAAGCTTTTGTTTCGTTTATATTAAATTTTTGTTAAATTAATGTTACAAAATATATTTAACGGTTTATATTTTGAGGATTTGCGGATTTTTAAAGAATTAAATAATCGGCGGAAGACGGCTAAGAAAACGGCGACGCAAAAAAACGGCGACGGCTAAATAGGCTGTCCGATAAGGCTGTCGATTTGACAGAAATTGGTATAAATGATATTATTTAAATGAATATATTTTCCTTCTATGCGTTCATAGCTCAGTTGGATAG
>JAJYKQ010000066.1 GCA_021788495.1 bacterium | reverse complement strand
TTATGATTAAGATTATACTATTTTAATGTTACGCTATTATGAAGGTTTTGTTAAGGCAGCGTTAAATTTTTGTTGCAAAAATGTTACAAAAGTCCGGAAGCGCGGGATAACTTTATTTAATATATTTTAATTTTTAAAAAGAAAAATAAATAAATAAATTTTGACAATGAATACAGAGTAAACTTAATATCCAGATTGTAAAATTTAAAATATTATGGTATTATATTACTTAATATTAAATGAGCATACTACTATAATGAATCCTAATAATCCTGATAGGTTGAAAAAAGATTCGAACGAAAGCAGAACTTTATTTCCAAGGATAATAATGCCCGGCGTAATAGAATCATTAAAATCATTCCCCGTAACTTTAATAACTGGAGCAAGGCAGACCGGAAAGTCCACCTTGGCTATGCAGATATTTGAAAATTACGTTACTTTCGACGATATAAACGCATATAACTCTTCCAAATCAGATCCTGTTTCTTTTATTAAAAATCTTAAAAAACCGGTCGTCTTAGATGAAATACAAAAAGTACCGGAAATTTTAAATACTATTAAATACGACGTAGATTCTAACAAAACTCCGGGGCGTTTTCTTTTGACCGGTTCTTCGGATATAATTTCGTTTAAAAATATCGCCGACACGCTTGCCGGAAGAATTGGAATATTCGAACTTTTTCCTTTAACGGCTAAAGAAATTGCATATAAAAAAGAAAATATAGCGGATATATTGTTTAAAAGCGGCATAGAAAATTTTGTTGTTCCAAAAATAAATCAAACATCGATATTTACGCAAATTATTAAAGGCGGCTATCCGGGAGTGCAGCGCTTAGATTCGGAAAAAATAAGGCGCATATGGTTCAGTTCTTACGTAATGACTTATATAGAAAGAGACGTAAGGGATATAGGGGAACTCAGGCATATAGATAAATTTATCAGAATGCTAAATATGATAGCGCCTCTATCCGCGAATTTATTTAATAAATCCGAACTTTCTAAAGACGCGGGTATAGACAATAAAACGTTAGATAACTATATTTATTTGCTACAAAAAGTTTATCAGATTTATATCCTGACTCCTTTTAGTAAAAATATTAATAAAAGATTTGTTAAAATGCCTAAGATATATATGACCGACAGCGGTATATTGTCTTATATGCTCGGCATTAACTCCGTAGAAGATTTTATTAATTCGCGTTATAACGGCGCCATACTCGAAACTTTCGTATTTTCGGAATTGTTAAAAGGAATAAAATATTTAAATTATCCGTCCGGGCTTTATTTTTACAGAACCCACGACAAGGAAGAAATAGATTTTATTTTGCAAAAAGACGGGCAAATCATAGCGATAGAAGTCAAAATGTCTCAAACGGTTAGCGAAAAAGACTTTAAACATATTATAGGTTTGAAGGAAAATATCGAAAATTTTAAATCAGGCTTCGTGCTGTATGCGGGCGACAAGATACTACCCTTTGGAAAAAATATTTATGCGATTCCGGTTAGCATATTGTTTTAAATAAAATCGGATGCTGTTTTTTGACGCCGTCCATATCTACAACAAGACTCCTGACGGTTTCCTTTGTCTTTTTTTGCGCTGCGGCAAGCTCTTTTACCGTTACGGCAAGACCGCCGACTATTTCCTTTAATTAAAAATATCCCAGCTTCCTCAACTTATCCATAGCCGCTTCTTTGTCCTGAGAGCGTCCCGAACGTTCGGCGATAGATTTGTCCATTGTAGTTTTTTGCGTGCATGGGGCGCAGTCTATAGACCTGTAACCCTCCTCGTAAAGCTTGCAATAAGGAAGATTATTTAATTTTATATAACTCCAGATATCCGCCTCCGTAAAGTGCAGTATGGGGTGAACCCTGAAATGGTGCGGGTCTTTCCTTTTGGAAAAATAAACCTCGTTCGCGCGGGCTTCGTTTTCGTCTTTTCTTATGCCGGTCATCATCGCTTTAAGGTGCAGGTCTTTAATAGACTGTTTTAAAGGCATGGTTTTGAGGGCATTGCAGCAGTCAGCTTTGTCTTTGGCTATCGGGTAACCCGCCTTAATCGCTTCTTTGTTAGAATAAGTTAAAAGGTCGAACCCCCATGCCTGTTTTAATTTTTCTATAAATTCTCTAATTTCCGGGAACTCGGCGGAAGTGTCAATGGTTATAACTTTAAACGGAATTTTTCCGTCAAACGCCCTTCTTGTTAAGTCGAGCAGGACGGAGGAGTCTTTCCCGCCCGTAAAGGCTAAGCCCACTTTATCCCCGAACCTGTCGTAAGCTTCTTTAATTATTTCCATGCTTAACGAGGCTTTCTGGTTTAGAAACTCAGCCGAGGCGTTTTCTTCGTCAACCCCCGCACCAGATTCCGGCTGGGCGAATACAATTTTTGCCCTCTCCCCGTTTCCGGCGCCGCCTGCCCCGCCGCCGTCGAATAAGTTTTCCGAAATAACGGCGCTTTTTTCTATTTTATTTAAAATTTCGATATATTTCGCCGAATCGGTAAGGGCAACGTTTAATATTACCGGCGTTTCTTCCATCGGGTCGCTTATAAGGTCGAAATAGAAATTTTTCGGCCTATTGTAAATTTCAGCGGAAACCATGCCCTGATAAACGCTTGCCCTGGTAGCCTGTTTGGATTTAAGCGAATTTAGAAGATATAAATACTCCGGTTTGCTTATCCTTTTCCGCATAACCATATTAAACATTTCTATGATAAAATCTTCGTCGGACAGATTTACGTTTTCTACGATTTTTTTGCCTTCCGCCGGAGTAATGTTGTCCGGTATGAACATATATTTTTTATCCTTCGTCCTTATGGACCTCTGCGACAGGAAATATTTATCTTTTAAAGACGCGCCGTTTTTATTCCTGTCGTAAACGGCGGACGTAAACTGCATAATTTCGTTATACATATTTTGCGTGCAAAATTCCGAATAGCAGTATTCTCTTTCGGTATCAGCCAAGAAAGATTGACCGTCTATATCTAAACCCGAAGCGTCTGAATCTGAAGCGTTTTCTTGTTCCTGCCGCGGGCTTTCCGCGGGAACGGAAGAACCTATATTTAATTCCGACAAAGAAACCAGCGCGGGAAATATATCCGCTATAGAAACAAGCCTGCCAATGAACTCTTTTTTAAGCTGAGGGGCATGAAGAATGAAAGGAATATGGATTACCTCGTCGAACAGCTCCCCCATGTGCCCGAAAACAGGCTGGTCGAATTGGGCTATCCTGCCTTCCCCGTGGTCGGCAAAAATAGAATATATGTTTTCTTCGCCGAAATAGCCGAAATCTTTAAGGGTATTATAAATATGCCTGAAACGCCCCTTGTCGAACTTGTTTATTCCGTAAATATATGCGGGAAGCATTATCTGGACGTTATAGTTCACTTTGCCCGAAAAATTATTCCAGAGGGCAAAAGGGTCGTTGCTTACTACCGGTATCTTATAGACCGCCGACATTTTATTCATAAAGGAATAATATTCGTCGTTATACCGGTTTTCGTTATAGTTTTGCGAATAAATATACGGCTCGTGGGCGTCGAACAGATGGACGAAACAGAAGACCTTTTCGTCTTTTTGATAAGACGAAAGATGTTTAAACAGTTCTTTTATATCGCCCGCAAAAACGAAATCGAAACCTTTGGTAAGCCCTACCGGCTGAAAAAGCTCGATAACGTCGGAATACAAAACAGTTTTATACCCGTTTTTTTTGTAAATTTCGGCCAAAGTTACGCTTTCCCTGTTCAATTTTTTATAAAAAAACGGCCTTACGCCGTGCCTGGAGGGATAAAGGCCCGTGAACAGCGAAGCATGCGCCGCCGTAGTATATGAGGACGTCGAAAAACAGTTGGTAAAGACGGAACAGTTTTCGGCAATTTCGTCTATCGTAGGGGTATCGACCAAATTTTCCACATAAAACTGTTTCAGGTGCGGCTTTTCTTGTGCGTAACTTACGCAGTCGTATCTTAAATTATCTATGGAAATGAGCAAAACTTTAGAGCCTTCTGGCATATATAATATCTCCTATATAATAAAATTAATCAAAATTTATTTATGCTCTTTTACTGCAATTAACTTGTTTGTTTGCAAGGCTGCTATAACATCTTCGAAGCAAATACCTCTTTTTTTTAGCAGCTCATTTTTAACGTCGTCCCATTCTATATTCATATATACATTGTATTTCTTTTTACATTTATCTTCAATAAATGGCTATGTTTTATAAAAAACTCCCGGCTACGAGCAAACGCAGTCGGGAGTAAAGGAATAAATAAATCAGACCACTTTTTTGACCCAAAAGTATAAAGCATCGTTTTTTTCATCTACTTTCAGTCTCATTTTTCCTCCTTTTGCTAATGATTATATATTATTTTCGACATACTTGTGAATAACGGACCTTATTAAGACTTGATACGGAATCCCTTCTTTAAGGGCAAGCGCTTTAATCTTTGCTACGTCCCTATTTAAAAGCCTTATATTAATTATTTTCTTTTCTGAATAAAAGTTGTCTTGCATAATTTTTTTAATCCTGCCTATTTCTTTTTTTACGCCGGGTACGGATTTAAAATTACCTTTTTCCAGTTCATCTAATAAATTGAGCTCGTCTTCGCTATCAGAATATTTAATCTTTTTCATTTTTCAAACCGCCTTTGTTTAAAAATGTTTTAGTAAGCTTTCTGCTTGGATAAATAGTTTTTAAAAATATTTCATTATCGTTTTCGATAAAGGGACATAAATATATATAATCTTCTATTTCAACGACAAAAACTTTCTGGTCCATATATTTTCCGTTATTTTGAATAATATCTATTAATTTATCGTGTTCTACTATTGCAACTATTATTTCTTCAAAAGATATATTTCTTTCCGATTTCAACCATTCATTTTTATCATTGTTCCAGTTAATTATTTTTTTCGGCAGGTTCATCGTTAACATTTTTTTATTTAATTTAGTTTATGTATATATTATATATCTAATGCATTACGATTTTCAATAGATTTCTGCCTGAGATTCAGGAATACCGCTTTTTATTTTTATTAATATTTATATGTTTTTATATGGCAGACGTTAGAGGCGGATAAGCGATTTCAAACGGCAAATTAGGCTTCAAAAATCCCAACCGCATGCAAACGCAGTCGTGAGTAAAGGAATAAAATAAATCAGACACCTTTTTTTCCTGTGCCGCCGTAGTATATGAGGACGTCGAAAAACAGTTGGTAAAGACGGAACAGTTTTTGGCAATTTCGTCTATCGTAGGGGTATCGACCAAATTTTCCACATAAAACTGTTTCAGGTGCGGCTTTTCTTGTGCGTAACTTACGCAGTCGTATCTTAAATTATCTATGGAAATGAGCAAAACTTTA
>JAJYKQ010000010.1 GCA_021788495.1 bacterium | reverse complement strand
CCGAGAAAGAATTAAGATTTGCAATCAGGGAAGGCGGACATACCGTAGGTGCAGGCGTTATAACAGAGGTTATCGAATAAATCAACGGATACAGTAATCTGGAAATATAACAAATAAAGAGGAAATATAAGATTAACATGGAAATTCAAAAAATAAGAATAAGGCTGAAAGCATACGATCATCGTTTACTTGACCAATCCGTATCAGAAATAGTGGAAACCGCTAAGCAAACTGGTTCTAAAATTAGCGGACCGATACCTCTGCCTACAAAAATTAATAAATATTGCGTTCTAAGATCGCCGCATGTAGATAAAAAATCAAGGGAAGAATTCGAAATGAGAACGCATAAAAGAATTATAGATTTACTTGAACCGAATCAAGCGACGATAGATGCATTAATGAAATTAGATTTATCGTCCGGTATAGACGTCGATATTAAGCAGATATAATTGAATCTTGGAGTATTAAAAATGATAAAAGCGCTAATTGGAAAAAAAATAGGAATGACGCAGATATTCGACCAGGACGGTATGATAGTCCCCGTAACAGTTATAGAAGCCGGTCCATGTACGGTAGTCGAAAAAAAAAATAAACAGTCTGACGGTTATGACGCATTGCAGTTAGGTTACGGAGAAGCAAAGTCCTTTAGATTAAACAAACCTGTTCTCGGTAAATTTACTAAAAATAATTTAACTCCTCTTAAAGTTCTCAAGGAATTCAGAGGTGCGGAAATCGATGAAATTAAAATAGGCGATACTATCGATATATCCGTTTTTAACGATGTAAAAAGCGTATCTATAACCGGCATTTCTAAAGGTAAAGGCTATCAGGGCGTAGTAAAGAGATGGGGTTTCGGCGGCGGTAAAGATACGCATGGCTCCATGTTTCACAGAGCGCCGGGTTCTATAGGACAGTCTTCATATCCTTCTAAAGTATTTAAGGGTTTGAGAATGCCGGGGCATATGGGTATGGCAAGAAATACCGTCTTGAATTTAAAATTAGTTAAGATTGACGGCGAACAAAATCTTATGTATGTTAAAGGCGCAGTTCCGGGCGCAAACAATAACATAATATATATATACGCGGCTGATAAGTCCGGCAGAAAATTAAATAAGTGAGAAAAAGGGGTTTATTATAATGGGTCAAAGCGCAAGTGTCGTAAATATAAGCAATAAACCGGTAGGAAATTTAGACTTAAACGAATCAGTCTATATGTATCCGGTTAAAGAACCTTTAATAAAAGAGTTTGTTTTGTTGACTTTAGCAAATAAAAGACTTGGTTTAGCTTCAACAAAAAACAGGAAAATAGTTTCCGGCGGCGGTATTAAACCATGGAAGCAAAAAGGAACAGGAAGAGCAAGGGCGGGTTCTACCAGATCGCCTATATGGAAAGGCGGCGGTACTGTTTTTGGACCGACGAATGAAGTGAATTATAAAAAAGATATGCCGAAAAAAGCAAGAAAGGCGGCTATAAAATCAGCCTTATCGCATCTTTTAAAAGAAGATAAAATCGTATTTGTGGAAGATTTTGAATTGCCTGCGATAAAAACAAAAGAGATGGCAAGTATTTTTAATAATTTAGGGATAAAAAAAGGATTGCTTGTACTGCCTACGTCGAATAACGACTCTAAGATTATTAAATCTACTAGAAATCTTATGAATTATAAAGCGGTGTTAGTAAATTTGCTTAATATTATAGACCTTTTAAAATATGAAAAAATTATAATCACGCTTAAAGCAAACGAAGAATTAGAGAGGAACCTTTCAATATGAAAGAATTAAGTTTAGTCATTGAAAAAGCCGTTCAATCGGAAAAAAGCTTAAAATTTAGAGAATTAAACAATACTTTTATCTTTAACGTGAATAAATCGGCAAATAAAAAAGATATAAAAGATGCAGTAGAAAAGTATTTTAACGTCAAAGTAGAAGACGTGAACACCGTAATTACGAGAGGAAAGTTTCGCAGAGTCGGAAAGTACAATGGAAAACTTCCAAATACTAAGAAAGCCTATATAAAACTTAAAGAAGGGCAGAGAATATCTGCATTAGAAGTTTAATTCGGAGAATAATATGCCAATAAAAAAATACAAACCAACTTCAAGCGCAAGAAGGTTTCAAAGCGTTTCCGATTTTTCTGAAATTACAAGGGATTTTCCCGAAAAGAGTCTTCTCGCTAAATATAAAAAAAATGCCGGTAGAAATAATTACGGCAGAATTACTACAAGACACCAAGGCGGAGGGCATAAAAGAAGATATAGAATTATCGACTTTAAAAGGGATAAAAGAGAAGTTCCCGCAAAAGTAATAGAAATAGAATATGATCCTAACAGGTCTGCAAGGATTGCCCTGCTAAGCTATATCGACGGAGAAAAAAGATATATTCTTTGTCCGGCGGGTTTAAAAAAAGGAGATTCGGTAATATCGTCCGAAAAGGCCGATATACAGCCTGGAAACTGTATTCCGTTGTATAATATACCCGTTGGAACTATGATTCACAACATTGAAATGAAACCAAATAACGGCGGAAAACTTGTAAGAAGCGCAGGAGCGTATGCCGAATTGCTCGGAAGAGATGCAGGTTATGCACAGCTCAAAATGCCGTCGGGCGAATTTAGGACTGTACCAGAAAAATGTTATGCAACTATAGGACAGATTGGAAATATAGAACATGAAAATATTAGCATCGGGAAGGCGGGCAGATCAAGGTGGCTTGGGATCAGACCTTCTGTAAGAGGCGTAGCCATGAACCCAATCGATCATCCTCACGGAGGAGGCGAGGGAAAAACTTCAGGAGGTCGTCATCCTGTTACACCTTGGGGCGTACCCACTAAAGGTTATAAAACCAGAAAAAATAAATTAACCTCTAAGTATATAATTTCAAGAAGAAAGGGTAAATAAATTTATTAATAAAGGAGAATGAAAGTTGGCAAGGTCTATTAAAAAAGGTCCGTTTTCCGATAAATCGCTTTTAGAAAAAGTAGAAAAAGCATTTGACTCTAACGACAAAAAAATAATTAAAACATGGTCAAGAAGATCTACCATTATACCTTCCATGGTAGGTTTTACATTTGCGGTTCATAACGGAAAAAAATTTATTCCGGTTTTTGTAAGCGAGAATATGGTTGGTCATAAATTAGGCGAGTTCAGCGCTACAAGAACATTTACAATGCATTCCGGCGACAGGAAGGCTAAAGTAAAAACAGGCGGCGGTTCTAAATAGACCATTAAAACAAAATATAAGGGGTAGAAAATGCAGTTTAAAGCAGAGGCAAAATATATTAAAGTGTCTCCACAGAAAGCAAGATTAGTTGTGGATTTGATTAGAGGCAAAAAAGTTTACGATGCTATTAACGTTCTGAAGTTTACTAAAAAGAAATCCGCCTATCCTGTATTAAAACTTTTAAATTCCGCCATAGCTAACGCATCGACGACGGGAAGAGTGGATGTCGATAATTTAATAGTATCTAAAATTAACGTAGATATGTCGTTATCTTTAAAGAGGTTGATGCCTAAGGCAATGGGACGCGGCGCAACCGTTAAAAAACGTATGAGCAATATAAAAATTGTTCTAGAAGAAATTTAAAACGGAGGTAGATTTTGGGGCAGAAAGTTAATCCAATAGGACTTAGGATAGGCATCAATAAAACTTGGGATTCAGGATGGTACAGCGACAGAAATTATGCAAAATTTTTGCATGCCGATTTAAAAACAAGAGATTTTTTAAAGAAGAAACTGTATTCGGCAGGTATATCTAAAATAAATATAGGAAGGAAAGCCGAAAAATTATTAATAGACGTGTTCGCGGCCAGACCCGGTATTATATACGGGAAAAAAGGTTCGTCGGAATTCGACAACATTAAAAAAGAGATAGCCGATATAAATAATATAAAAGCTAAAGATATAGAAATTAACGTGCTTGAGGTTAAAAAACCCGAATTAGACTCAATTTTAGTCGCCGAAAGCATAGCTTCCCAGCTTGAAAAAAGGGTCGCATTTAAAAGAGCTATGAAAAAGAGCGTAACTATGGCATTGAAAAGCGGAGCAAAAGGAATAAAGATTACCTGCGGAGGAAGACTTGCGGGTGCCGAAATAGCGAGAACGGAATGGTATAGAGAGGGAAGAGTGCCCCTGCATACTTTAAGAGCAGATATCGATTACGGTACATGCGAAGCTAATACGACATACGGCAAAATCGGCATAAAAGTTTGGATTTATAAAAGAGACGTATTATAAATAACAATAAAAGGTGATTAGATTATGTTAATGCCTGCTAAAACAAAATACAGGAAGCAGATGAAGGGTAGAATGAAGGGCAAGGCTACACGCGGTAATTCATTGGCCTTCGGAGATTACGGTTTAAAAGTTACGGAATGCGGATATATTACGGCTAGACAGATAGAAGCCGCCAGAATTGCAATGACCAGATTCGTAAAAAGGGGCGGAAAGGTATGGATAAGGATATTTCCCGATAAACCTATTACTAAAAAACCTGCCGAAACCAGAATGGGAAAAGGCAAAGGCTCAGTTGAAGAATGGGTCTGCGTAGCCAGACCAGGCTTGGTACTATATGAGATGGAGGGTATTCCTAAAGAAGTAGCGCAAGAAGCTCTCAGACTTGCATCTCATAAGTTGCCGCTTAAAACTATATTTATCGAAAGAGGAGAATTTTAACATATTATGAAATTCAAAGAATTAAAAGCCATGAAAGAAGATGAACTGAAGGTAAAAGAGTCCGACTTAAGAAAAGAAATATTTAATCTTGTCGTCCAAAAGTCGTTAGGCGCTTTAGAAAATCCAAAAAGAATTAAAGCCGTCAGAAAATCTATTGCAAGAATAAAAACTATTTTTAACGAAAGGAAGCAGGAGATATAAATATGAAAAAAACGTTAACCGGCATAGTTTCATCGGATAAAATGGACAAGACGAGGGTTGTTATAGTTTCGGACATAGTAAAACATCCCGTATATAAAAAATACGTAAAAAAGATTAAAAAATTTAAAATTCACGACGAAAATAACATTTCGCATGAAGGCGATAAAGTTATATTTATAGAAACAAGACCGCTTTCAAAAGATAAAAGGTGGAATCTTAAAAAAGTTATCTAAGGCAACAATTTTATAATTACAATTTAATTATGAGGCTATAAAAATGATTCAGATGCAGACGGTATTAAAATCGGCCGATAACTCCGGTGCTAAAAAACTAATGTGCATAAAAGTTCTTGGCGGATCTAAAAGAAAATATGCAGAGATAGGCGACATAATAGTAGTTTCCGTCAAAGAGGCAATTCCAAATTCAAAAGTAAAGAAAGGAGACGTTTCTAAGGCTGTTATAGTCAGGACGGTAAAAGAAGTAAAACGTCCTGATGGAAGCTATATAAGATTCGATAATAATTCAGCGGTATTAATAAATAATCAGAATGAACCTATAGGTACGCGTATTTTCGGTCCGGTAGCACGCGAATTAAGAGCAAAAAAATTTATGAGAATTATATCTTTAGCCCCAGAGGTCCTATAATATGACTATTAAATTAAAAAAGAACGATAACGTAATGGTTACCGCAGGCAAGGAAAAAGGAAAAACCGGTAAAATAATTCGTATAGATTCGGAAAAAAATAGAGTCTATATCGAAAAAATCAATATGATTAAAAGGCATATAAAGCCGAGAAGCGCGCAAGAACCGGGAGGAATTGTAGATAAAGAAGCTCCAGTAAATTTGTCTAACGTTCAATTGTATTGTCAAAAATGCAAAAAAGCCGTCAGGTTTTCCGTAAATATAGACGATAAAGGGAAAAAAGCAAGGATTTGTAAGAAATGCGGATCCGAAATATAATTTTGGAGGATTAAAAATTGTCATCAAGATATAAAGAATTTTACAAGAACTCGGTAATTCCGAATTTGATTAAAGAAACCGGTTATAAAAACATAAATCAGATACCTAAGCTGGTTAAAATTGTAATAAATATGGGGCTTGGAGAGGCGACTTCCAACTCGAAAATTATCGAGCAGTCTTTAAACGAGTTAACCAAAATTGCTGGCCAAAAGCCCGTAGTATCTAAAGCTAAAAAATCTATTGCGGCGTTCAAATTAAAAGAAAATCAGGAAATAGGCTGTTTCGTTACGCTAAGAAGCGACAGGATGTATGATTTTTTTGACAAACTTATAAATATATCGCTTCCAAGGGTAAGAGATTTTAAAGGTTTATCGAAAAAAGCTTTTGACGGCCGAGGCAATTATACCCTTGGAGTAAAAGAGCAGGTTATATTTCCGGAAATAAGCTATGAACTTATCGAAAAAATTAAAGGTATGAATATAACTATTGTTACGTCCGCAGAAAATAACGATGACGGATATAAACTTTTAAAAAGCTTTAACTTTCCTTTTAGAAATTAGGAGACAATAAATGGCTAAAAAATCGATGATAGTGAAAGCGCAGAGAGCGCCGAAATTTAAAGTAAGAGCGCATAACAGGTGTCCAATTTGCGGAAGACCGAGAGGATATTACAGAAAATTCGATATGTGCAGAATATGTTTCAGGACAAATTCAAGCAAAGGATTAATTCCAGGGGTCACTAAATCCAGCTGGTAATAAAATAATAATATTTATAAATATTTGCGAGAGGAAAAATAAATGAATTACCCGGTATCGGATATGGTAGTAAGAATTAAAAACGCTTATAAGGCTGGAAAGGAAAACGTAAATATTCCTTATTCCGGATTAAAAGAAAATTTATGCGAAATTTTAAAGAAAAAAGGTTTTATAGAAGATTATTCGATAGAAAATGCCGACTCTGTGCCTTTAAAGTCGATAAACGTAAAATTAGCCTATTTTGAAAATAAAAAGCCGACGATTATCGATATTGAGACAACGAGCACTCCAGGCATAAGGTTTTATAAAAAAGTAAAAGATATAAGGTCGTATAAAAACGGATTAGGCGTGGAGGTTTTTTCTACTTCTGCCGGAATATTATCCGATGCGGAATGCAAAGAAAAAAATATAGGCGGACTTTCATTATTGAAAGTTTTTTAATTAAAATAGTATAATAACGCTGTCGTATTTATTAATCGGCTTAATAACAGGTATAGATTTTAGGCTATACTAAACTTAAAGGTAATAGGAATAATAAAATGTCAAGAATAGGAAAGAAAATTATCGAAATTCCCAAAGAAGTTAAAATAGAACTGAAGGAAGGAGTGTTTACTTCATCCGGTCCTCTCGGAAAAGTTTCTAAAAGAATTCCCGAAGGAATTGTATTAGAAATGACCGATTCATCCGTTTCGGTTAAATTAAAAAACGATAATCCCGAATTTGAAAAATTCAGCGGATTAACCAGAACTATAATAGCTAATTCGGTTATAGGGGTAGTTAAAGGGTTTGTAAAGGATTTAGAAATAATAGGAGTAGGTTACAGGGCTGAAGTAAAAAATAAAATTTTAGTTTTAAATCTCGGTTTTTCGCATCAGGTAAATTTTGAAATCCCGGACGGTATAAAAATAGCGGTAGAAAAAAATACTCTGCTGAAAATAAGCGGGTTTGATAAAGAGCTTGTCGGTCTTGTTGCGGCAAGAATAAGGGAACTTAAAAAACCGGAGCCTTATAAAGGCAAAGGAATTAAATATTCGGATGAAGTTATTAAGCGGAAAGTAGGAAAGGCTTCCGGAAAATAATATAAAAAAACAGAATAAAAACATAAGGAATAAAATATGAAAGATAAGATTGAAAAGAGAATTCGCAGAAAAGCGCATATTAAAACCGTAATGAAAAACAACACGAAACCGCGTTTGTGCATTTTTAAGAGTTTAAACAACATTTATGTCCAGGTTTTTTCTTTCGACAATAAAGTTCTTGCGCAAGTCTCATCGCTCAATGCCGCAGTTAAAGGCAAGATTAAAGGCCATAAGGGAAACGTAGAGACTGCCAAAATAGTAGGCAAAGAAATTGCGGAACTGTGCCTGCAAAAGTCCATAACGGAAGTTGCATTCGACAGAAACGGATACATTTATCACGGCAGAGTCAAAGCTTTAGCCGACGCGGCAAGAGAAAGCGGTTTAAAATTTTAGATACATGAAAATTGGAGGATAATTTGGATAGGTTAAACGCTGAAGATTTAAATATTAAGGACAAAGTAATTCATATTTCAAGAGTAGCCAAGGTTGTTAAAGGCGGAAGAAGATTCGGTTTTTCTGCTTTAGTAGTCGCGGGAGATCCCGATGCAAACTATGTCGGTATCGGGCTGGGCAAAGCAAAGGAAGTGCCTGAAGCTATAAGAAAAGGAACAGAGCAGGCAAAAAAAAATCTTATACGGGTTAAGGTGCATAAAAATTCTATACCTCACGAGCAGTATGGAAAAAGCGGAGCAGGATACGTATTTATGAAACCTGCGCCTGAAGGTACGGGAATTATAGCCGGCGGCGCAATGAGAGCTATTTTTGAACTTTCGGGAGTTAAAAACGTTTACGCAAAATCCATAGGTTCTTCTAATCCTCATAACGTTGCAAACGCTACTTTAAAATGCATATCGTCTTTTTTTTATAAAGGCGAACTAAATAAGAGAAGAAACAAACAATAATATTTACATTAAGAGGAATACACTATAATGATCAGTTTAAGCGAATTCGGCAGACATAATAATAAAAAGGTCAAAAGACTTGGAAGAGGCGCAGGTTCCGGACACGGACAAACATCGGGCAAAGGAAATAAGGGACAGAATGCCAGGGCAGGCGGAGGAGTAAGACCCGGTTTCGAAGGCGGACAAATGCCTTTCAGCAGGAGAGTTCCCAAAAGAGGCTTTAATAACCCCCTTAAAGAAAAATATGCCGTAATTAATTTTTCTGCTATCGAAAATATAAAAACCGGCGATATTACTATAGATATTTTAAAAGAGAACGGAATTCTTAAGAAAAACGAGAGCAAATTTAAAATGCTCGGTTCCGGAGATATTAACAGAAAAATAAATATAGTATGCAATAAAATATCTAAAAGCGCTAAAGAAAAAATTGAATCGCTCGGCGGAAGCGTAAGGATAATATAATAAATGGCTCAAAGTTACGAAAATATCGGGAAAATACCTGAATTACGCAATAGGATACTATATACTCTTTTAATGTTTATAGTTTTCAGGGTAGGGGTGCATATTACTACGCCAGGCGTAAACCCTATTGCTTTATCGCAGTTTTTTAACGCTACAAACAGCAATTTATTCGGACTTTTCAATATGTTTACCGGCGGAGCTTTAGCCCGTTTTTCCATATTTTCGCTCGGTATTATGCCTTACATCAGTTCGTCTATTATTTTTCAGATGTTACCTATGGTAGTTCCGTCGCTTGACAGACTGCAAAAAGAAGGCGAAGCCGGAAGAAAAAAGTTTATGCAATACACGAGATACGGTACAGTTTTGCTATCGTTATTTCAGTCTATAGGCATAAGTTACGGAATTATGGCCATGAGAAGCCCCGACGGAATGCGGGTAGTTATGCATCCCGGCTTAAGCTTTCTTATTATATCGGTAATTTCTCTTACTGCGGGAACTGTTTTTGTAATGTGGATAGGCGAGGAAATATCGGAACACGGTATAGGAAACGGTATATCCCTTATAATATTTGCGGGAATCGTAGCGGCAATTCCGGGCGCATTTATGAATACTATAAAGTTTGTTCAGACCGGAGAAATAAATATAATGCTGCTGATATTAATTGCGGCATTTATGATATTAGTTATAGGATTTATAGTATTCGTCGAATCTGCGCAGAGAAGAATTCCCATACAGTACGCAAAAAAAATGGTCGGCAGGAAACTATACTCAGGACAGACAAGCTATCTTCCTCTAAAAATTAATACTCCAGGTGTTATACCGCCTATATTTGCTATGTCGATACTTTTATTTCCAGCAACGATTGCAAATTTTATAAAAGTTCCGGTTTTTGAAAAAATTTCCGAGTATCTTAATCCTAACGGATTAATATACAATATATTTTTTGTAATTTTAATTTTTTTCTTCTGTTATTTTTATACGGCTATAACTTTTAAAGTCGACGACGTCGCAGACGATTTGCGTAAATACGGAGGTAATGTACCCGGCATTAAACCCGGAAAATCAACTGCCTCTTTTATAGATAAAATATTGAACAGAGTTACTTTTATAGGTGCAATATACGTTTCGCTAATATGCTTAATACCTACTATATTAATTAATAAATTTCACGTTCCGTTTTATTTCGGCGGAACCGGTTTATTAATCGTCGTTGTCGTTGCAATGGATACTATCGTGCAGATACAATCTCATCTGTTATACAGAAATTACGACAGTTTGTTAAAAAAAGCGTCAAAAAAATAACTATAATATAAATATAAAAAGGGGCAAAAAAATGAAAAGCAAAATCTTTATTCTTATAGGACCTCCGGGGGCGGGAAAAGGCACTCAGGCTAAAAATATTGCAGTTACAAAAGATTTCGTACTTATATCTACCGGAGATTTATTAAGGGAAAATGTGGAAAAAAAGACCGAACTCGGACAAATAGCCAAATCTTATATGGATAAAGGAGAATTTGTTCCTATCGAATTAGTCGCTAAAATAATAAAGACTAATATTCAGCAGAATTTAAACAAAAAAGGTTTTTTGTTTGACGGGTTTCCGAGAGATCTTTCTCAGAACGTGCTGTTGGACGAAATGCTCAACGAGTTTAACATTGAAGTCGATAAAGTAATTTATATAGACGTTAAAGACGAAGCGATTCTAGACAGGTTAACCAACAGAAGGGTATGTCCGAAATGTAAAAAAGTTTATCATATGAAATATAATAAGCCTAAGAACGACGAAACTTGCGATGATTGCGGGGTACCTTTGATAACGAGAGACGACGATAAACCTGAAGTTATTAAAAACAGATTAGCTACTTATCATAAGGTAACCCATCCTCTCGTAGAACATTTTGAAAAATTAGGCAAAGTAATAAGAGTAAACGGAGAGAAATCGCCGAAAGAGGTGGAAACCGAAATTCTTTCACTGATTTAACCTTATTAATGATCAGTTTAAAAAATAAGACAGATATAGAAGGCATAAAAAAATCAGGACAAATAGTCAGAAAAGTATTAAATGAACTCGCTGAAATAACGAAGCCGGGAATAAGAACTATTGAATACGATATAAAGGCAGAACAAATATCGTCGTCGTTAAATGCGTCGCCGGCGTTTAAAGGGTACGGCGGATTTCCTTATTCGGTGTGCGTATCCGTAAACGAAGATGTCGTACACGGGTTTCCGTCACAGAGAAGGCTTAAAGAAGGCGATATAGTAAGTTTGGATTTCGGCATTTATTATAACGGGTATTATGCAGATGCCGCTATTACGGTACCGGTAGGAAAGATAAGCGATAACGCTTCAAAGCTGATAGAAGTTACACAGCAGGCTTTAAATATCGGTATATCAAAGGCTGTAATGGGCAACAAAATAAACGATATATCAAAAGCAGTCGAAGAATATGCGGTTACGAATAAGTTTTCGGTAGTAAGGGACTTCGTAGGACACGGCGTAGGTTTTAAGCTGCATGAAGATCCTCAGGTTCCAAACTATTACATTGAATCGAACGACGTTTTGATTAACGAGGGATTGGTTATAGCGATCGAACCTATGATTAACGAGTCTTCATATAAGGTTAAGATAAAGCAGAATAAATGGACGGTAACGACTAAAGACAAGAAGTTGTCGGCTCATTTTGAGCATACCGTCGCAGTTACGAAAGAAGGGCCTCAAATACTTACATAAGGAATTTATGTCTAATAAAGAAGATTTAATTGAAGTTGAAGGAACTGTAGTAGAGCCTTTGCCCAATGCCATGTTTAGGGTAGAATTGGAGAACGGTTATAAAGTGCTGGCTCACATATCCGGAAAAATGCGGATGCATTACATAAAGATATTAGCCGGCGATAAGGTTACGGTTCAGCTCTCGCCGTACGATTTAACTAGAGGCAGGATTATTTTTAGAGGAAAGTAATAAATATAAATTAAAAAGGAGTTTACAAGTGAAAGTCAGGTCGTCGGTTAAAAAAATTTGCGATAAATGTAAAGTTATCAAAAGAAAAGGCGTAATCAGGATAATATGCGAAAACCCAAAGCATAAACAGCGCCAGGGCTAATAACTAATTATAATATAAAAGATTTAGATATAACGTGAGGAGTGAATAATTATGGCAAGAATTTCAGGAATAGATTTACCGAAAAATAAAAGGATAGAAATTGCGCTTACTTATATTTACGGAATTGGACGCGCTTTATCCGTCAAAATTTTAAATAAAGCCGCCGTATCTTTGGATACTAAAGTTAAGGATTTATCGGATGCTCAGGTAAACGATATCAGGCAGTCTATAGAAGGGGAGCATAAGGTAGAAGGCGATTTAAGAAGAGAAGTGCAGATGAATATTAAGAGGCTGATAGATATCGGCGCATACAGAGGATTGAGACATAAAAAAGGTTTGCCGGTAAGAGGCCAAAGAACCAAAACCAATGCAAGAACAAGAAAAGGTCCGAGAAAGTCGACTATAGCATCTGCTAAAGCAAAATAATTTAACTTGAGGAAAAATTAATAAAAAGAGGTATCGATGGCAAATATAAAGAAAAACGCACCAAAAAAAAGAAAAGAGAAAAAAAATATTCAAAATGCGGTAGCACATATAAAATCTACCTTTAATAATACTATCGTGAGTATTACCGATTTAAGCGGAAACGTTCTTGCATGGGCTAGTTCAGGAACCAGCGGGTTTAAAGGTTCAAGAAAAAGCACGCCTTATGCGGGACAGGTAGCGGCCGAGCAAGCAGCTAAAAAAGTTGCAGATTACGGCGTATCGAATATCGAAGTTTATATAAAAGGGCCTGGCGGCGGCAGAGAATCTGCATTAAGGGCGCTTCAAAGTTCCGGATTTAATATTACCCTTATTAAAGACGTTACGCCGATACCTCACAATGGATGCAGACCTCCAAAAAGAAGAAGGGTTTAAATTTTAAAATATAAAAAATAAAGTAATATTGAAATTAAGAGGTGAAAATTGGCTAAATACAACGGACCTGTTTGTAAATTATGCAGGAGGGAAGGCGGAAAACTGTTTCTGAAAGGCGACAGATGTTTTTCGGATAAATGTTCATACGACAAAAGAGAATACGCGCCGGGCGAACATAAGGGTATAAGAAGAAAATTATCTGAATACGGCGAGCAGTTAAGAGAAAAACAGAAATTAAAGAGAACATACGGACTTATGGAAAAACAATTCAAAAAAACATATAAAACAGCCGAAAGAATGAAGGGAATTACCGGCGAAAATCTGCTTTCATTATTGGAAAGAAGGCTTGATAATGCCGTTTATACAATGGGATTTGCGGTTTCTAGAAAGTCGGCAAGACTTTTGATTACCCACGGGCATTTTTTAGTAAACGGGAAAAAGGTTAATATTCCGTCATACATATTAAGGCCAAGCGAAAAGATATCCGTTTCGGAAAACGGCAAAAAATTAGACGTTATAAAAAATTCCGTCGATTCGTCCGCGAGAAAAACGCGTCCGGAATATTACGAAGCGATTGCCGAAGAATTTAGCGGTAATTTAAAAAGCATTCCTTTAAGAGACGAAATTATATCTACGGCAAATGAAAAGCTTATAGTAGAGCTTTATTCTAAATAAGCTACAAATAAAATTTTTTGGAGGAAATATGAAAAAAAATTGGCTTTCCCTTATTAAGCCAAAGAAAATAGAATTCGATAAAGATACATATACTGACTATTACGGAAAAATGATTGTAGAGCCGCTGGAAAGAGGTTTTGGTACAACCATCGGGAATTCTTTAAGAAGAATACTTTTATCTTCTATAATCGGTTACAAAATAGTTGAAATTAAGATTGAAGGCATTTCCCATGAATTTTCGTCCGTACCCGGTATAGTGGAAGACGTTACCGAAATTATATTAAATTTAAAGGATATAGATTTTAATATGGATTCGGAAGAGCCGGAAACGGTATATATCGACGCGGACAAAGAAGGCGAAGTTTTTGCCTCCGATATCAAAACCCCGCACAATGTTCAGGTAGTAAACGGCGATAAAAAGATATTAACGATATCCAAAGGCGGTCGTTTTCAAGCACAAATGCTTGTTTCTGGCGGCAGAGGATACGTTCCCAGCGAATTAAATTCGCGAGAAGAAGCTCCGATAGGAACTATTTCTTTAGACGTATCTTTTTCGCCGGTTAAAAAAGTGACTATGGACGTTTCGTATGCCAGGGTCGGAGGAATTACAGATTACGATAAACTTATAATGGAAATATTTACGAACGGCTACATCACTCCCGAAGATGCTTTAAGGTCTGCCGCAACTATATTGCAGGACCAGATTTCCGTTTTTTCTTTATTCGGCGAGTTAGACCATATGCCTAATGAAAGAAAAATACTGCCGGAAACGGAAAAGATTAACGAGAGCAATTTAAACGAAAATCTTTTGAAATCCGTCGAAGAACTTGAACTGTCGGTAAGATCGGCAAACTGCCTTAAAAACGCCAATATAAAAACTATAGGCGAACTTGTGCAAAAAACAGAAGGAGAAATGCTCAGAACAAAAAATTTCGGCAGAAAATCTCTTAACGAAATCAAAGAAGTTTTGTCCACTATGGGCTTAGGTTTTGGTATGAAGGTTGATATTCCGGCTAATATTGCAAAGAAAGATAAATAATTATAAAATATATAAAAAATATATATAGAGGTTAAAATGCGTCACGGAAAAATAAAAACAAGATTAAACAGGACTTCTTCGCACAGAGCGGCTCTTTTAAGAAACATGGCTTCTTCTCTTATCGAATACGAGAGAATCGAGACTACCCTGCCTAAAGCTAAAGTATTAAGAAGCTACGTAGAAAGGCTTATTACTTTGGGAAAATCCGATAACGTCGCGAGACGCAGATTGGCTTTTGCAAGATTAAGAAGCAAAAAAGCGACGACCAAACTTTTTAAAGACCTTGGACCTAGATTTATCGACAGGCCAGGAGGATACGTCAGAATAATAAAAACCGGTTACAGAGCCGGCGATGCCAGTCCTCTCGGCATAATAGAGTTTATTTCAAAAGACGATAAACAGTCGTAATTCTTTAAGATTAAAGATCGGCGCAAGATAATATCGAAAGGTTTATTTTATTTTGCGTAAGAATAATTTTAAAGAATTAAAATATGCTATAATAATCATATTATGTCTATTAAGCCGGTATTAAGCTACGACGATATTTTAAGAACTCCGGAATCATACAACGTAATTCCTATTATAAAAGAAATAAGCGGCGATATGGATACTCCGGTATCTATATTTTCCGCATTTAAAAAAGAAAGATATTCTTTTTTATTCGAAAGCACGGAAGGCGTAGGCAGGTGGGGAAGGTATTCATTTATTTGCCTAAATCCGGCGCTTACTTTTCGTTTATATAAAGAGGTGCTGAGTACGGATAATCTAACCGGCTTAGATATAAACTATCCTGAAAATATAAAATTAGACGATATAAAACAGGATATTTTCTCTTATATAAAAACAATCCTTTTAAAATTCAATATTTATAAAAATAATCTTATAGACGGTTTTATAGGCGGTTTGTTTGGTTATTTGGGATATGAAATAAGCGGACTTATCGAAAAACTCCCTCCAGATAAAAAAGACGTTACCGACGTTTACGACCTTTTTTTTATGCTGCCTAGGGATGTCATAGTATATGACGCTATAGAACAGTCTATAAAAATAATGTCGTTTATTTTTAAAGACGTCAAAAATATAGAAACTCTTAAAAAAGAATATGAATCCGCTCTTTCAAGATTAAATTCTCTGTCCGATAAAATACAAAAAAGAGATGCCGGACAAAATGAATCAAACGGAAACGATAAATTAAATTTTGAAATTATCGACGAAATAGAGTACGAGCAATTTAAAAATAAAGTTTTAGCGGCAAAAGAGTATATACTTCGCGGAGACATATTTCAGGTACAAATTTCAAGAAGAAAGAAAATAATAAATCCCCCTGCCCCTTTTCTTTTTTACAGGGCTCTCAGGCTTGTAAATCCATCGCCTTACATGTTTTATCTAAAAATAGACGATTTCGTTATTACCGGCTCTTCACCCGAGAATTTAGTTAAATTGGAAGGAGACGCTATAGAGACGCGGCCTATAGCCGGCACTATAAAAAGAGGCGAAAACCCGGAAGAAGACGAATATTTTGCCGAAAAACTCCTTAAAGACCCTAAAGAGAGAGCCGAACACATAATGCTTGTCGATTTAAGCCGAAACGATATAGGCAGAGTTTCCGAAAAAGGCTCGGTGAAAATAGGCAACCTTATGTATATAGAAAAGTATTCCCATGTTCAGCATATAGTAACGAGCGTAGTTTCAAAGATTAAAAAAGGTATGGATGCATTCGACCTTATAAAGGCGACTTATCCTGCCGGAACTCTTACGGGCGCTCCCAAGGTAAGGGCAATGGAAATAATAAACGAATTAGAAGAATCGAAAAGAGGAATTTACGGCGGGGGAATAGGTTATTTCGGTTTTTTAGAAGAAGGTTTATGCAAAAGGATGGAATTCTGCATAACTATAAGAACCGCCCTATTTAAAAAAGATTCAGCTTACATACAGGCGGCAGGCGGTATAGTTTACGATTCAACCCCGGAAAACGAGTTTGCCGAGACCGAAAACAAATTAAAGCATTTAATAACTGCGTTAAAGATGGTTGAAAGGTTTAGCTGAATTATAAAAAAGGCGTAAAATTATCTGACATCTTTTTCAATACAGAATTAAAGGTTAAAGAATACTTTGACAACGGCATTATTTCGATATAATATATTAAAATGATACTAATAATAGATAATTACGATTCTTTTACGTACAATATAGTGCAGTATATAGGCGAACTAAACTACGATACCGTCGTATACAGAAACGACGCTATAGACGTTTCCGATATCGCAAAGATGAAGCCGGAAAAAATAGTTATTTCTCCGGGGCCTAAATCTCCGCAATATGCCGGAATTACAGTCGACGTTATTAAAAGTTTCTATAAAGAAATACCGATACTTGGAATATGCTTAGGCCATCAAGCCATAGGATATGCATTCGGCGGCGAAATAATACGCGCCGCAAACATAATGCACGGCAAAGTTTCCGCCATCGAACACGATTCTTCGATAATATACGGCGGAATACCAAGCCCTTTTGAAGCGACGAGGTATCATTCGCTTGTAATTAATAAAGAAAAAGTGCCTGAGGCTATAAAGGTTACCGCCATAAGTTTAGGCGATAACGAAATAATGGGGATAGAGGTAAAAGGTTATAAAGTATTCGGAGTTCAATTTCATCCCGAATCTATTCTAACCTCTCACGGCAAACAGTTAATAAATAATTTTTTATCTGTTTAAAAATGTAATATATTGAGATTTTATGGAAGAAAAGTTAATAAAAGAAATACTGCTTAGAGCGGCTTCCGGCTATTCTTTAGAAAGGGATGAATCTTACGAAATATTTAACGCAATATTAAAAGGCCTGCTTACGCAAGCGCAGATAGCATCGTTATTGACCTCTCTAAAAATAAAAGGCGAAACCGTCGAAGAAATTGCCGGAGCGGCAATCGCTATGAGAGAAAATGCCCTGTCGTCATCTGCGGGCATCGGCGAAGAATATAAAAAAAACTTGGTGGATACGTGCGGAACCGGAGGAGATTCCAAGAATACGTTTAACATTTCGACGTGTTCTGCTTTTATTGCGGCAGGCGCAGGCGTAAAGATTGCAAAGCACGGCAATTATGCGGTATCTTCTAAATCCGGCAGCGCGGACGTCCTTAAGGAACTTGGCGTTAATATATCTTTGGAAGCAGAACGGGTAATCGAGTCTATAGAGTATGCAAATATAGGTTTCTTATTTGCTCCTAAATTTCATTCCGCAATGAAATATGCGGCGCCGGTCAGGAAAGAATTGGGATTTAAAACGATTTTTAATATACTTGGCCCTCTTACGAATCCTTTTGGCGCAAAAAGACAGATAATGGGAGTATATTCCGGAGACCTGTCCGAAAAAGTTATAAAAGCGTTGAAGCTGTTAAACATTGATCAGGCATTCGTAGTTCACGGCAGAGACGGAATGGACGAAATAAGTCTGTCCTCGGTGACCGATATTTATAAATTAAACGATAAAGGGGAAGTTGAATATTTTGAATTTAACCCCGAAGAATACGGTTTTGAGTTGTTTAGCGAAGAACACTTTAAATCTTTATCTGTTGCCGAAAATTCAAAAATCTTATATGATATAATAACAGGCAAAAAAGGTCCTAAAACAGACATCGCAATTTTAAACGCAGGTTTTGCAATTATAGTTGCCGGTAAAGCTGATAATTTAAACGACGCTTTTAAAGAGGCGAGAAATTCTATAGAATCCGGCAGGGCGTTAAAGGCTTTGCAAAATCTTATAGAAGTAACTAATGCTTAAATAATAGAATATAAAAATATAACGATGATATTAGACGACATATTAAATGAAAAGAAGAAAGAAGTAGAAAAATTTAAGTCGTCCATAGACGAATCTGCTTATAAAAGCAAGGCATTAAATTTTTTTAACGGCAGAAGGAGTTTAAAAGACGCCTTAAAGCCAAGGTCTAACGGAGAGGCCGTTTCTTACCGGATTTGCAGTATTATAGCGGAGGTTAAAAAGGCATCTCCTTCAAAAGGACTTCTTTCGGCAAATTATAAACCCGAAGAGCTTGCATTGCTTTACGAGGAAGGAGGAGCAAGCGCTATCTCCGTTCTTACGGATAAAAAATTTTTTATGGGCAGTCCGTCCGATATTGCAAAAGTTCGGGATAAGGTAAGCCTTCCCGTTTTGAGAAAAGATTTTATTATAGACGAAATCCAGGTTTTTGAATCTAAATTAATCGGAGCGGACGCTATTTTATTGATTATTAAAGCGTTAAAAGAACCGGAATATAAAAAATTGCTTGCACTTGCAGACGAACTTTCGTTAGACGTCCTTACCGAAATATCGGACGAAGGCGAGTTGGAAATTGCTTATAAATATAATGCCGAAATTATAGGAATAAACAGCAGGGATTTAAGAACGTTTAAAACGGATTTATTTAAAACGGCTAATTTAGCCGAAAGAATACCTGTCGGAAAACTTATCGTAGCCGAAAGCGGAATTAACGGCAGGAACGATATCGAGATGCTTATGAAAAGAGGAGTAAACTCCTTTCTTGTCGGCGAAGCGCTGGTTGTTTCCTCAAATGCCGCCGAAACGTTAAAAAATTTTCTGTCGCCGTATTCCTTGGATAACGATTATATCCAGTAAACGAACATTATGGATTACGGGAATTATGGCTGATATTCCAAGCGTTAAAATATGCGGATTGACTAATGCGGCGGATGCCCGCCAAGCATTAAGGCTGGGGGCGGACGCTATAGGTTTTATTTTTTACGATAAATCGCCGAGATACATACGGCCTGAAGATGCTAAATTTTTAATAGAAGACCTCAGGCTGAGCGAAAATGCCGTAAAAAAATTTTTATCGGCACAAAGAAATGTTATAGTTGCGGGAGTTTTTGTTAACGAAGACCCTTTGAAACTAAGAAAAATTATTAAAGATGCCGATATAGACCTGGTTCAGCTGTCCGGAAACGAGCCGGTAGAATATATAGAAAAGCTCGGCATAGACAAAAAATTTATAATAAAAGCCGTGCACGTTAAAACTAAAGACGATGTCGATAAAATTTTATTATATAAAAAAGCCGGCGTTAGCGTTCTGATAGATGCTTCCGCAGACGGCGGCAAGTTCGGCGGAACGGGCATAAGGGTAAGTACGGATTTACTTAACGGTTTAAATATGAACGATATAATTTTAGCAGGCGGAATAGACGAAACAAACGTGGAAAGCATAGTTAAGTCAGTTAAGCCATACGGTTTGGATCTTTCTTCAAAAATAGAATCTTTTCCCGGCAAAAAGAATATAGATAAGATGAGTTTATTTTTTCAAAACCTCAGGAGGGCGGCGGATGAAATTGCCTGACGACAACGGTCACTTCGGCGAATACGGCGGAAGATATATTTCCGAAACTTTAATGCCTGCCGTAATAGAACTTGAAAAATTTTATAAAAAGATAAGAAACGATAAAGAATTTATTAAAGATTTTAAATATTACCTGAAAAATTATGTAGGAAGACCGAGCCCTCTTTATTTTGCAGAGAGACTATCCAAGGTTTACGACGCCGAAATATTTCTTAAGCGCGAAGATCTAAACCATACCGGAGCGCATAAAATCAACAATACTATCGGACAGGCTCTGCTTGCCGTAAGAATGGGCAAAAAGCGTATTATAGCCGAAACCGGAGCGGGACAGCACGGCGTCGCTACTGCGACTGTTTGTGCGTTATTCGGCTTAGACTGCGAAGTTTTTATGGGGAAAAAAGACGTGGAAAGGCAAAAACAGAACGTTTTCAGGATGGAGCTTCTCGGCGCAAAAGTAAATTCCGTAGAGGCGGGCTCGCAGACTTTAAAAGACGCTATGAACGAAGCTATCAGGGACTGGATAACCAATATTCAAACGACCTATTATATGATAGGGACGGTTGCCGGACCCCATCCTTATCCTTTAATAGTAAGGGATTTTCAATCGGTCATCGGCAAAGAAGTATTAAAACAATTAAAGAAACTCCCCGACATTTTAATAGCCTGCGTCGGCGGAGGAAGCAACGCTATAGGGTTGTTCTATCCGTTTTTAAAATATGACGGGATTAAAATTTATGCGGTAGAAGCCGGAGGCTATGGAATAGAAACCGGAATGCACGCCGCTTCTATTACCGGAGGAAAGCCGGGAGTACTTCACGGAAATAAAACTTATCTTCTTCAGGACGAATACGGCAGAATTAAAGATGCCCATTCGATTGCCGCAGGATTAGATTATCCGGGTATAGGTCCGGAACACAGCTATTTCGCAGACGAAAAAAGGATTATTTTCGACAGCGTTACCGATGAAGAGGCGGTTAAAGCTTTTCAAAAACTTTGCAAACTTGAAGGTATTATTCCTGCTTTAGAAAGTTCTCATGCAATAGCATATTTAGAAAAAATAAAAAAAGAAATAAAAGGTAAAACCGTAGTAATAAATCTTTCCGGCAGAGGCGATAAAGATATGCATACTATTTCGGAGTATCTTTCGGCGACTAAATTTGGTAAAGTCAAAAGCGGTGCGGAGGACGAGCATAATTAAAATGCGGAACGATATAAATTTCAAACATAATAATAAAATAGACGTCGTATTTAAAAAACTGAAAGAAGAAAAAAAGAAAGCTTTTATACCTTTTATATCAATAGGCGATCCCGATATTGAAACGTCTTTAGATATAGCTAAAACTTTAGCCGAAAATGGAGCCGACATAATAGAACTAGGTTTTCCGTTTTCCGACCCTATGGCAGACGGCAAGGTAATACAGCGGTCGTACGAAAGAGCGTTGAAGAATAAAATTGCTATGGAAGATGCATTCAATTTTATAAAACGCTTAAAAGATTTTAAGGACATTCCGGTAATTTTGTTTACATACTATAATCCGGTTTTCGTAATGGGCGAAAAATTTGCGGAAGGAGCCGAAGAAGCCGGCGTAGAAGGCGTTCTTGTAGTGGATTTGCCGCCGGAAGAGTGCGGAGAATTTACTAAATATATAGAAGATAGAAATATATATCAGATTTTTCTGCTTGCGCCTACTACCGATAAGGACAGAATGCGTCTAGTTCTGTCATATGCGAAAGGCTTCGTATATTACGTCAGCGTAACCGGCGTTACGGGAGCTAGAAAAAATCTTCCGGAAACCGTCAAGTCAAATGTTAAAGAGATTAAAAAAATAACAGCTCTTCCCGTCGGAGTGGGTTTCGGCATATCTTCGAAGGAGCAGGCAAAAGATATCGCAAAACATTCCGATGCAATAATAATAGGTTCGCGCATAATTCAGTTTATAGAAGACAATATTAACGATAAAGAGCTTATATTAAAGAAAATAGCGGAATTTTCGAAGGATATAAGGTCGGTTTTATAATCTATGCTTTTATTTAAATCAAAAAACGGTAAAAAAGAACAAAGTAAGCCTGGCAAGGTGTCCGAGGGTTTATGGATTAAATGTCCAAGCTGCAGCGAAATTATATATAAAAAAGAGTTGGAAAGAAATCTTGAGGTATGTCCCAAATGCAACTATCATTTCAGGATAGAAGCCGAAAAAAGAATAAAAATGATATTCGACGAGGGCAGTTTTCAGGAATTATTCGACGATATCAAGCCTCAAGACCTTCTTAATTTCGTAGATACAAAAAAATATAAAGAAAGACTTAAGGAAGATACCGAAAAAACCGGCCTTTCGGATGCGGTTGTTTCGGGCATCGGTAAAATACTAGGAATATCCGTTGCCGCTTCGGTGTTTGATTTTAATTTTATGGGCGGTTCTATGGGAAGAGTCGCGGGCGAAAAAATTGCAAGGACGTTTCGGTATGCCATAGAAAACAAGTTTCCCGTAATAATATTTACTTCTTCCGGCGGAGCAAGAATGCAGGAAGGCATTTATTCTCTTATGCAGATGTCTAAAACGGTGGCTTTAGTTTCCGAATTTAACAGGACGGGCATGCCTTATATTTCCGTTCTTACCGACCCTACCACCGGCGGCGTATCGGCAAGTTTTGCGACTATAGGAGACGTTATTATAGCCGAGCCTAAAGCTTTAATAGGATTTGCAGGGCCCAGGGTTATAGAAAAAACTATACATCAAAGCCTTCCGGAAGGGTTTCAAAGGTCGGAGTACCTTCTGGAACACGGCATGATAGACATGATAGTCGAAAGAAAAAACTTGCGTGAAGTCTTAAAAAAATTGTTGACGCTTCTCATAAATGAATAGCTTATACAAGGTTAACGGGTTAAACGATTTTTTTATGGATTTCGGATTGGAAAGAATAGAAGCGTTAATGAATTTTGCCGGCAACCCGCAAAATAAGCTCAAAATAATACATGTAGCCGGAACTAACGGGAAAGGTTCTACCTGCAGGTTTTTATATTATATTTTAAAAGAACATGGTTTAAAAACCGGTTTATATACCTCTCCCCATCTGGATAATTTTAACGAAAGAATAATAGTCGGCGAAGATACGATTAGCGATTCGGACGTTGCAAGGCTTAGTAGTTTTTTTGATGAAATAACGAATAAAGAAAATATTTTTAAAAACATAGGCAAGCCTACTTTTTTCGAGCTTACAACGGCAATATGTTTTAAATATTTTTTTGAAAAAAAAGTAGAAGTTGCAGTAATAGAAACCGGTCTTGGAGGCAGATTAGACGCAACCAACATAATTAAAAAGCCGTTAGTTTCCGTTATTACGAATATATCGGCGGATCATAAAGATATACTAGGCAATTCGCTTAAAAAAATTGCGCTCGAAAAAGCCGGAATTATAAAAAAAAATTCGATAGCCGTTTGCGGAGAAAAAAATAAAAAAATAAGACAAATTATACAATATTACGCTTTAGGCGTAAATTCTTTGTTTTTTTCGTCCGATACCGTAAAATTAATCAAAAAAAGTTTTTTTTTCGAGTATAAAGGGTTAAATATAGATATAAAAAATATAAAAAATCCTAATTTTGCTTTATATCAGAACGACAATCTTAAATTGGCTGTTTTAGCGGCCGAAATTATTTCTAAATATTATTCTAAGGCTCTTAAATTTAATTTAAACGAAGGATTATTAAAGAGTGCCGTTCTTAAATTTAAAAATGAAGGCCGTTTTGAGATAATAAAATATAAAAATAACGATATTATTTTAGACGGAGCGCATAATCCCGACGGAATTAAAAAACTTATCGCTTCTTTAAAGAAAATTTTTCCGAATAATAATTTCGTGACTATTTTTGCCGTTATGAAAGACAAAGACTACAACATGATTTTAAAAAGGCTTTCGACGCTCGGCGGAAAAATTATATTTACCGGATTGCGCAACAACGAAAGAGCGCTTAAAACTAAAGAATTAAAAAAAATTTCCTTAGACAATAAATATTTTAAAGATATATTTCTTTCCAGCGGCATAAAAGAATCTCTTGAAACCGCATTAAAAATTAAGAGCGCGGACGATATTATATTGATATGCGGTTCTCTTTATTTGATAGGGGAATTTAAAAAATTGACGAAAGGCTCGATAAATAAATGAAAAAAACAGTATTTTGCTTATACTTTTTTATTGCGTTTTTTATAATAGTTTTTGTTTTAAGCGTTAATAATTCCAATGCTCTTAATAGCAAAGCCGTTCCTATTTACATAAAGTCCGATAAGGTAGTTTATAATAAACATAATCATACATATACTTTTACCGGCGACGTTATAATAACGAGAAAAAAATTTATTCTCAAAGCCGAAAAAGTAGTCTATTATTTTAAAACCGGTTACGCCGTCGCCGTCGGGCGCGTCGTAGTAAATTCAAAGGGAACGGTTACTAAGGCCAAAAAAATAAAGGTTTATTTAAAAAGCCGCATAGGAACTACTTATAATACCCATATACATTACATCGACAAAAATATTTACGTTTACGGCAAAAAAATTTATCATAAAGGAAAAGGTTTTTATCAGGTCAAAGACGGATATTTAACTTCCTGTAAAATGCATCCGCCTTCATGGAAACTTTATTCTTCCTTTTGCGATATTTACGAAGGCAGTTATGCTTATTCTTATAATTCTATATTTTATATCCATAACGTTCCTATCCTCTATTTTCCTTTTATGGTTACGCCTATTAAAACCAAAAAATCTTCGGGGCTTTTAATACCTACCGCCGGATACAGCTCTCTTACTGGTTATCAGGCAGGAGAAGGTTATTATTTCGACTTGGGACGTTCGCAGGATTTAACCTACGAACTTAATTATTACAGCTATTTAGGATACGGCAACTCTTTAAAATACAGATACAGCCTAAATCCATACTCGCACGGTTCTATTTACGGTTTTTATATGCACGAGAACGACGACCAAAAAAGCCTTTCTATGTCCCCAAGCTTAACGCGCTATCTGCTGTTTTCGCATAATATAGATTTTTTCGGTAAACTTGCGGTTAAGACTAATCTTAACATTCCTTCCGATAACGCGTTTTATTCCGATTTTTCTACAAGCGTTTATCAGATGACTAAAAACAGGCTGTCTTCTAATTTTTCCGCTACTTACGATTTTCAAAGTTATTCGGCGAGAATGAATTTCCTGAGGCTCGATAACCTGTTTATTCCAAACTACGCTACGGTGAACGAGTATCCTGCTTTTTCTTTAGACGGACAGTCCGAACTCGGTAAATTTTTTAATAATCCTTTATATTTCAATCTGCATTCTTCTTTTGACGTCTTCAGGAGTCCGGCATACTTAAACGATGAAAGGTTGGATGTTTACCCTTCGGTTTATATGCCTTTAAATATAATAAAAGGAGTTCATATAACGCCGAGGATAGGAGTGAGGGATACAGGCTATTTTAATATAACGGATGGCTATAACGACGTTTCTTCGACTGACAAGAACAGACAGATTTATTATGCTTCTATAGACGACAATACTACCCTGTTTAATAATTACTTGACTTCTCCTAAAAACAACGCAGGTTATTTAGCTTTTTTAACTCCTTATTTAAATTATAATCTTGTAAAGCCTGTTAATCAGTCGGGTCTTCCGTTAATCGACCAGACGGATTATATTCCAAAGGAAAGCGCATTTAAATACGGATTAAATTTTAATTTAGAAGGTTATAACGATAAAGGCATAAGCAATTTGCTGAGATTAAGTTTATACCAGTACCATTCTATTTCGGGAAATTTTATTAATCCGGTTAATTATTTTAATTACGATAATGCAAATTCCGATATTATAACGAGAATTAAAGTACATCCGATTTCCAATCTGTATTTTTTCGGCAACGCCAGTTACGACGATTATAATTATATATTTCACGATTATAATATAAACTCGCAAATTACCGATTTTAGAAAAGATTCTTTCGGCATAGGCTACACCGAAATAAACGACGTCCAGGGGTATATATCGGCTTTAAATATGTTTAATTCGACTAACGCAAATCTTTTTCCGCAGACGACGTCCGCTATAACCGACCTGAACACTTTGTCTTATGCCAGTTTATCGGCTAATTTAAATATAATCGGCGGTTTCAGCGTTAATACGACGGAAAATATAGATTTGACTGTTCATAAAGATATATCTAATTCAATAGGCGTCTTATATCAAACCGGATGTATAGGTTTTATTGCAAATTATATGAATCTGCCGTATTTTCATCAATGGGCTTTTTCTTTCGGTTTAATTTTAAGGGGAATAGGCACATACGGTTTCGGCAATATGATTTCGCCCGGAGCCGCTAATTCAGGTTTATCTATGAGCGGCCCGGGAT
>JAJYKQ010000065.1 GCA_021788495.1 bacterium | reverse complement strand
GATTTATTCACTCCAGCGGGCATAAAAGCTTCGCTTTTATAAACGCCCGCCTCCGTATCCTTACTCCCGACTACGTTTGTGGGAGTAAGAGAATATTATGAATTAAATTTTTATTTTAAATTGAAAATTTTAAAATCCTTTAAGTCGTATTTATAGACTATTTTAAAATATAATGTATGCAGAATCCACGCTTTTGCCGATAAGATATCAATTGGAGATCAAAAAAAAGAAAAAATGGGTTTATCGATTAAGAATATATGATATAATATAAAACAAAATGTAAAATTGATTAATTGCAAGGAGACTTAAAATGTCCGCCGAAAGCGTTAAAGAGAATGCTATCAGAAAGGTTATTCAAGAGCTTATTGTGCCGGATTTACAAAGGCTTATCTCTAAAGTTGAAATCTTGGATGAAAGACTAACTTCAGTTAGAACCGAACTTAAGTCAGATATAGCCAACCTTGACCTTAAAATAGATAGCGTTAGAACCGAACTTAAATCCGATATCTCAAGTCTCGAAAAAGAACTTAAGTCCGATATAAACCGCCTTGAGAATAAAATAGAAGACAACGAAGAAAAAATTGATATAAAAATATCGGCTCTTTCGGAAAAAGTTGATTTAATGAATAAATTTAACGATAAACTTTTTGACGCCTTACATCCGACAAAATAAATGAATGTAGGATGAGTCAGATTTATCCACTTCGGCGTTTATAAAAGCGAAGCTTTTATAAACGCCCGCTTCTGTATCTTACTTCCGACTGCGTTTGACGCGGTCGGAAGTTTTTGTTTTTTGGCGGGACTGCTGCGAAATATAATGAAAATGTTAATCGGTTTTTTTCAAACATTTTTTTATTGAATTTTTTATCAATAAATTATATTGTTATCATATAAAAAAAAATAAAAAAAGTTTAAAGTTTGAATTTTGAAAATAAATAAAATATACAAAATGAGTAGATTATTATTAGGTTTATCCAAAACAGTTGCGATTATTCCTTTTTTTCTCATAATTCTTATATCTTTGCTTACCGTAATTAGTTTTAACGTAAATACGTCAAGCGCATTAAATAACGCAAAAAACGGGACTAAATATTCTCCAAAGTATCCGGCATACAATATTCTTTCCAAAAAGGGCTTTATTTATTTGAATTTTAGAAATATTTCCATACCGACTTTAGTGGATTTTATATCCAAGATTACTCATAAAAATTTTATATATTCGGGAAAACTTCAGGGAAAAGTTACGATAATTTCTTCCAAGAAAATTACGACTGCCGAAGCTTATAAGGTCTTTCTTACGGCGCTTTCCTATAAAGGCTATACTATTATTAAAAGAAACGGGGTTTATAAAATAGTCCAGTCGTCTTCTGCAAGGCAGAACGCAGTTCCTGTTAACGTAGAAGGTTTAAGCGGGCATCAATTCGAAACACAGATAGTACGGGTAAACTATATGAATGCGCAAAGTATGGCGAATATTTTAATGCCACTGCTTTCGCCGTCGGCAAATATTCAAACATATGCGCTGACAAATTCGCTGATTATTACCGACTATGCTTCAGATATTAGAAAAGCCGATAAAATAATAAAAGCGCTCGACGTTCCGGACTATGGACAGCAAATAGGCGTTATCCCCGTTAAATACGTAAAAGTTTCCAAAATAGCTTCCGTTTTAAACACGATATATACAGGTTCGGTCGCGGCTAATTTTTCCGCTCCGGATATTAACTCGCAGTTCGTAAGAATTATTCCTTATCCTTCGGCAAATTCCATTATCGTTATGGCGACGCCGTCAAATTTTAAAAAAATTCTTAAATTAATTAAATCTTTGGACGTAAGTTCAAATAATCAGACGCTAAAGACTTACGTATATAAACTTAAATATGCAAAGGCAAAAACTATAGCTAAGATTTTAACTAATATGATTTCGCATGCCAAAACGCTTGTAAAATCCGGTAATCAAATTGTCAACAGGCCTTTAATGACGCCAAAACCGCCTTTTTTTAAAGGACGGACTGCTGCCGCATCAACGCCGAGTTCTGCGGCGACAACTGCCGAAGGCGGGGTGTCCGCTATCGGAAAAGCCGTAATAATACCCGATAAAGACGAAAATTCCCTCATTATAGAAACTACTCCGGCGCAGTATAGTTCCCTCGTTAAAGTAATTAAACAGCTCGATAAAAAAAGAAAGCAGGTATTCGTGCAGGTCATAATAGCAGAGGTTAATTTAACTAAATCTTCCGAAATAGGCACTCAGTATTACGGATTTAAGGGAAATTTTTTCGGAGACGCAAATTACAATATGAGCCAGGGCATATCCAGTTTTCTGTCTAATCCTTTTACGACTTCTGGATTGATTGCAGGAGCCGCCGGAGGCTCCATAACCCTGCCCATAGGACCTAACGGCGTTTCGGAAACCGTGCCTTCGTTTGCCGCCCTGTTTCAGCTTATCGCCACAAACTCTGCCGTAAACGTTTTATCCGCTCCGGATCTCTTAACCTTAGACAACCAGAAAGCGTCTATAATGGTCGGCGAAAACGTTCCTTTTATTACGTCTTCGGCTACGAGCCAGTTTGAACTGCAAAATATCGTAACTCAGGTAGAAAGGCAAAATGTAGGAGTAAAACTTCAAATTACGCCAACGATAAATTCGGGGAATTATTTAACCTTAAAAATATACGCTAAAATTTCTTCCATTATCCCGAATCCTGACGGTTTAAGCGCCAACGAAGTAGGACCTACTACTTCTAACAGATATATAAAAACAAGAATTATGATTAAAAATAACCAGACTGTTATTATAGGCGGGTTAATTCAGAATACCGTCAACAACTCCGTTACCGGAATTCCCCTCCTTGACGACATACCTTTCCTAGGCTATTTATTCAAAGACAAAAACAGTTCGTTAGAAAAAGACAATCTCGTTATACTTATATCGCCTAAAATCATCTCGTCATCCAGAACCCTTTTAAGTATTACCAATAAGCGCAACAAGAAATTTTTGGCATCGTTAAAAAAAGACAAACAGCCGCTTCCTGGAGCAAGGAAAATGGTTATAGTTTCTCCTAATTATGTAAAGCCGCCTGATATTAAAACAAATATTAAGACAAAAGCCGATAATAATAAAACTAAATAATAAAAATAATAAGAAACTAAATATTTATATTTAATATCCTCTAAAATGAATTCCCCAGAAGAATTCCAAAAATTAAAAGAATTCCAAGATGAGAACATCCGCCGTATTATAAGGGAAAATTTTTCTTCCATATATCTTAAAAAAAATCTGATTATTCCTTTTCCTTTTTCGGACAATTCCTCGTGCAATATTGCGGTTACGCAAAAGACTAAAAGCTTTGACGTAGTAAATGACGTCTTGATGAAATTAGGCATTGTAAATAAAAATATAACCGTTATATCCGAAGAAGAACTGATAAATTTAATAAACTCGATATACGATACCAGTTTAGATTCCATTAAAAATCATAAAAACGGTATAAGCGGTTTAAGCGGCGAAGGACTGTCGGACGGCGGAGCTTTTGAATCAGGCGTGGCAGCTGCGGACGATTTAAAAAGTTTCGAGCACATAGATTTAATAGACGAAAACTCCGAAGCGCCGGCGATAAAGTTTATAAACGTTATAATACTCGAAGCGCTTAAAGAAAATGCTTCAGACATTCACATAGAGCCTTTTCAGGATTATTTATCGGTAAAATTCAGGATAGACGGCTCATTAAACGAAAAATTAAGGCCGCAGGTTAATCTAAAAAACAGCATAGTTTCTAGAATAAAAGTTATGGCGGGGCTCGATATCGCTGAAAAAAGGCTTCCTCAGGACGGCAGGATTCAGCTTGTCGCAAGAAATAAAAACATAGATATAAGGGTTTCTATAGTTCCGACTATTTTCGGCGAAAGGGTAGTTTTAAGGCTTTTAGATAAATCGTTAAATATTTACGATATAACCGAAGTAGGCATAGACGAAAAATATTTGCCTTCCGTAAAAACAGCCCTTTCCAAAACAACGGGAATGGTTATTTCTACCGGACCGACCGGTTCAGGAAAAACTACTACGCTTTATTCGTTTATAAACGAGGTTATGAAACTTTATTCCGACAAAAACATCCTTACTATTGAAGACCCCGTGGAATACCAGATTAAAGGTATTTCCCAGATAAACGCGAATAACAAGATAGGCCTTACTTTCGCCAAAGGGTTAAGGCATATATTAAGGCAAGACCCTGACGTTATAATGATAGGCGAAATAAGGGATTCGGAAACGGCGGAAATTGCCATACAGTCCGCAATGACGGGGCATTTAGTGCTTTCGACGCTTCATACCAACGATTCGGCTAGCGCCTTCGCGAGGCTTACCGATATGGGCATAGAGCCGTTTTTAATAGCTTCTTCCATATCTATAGTTTTTGCGCAGAGGCTTTTAAGGAAACTCTGTCCGGATTGCAGGGAGTCGTACGAAATTAGCGACGAAGACGTTAAACTTTTAATTTCGGACGAACAGTCGGAAATAATGCCCGTAATAAATGAAATTCTTTCAAAAGGAACGTTTTATTCTCAGAAAGGATGTAAAGAATGTAATTTTACCGGATATAAAGGCAGAACCGCAATATACGAAATTCTCGAAGTCAACGACGACATAAGGTCTTTGATTATGACCAGGGCAAGCTCCCAGGAGATAAAATTAAAAGCGGTTAAATTTGGGATGAGCACCTTGAGGGTTGAGGCCATAAGGAAATTTGCGTCGGGACTCACGTCTATTGCCGAAGTAGTAAGGGTTTCCGAAGAAGATTAAAACGTAAGACTGAAATAGGATAAAACAAAGCTTTTCAGGTTTTTTCCGCTCTTACAGCCTAACGGTGAAGAAAAGTTCGTTTGCATTGTTGTTTCCTGATATATATCCGGCAGGGATAATATCGATTTCGACATGGCGAAAAACTATTAGGCTTATACCTGCGAGCGGAAGAATGCCGTCAAACTGATTTGCCAATTTTACCTCATTATGATAACCTGTCGCGAGAGCTGCCGCAAGGTCTATTCTGACCGGTCCTATAGACGCAAGTTTATGATAAACCGAGACATATACCGAAGGCGTGCCGAAGCTGTTTTTTGTGATATACGAAATCCCAGCTTGATTTATTAGCGGAACACCTTTAACATTAAAAAATGCCGTTACTCCAGGGTTATATTCTTCGTAATGCGCAGTCGGAGTGCGCCAGGCATGGCTGCCGTCGTTATTAAAATGATAGCTTCCTACGACTATTCCTATGCGGTCGAAAGCGACTGAAGGAGATGCAAATGCCGGTTTTTGGTTAAATAAACCAAAGATTTGCAAAGTAATTGATAAAAATAAAACCGATAAAATAATATTTTTCACATATTTAAACCGATAGCGCTTTTAAAAATTAATATATAACCTGCTACCTTACTAT
>JAJYKQ010000064.1 GCA_021788495.1 bacterium | reverse complement strand
CGTAGATTTCAGAAAAGAAGTCGTAACGAAAAGAACGATATTTGAACTGAAAAAGGCCGAAGCGCGTCTTCATATATTGGAAGCCTTTAAAGTCGTAGCACAAAATATAGACGAAGTCATAGAACTTATTAAAACTTCTGCATCTCCTTCCGCCGCCAAAGAACGTCTTATGCAGAAATATAGCTTTTCCGAAATTCAGGCGCGTGCGGTACTTGACTTAAAATTGGAGAAAATCACCAACCTTGAACGCGAACATATTATTAAAGAATACGAAGAAATATTAGATAAAGTAAAAAAATTAAGAGAACTGCTTGCCAGCGAAAAACTTATAAAAGACGTCATAAAAGAAGAGCTTAAGATTATAAGGGAGAAATTCGGCGATGCAAGAAAGACGGAGATAGTGCCGGAAGAAAACGAAACCGAACTGATAGACCTCATTCCAAATGAAGCGATGATAGTTATGATGACCGAAAACGGTTATATAAAAAGGACCAAACTTTCGACTTTCAAGGCTCAAAACAGGGGAGGCAAAGGTCAGACGGGTATAAAATCCAAAGAAGAAGATTTTGTGGCAAGTTCTTTTTGCGCAAATACGCATGATAATATTCTTTTCATTTCAAATTTTGGAAACGCGTATAAATTAAACGTTTACGCTATACCGGAAACTCTAAAAACCTCAAAAGGCAAACCTATAATAAATCTTCTTAACTTAAAAGAAAAAGAAACCGTTTCGTCAGTGCTTCCTATTAAAAGTTTCGACGTTAATTACTCTATATTTATAGCAACTAAAAAGGGACAGATAATAAAAACATCTTTGGATAAGTTTTCAAATATCAGGAAAAACGGTTTAATAGCCATAAAGCTTAAAGAAGGCGATGAAGTCATAAGTACCAGAATAGTTGACAACGCCTTAAAAAATCAGCTTGTCGTTATCGCTACGAAAAACGGAAAATCCCTTTGCGCGGACGTGGATAATTTTAGAACGCTTGGAAGGGGAGCTATGGGCGTAAGAGGCATAGCGCTTTCAAAAAACGATGAAGTAGTGTCTATGGACGTGCTTTCTTCAGAAAACGATTATCTTGTCTCTATAACCGAAAAAGGTTACGGTAAAAAAACTATCATGACCGAATTTAGGAAACAGAGCAGGGGCGGCAAAGGGATAATCGCCGTTAAAACGGGAGCGAGAAACGGATTCGTAGTATCCGTTCTTAAAGCTTCTGGAGACAACGATATAATATTAATAACTTCTAACGGTAAAATTATCAGGATTAACGAGTCTAATTTGAGAAGCATAGGAAGAAACACTATGGGCGTTAAATTAGTCAATTTGGACGAAACCGAAAGAGTCGTCAGTGCCGTAATATCGTCAAACGATATGATGACGGAAGATTATGAATAAAACTGTGGGCATTATCGGTTCCGGAAGTTTTGGAACGGCTTTAGCCGTTAATTTTTCAAAATTTGCGGACGAAGTTTATTTGAAATGCAGAAGCAAAGAGTTTGCCGAAGAACTAAAAATAAAAAGATATAACGAGTATTATCTTAAGGATGTCAGGCTTGGCGAAAATATAAGGGCAACAGACGACTACGAAACCGTCTTTAAAAATTGTAAAATTATATTTTTAACCGTTCCGTCCAAGGCGCTTAAGAATACTCTTTTAGATATAAAAAAAAACGAAGATAAATTTGATCTCGGCTCTTATATATTTTTAAATACGGCTAAAGGGCTGGGAGACGAGTCTATGAATTTGCCGAGCGAGGTTTTTAAATGTGTGTTCGGCGAAAAAATGTTTGAAAGATATGCAGTTTTAAGCGGTCCTAGTTTTGCGGCGGAAGTTTCAAGGTATCTGCCTACCGCAGTATGCATTGCATCGCAAAACAATGAAATTTTAAATGAAATAAAAAATTTTTTTAAAAATGCGGTAAACTTTAGAGTATATACTTTAAATGACGTTAAAGGGGTAGAACTCGGAGGATCGCTTAAAAACGTAATAGCTATTGCCGCAGGAGTATCCGACGGGCTTGGACTTGGCAACAATGCAAGGGCGGCTCTTCTTACACGCGGTATCGTCGAAATGACGAGATTCGGCGAGGCTATGGGAGCGGATAGTCAAACTTTTACCGGACTTTCCGGCATAGGCGATTTAATGCTGACCGCAGCTTCCGACTTAAGCAGAAACAGAACGGTAGGACTTAGAATCGGCGGAGGAGAAAATATAGATTCTATTTTAAACGGAATGAAGATGGTTGCGGAAGGAGTAGCGACTACAAAATCGGTGCATAATATAGCTAAAGAAAAAAATATTTATATGCCTATTACTGAAGTTGTTTATTCCATTCTTTATGAAGGGCTTAAGCCTTCCGACGCAATAATCAAGCTTTTGGAAAGAGATATAAAGGATGAATTTATCTGATTGTGGTACCATAATTCAATTCTGATACCACCACAAAATGGAAAGTAGGGAGGCATTATGGGAATAAAATTAGAATATCTGAAAAATTTGCAGTTTAAAGCAGTTTCCGAAAATAACGAAAACTATTCTATATTATTAGATACGTCTAAAGATACAGGGGGCGACGAAGCAGGAATAAGGCCGACCGACTTAATTATGGTGAGTCTTGCCGGATGCAGTTCTATGGATATAATATCAATCTTAAAGAAAAAAAAGCAGATTATAACCGATTTTAAGGTCAATGTTACGGGCGAAAGAGCAGACGCTCATCCGAGAGTTTTTACCAAATTATCCATAGTTTATGAATTTGAAGGCGAAAATATCGATGAGAACGCCGTTCAAAGGTCTATCGAACTTTCTAAAGATAAATACTGCAGCGTCTGGGCTATGTTGAAACAGTGTGTAGATATAGAATGGTCTTATAAAATTAAAAATTGTTAAAGGGATAAGTAATAGAGGCGATAAAGATGAAAAATTACGATTTAACGGAAAACGAAAAAGCCGTTTTATTGAAAATAGCCAGAAAATCGATAGAGGATAGTTTTAGCCGCCGCAGAGATTTATATATTAACTCGAAGGACTTAATTTCTACGTTGACGGACAATCTTAAAGCGGATGCTGGCGTATTTGTTACCCTAAAAACAAAAGAAGAGCAATTAAGAGGATGCATAGGCAATTTTAACTTTAATATTGCGGTTTATCAAAACGTTTATAATATGGCAAAAGAGGCGGCTTTCAGCGATCCGAGATTTATGCCGCTTGGCGATGTCGAACTTAAAAACGTAAAAATAGAAATATCGGTTTTAACGCCGCTGCAAAAAATCGACGACCTTGAAAAAATAGAAATAGGAAAACATGGTTTGTATATTATAAAAAACGGACGCCATGGAGTTTTGCTTCCGCAAGTCGCTGCCGAAAACGGTATGGACAGGCGGCAGTTTTTGGAGGCGGTTTCTATGAAAGCAGGTCTTCCTTCCGATGCATATAAACAAGGCGCCGAAATCCTTACTTTTTCTGCAATAGTTTTCGGTGAAGATTGATGAAATATTATCCGGTCAATCTTAATATTGCAGGTAAAAAAGTTTTAGTGGTAGGCGGCGGTTCGGTCGCTTCTAGGAAAGTCGAAAGGCTTTACGAGCGCGGAGCCGATATAACGGTTATAACCCCTGAAATATCGGAAGAAATTAAAAAACTTGCAGATAAAAACGCGTTAAAAATTATTGAAAGAATATATGAAGCAGGCGATGAGAAAGGCTTTTTTGCCGTATTTTGCGCCGTATCGGCAGGAGAAGAAAATTCAAGAATGGAAAAAAAACTTTACGAAATATGCGTTAAAAAAAATATTTTAATAAACATTGCCGACAAACCGGATTTTTGTACTTTTACGCTTCCGGCGCTTGTTTCTAGGGGTGAATTCGATATAGCGATTTTTACGAGCGGACACAGTCCGAGGCTTGCCAGAAAAATCAGGGAAGATTTAGAAAAAGTTTACGGGGTAGAATATGATACTTACGTTAAAATACTCGGTTTTATAAGAAAAGAGATTAAATTAAAAAAATATCCGCAAAGCAAAAATCAGGAACTTTTTGAAGAATTAATCAATTCGGATCTTTTCGAGCTTATAAAGGATAAAAGATTTTCCGAAGCGAGCCTTTTTATAAGCAATTTTATTAAGAGGGCATGAACATAATGCATAAAGAACTTTATTTGATTCCTTTAATTCTATATATTTTTTCTTATTTAGTTTTTGCTTTAAAAGACAAAAAACATTATAAATTTTTTATATATTTAATTTATGCCGGATTTATATGCCAGACAATAATTTTTTTTACGTTTTTAGGAATTAAAGGGTTTGCGCCGCCAGTTCATATAGACAGATTTGTTTTTTTCAATGCATGGATTTTAATGTTGGTAGTGGTAATATTCAGCTTTTTCTATAAAGTCGAATATATTCTGCTGTATATTACCCCTTTAGTCGCCGTAAATTTGATAATAGCTTTTTTTGTTCCGCATATCCATGTAAAGCCTGTTATGGAAAATACGGACAGAATTATTCTTTTTACCCATATATTGCTCATATTGGTGGGAGATTCCCTTTTTGCCCTTGCTTTTATAGTTTCTTTAATATATATTTTTCATGAAAGAAAAATAAAGAATAAAAAGAATTTGAAAATATTAGAAATGCATTCAAACGTGGGCTACAATTTAGAAATGCTGGATAATATAAACTATATTTGTTTAAAAGTAGGTTTTCCGTTTATAACTATAGGAATAGTTATGGGAATTTATCTGTCGAGTTCATTGTTTAATACTTTTTTAGTCGTAAAGCCTATTGAAATTATGTCTTTAATAACATGGTTTATTTACGCAGTTTTGCTGCACGAAAGGATGGCAAAAGGTTTAAGAGGAAAGAGGGCGGCCGTATTCGGCATTATAGGTTTTTTGCTTATTTTGGCCAGCTTAGGTTTTTCTTTTTATTTTTTTCCTGCTTTTCATGGATTTGAATAATTAATAAATTTAAGAAATATTATAGTATAATAAATTTTATGGATATTTTAATTATAGGGTTAAATCATAAGACTTCTAACATAAATGAAAGAGAGACGGTTTCAAAGAAACTTTTAACTCAGGAGCTAAGGCGGGAGTTTATCGAAAAACTGCTTGAGCTCAAAGATGAAGGCGGCAGGTATCTGATAAAAGAGATTGCCGTCCTTACTACTTGCAACAGGTCCGAATTTATAATGAATCTTTCCCACTGGACGCAAGGAAAAGGCGGACATACAATCAAAAACTATATAGCTAGATATTTTTTCGATGATCCGGAAAAGGGAAAAATTTTTTATATGCACCTTAACGAAGATGCCGTCCGGCATCTTTTTACTGTAGCGTCGAGTTTAGACTCCATGATAATAGGCGAGCCGCAGATACTGGGGCAGTTAAAAGGAGCTTATAATGAGGCATGCAAGTTTAATACCAGCGGACAGTTTTTAAATAAACTGTTTCATAAAGCTTTTAACTGCGCAAAAACGGTCAGAACGGAAACTAAAATAGCGGCTTCTCCAGTGTCGGTCAGCTATGCCGCCGTAGAACTGTCCCGCAAAATTTTTAACGGTTTGGAAGATAAAAAAG
>JAJYKQ010000063.1 GCA_021788495.1 bacterium | reverse complement strand
AAAAAATCGATTTCTCCCCATTCGACGTCTTTTAAAAACTGTGTTATAACCTGCATTACTACCGGACCTCTCCAGATAGCAGGAGCATCGTCGGGAATTAAAAACCCTAAAGACATAAGCTTAATTCCAAATTTTTCAAGGGGCACTATTTTATTGCTGGAAGTGAGGTCGGGTCTTTTATTTATTCCCATCATCATAGGAATGCTTGGGCCGTAAAGGTCTGCATCTAATAGTCCCACCTTTTTTCCCTGCTTGGCCAGCGTTATCGCCAAGTTTACGCTAAAAGTAGATTTGCCTACGCCGCCTTTTCCGCTCGCGACCGCTATGATATTTTTAACTCCGCCTATAGGGGACTGTTCGTCGAATGGATTTTTGCTTTCATGTCCGTGTCCTCCGCCGCATCCGCAGGAAGACCCTTCTTCTTCCTCTCCCCCTCCGCATCCGCAGGAACCTCCTTCGTCGTCGCCGCTACCGCATCCGCAGGAATCCGCGCCTTCTTCATAGTAATCTTTATTTCCGTCCATTTCGCCATCTCTGAATTCGTTGTTCATAAATAACCTCTCTTGTTAAATTAATTAAATTTATTATACTTTTTTAATATTTTTGCTTTTAAATTTCTTAATGCGCTTTAGCTTTAGATATTATATAAATATTTATATATTTATATAATATTATTTATAGTATCATAATTTTTACGAATTTTCAATTTTATAATCTTCAGACTTAAAAGCGTCCATAAATGCACTGACTGAAAATTCGGCTTTTCCGGCTCCGGCTTCGCCGTAACCTTCCGGAACCGGCAAACCGTACTTATAATGCAGTTCGTGCCATTTAAGCAGCAATTTTACATAATATTCCAAGGGAGCCGAGGCATTCCCCATTTTCCCAAGCCTGCTCGTTTTTTCCGGACACCATGTAGTATATCTTGGTATTACCCCTTTCGACATAAAAAAATCAAGCCCTTCGGCGGTTGAATCGACGGCTTCGTCGATATCCGTAAAACCGTAAGGCTTAGAAAGTTCGACTCCCGCGACGAAATTAGGTATAACTTTATATTCGCCGAATACAGATACGGCATCTACTATCCTGTTTATCCACTCGTCTCTCCCAATGAACTTAGATTTTCCCGGACATATTTTATCAAAAAGGTTTTTATCCCACACTTCAAAATTTGTATGATATATGTATGCGCCGGCGGTTTTAAGCCGCATTAAATTTTTTTTTGTATGCGCCTGCACGACGACTTTGCTGATCCATCTGCCTTTAAACTTATCTTCTATAGCCTCAAGAAATCTAACGTAAAAATCTATTTCGGTATCGCCTTTAAATTTAATTTCGTCTATGATGCTTCCGCCCGTCAAGGTATATGCGCCGGCATTCGAGTCGTCCGCATCCGATATAATAGACAGGGCGCTTAAAATATCTTCTACCGATTTTACGGCTGAATAATTTTTATTAGATTTTTTTTGATTTAAATAATTAGAATTCATATCGCAGAATGCGCATTCGCTGCCGTCTTCAAAATACTGGCACATCCTGAACACTGCAAGATATATCAAATACCCCCATTCTATGGTTGGCGCTACGTCGCGGACGGATTTCTCCGATTCAGTTTTTTTAAGCATATAAGATTTTTCGGGAGAAAAAAGCACGTCCCCTATATAATAAAAGTCTTTCCCTTTATTTTTATAAAGTTTATAACCTTTAGACTCTTTATCGTAAATCACCGAATATGGGGATGTTTTGTTGATTCTTACGGATATAATAGTACGCCTGAGATTATACGGTCCGTTAATCAGGGCTATTTCTTCCGGATACTTTTTATTAATTACGTCTCCGTCGTTATCGACGTTAAACGAAAAAATAAAATATGATTTGCCGGAAAAGTTTTCTTCCGAATCTACTTCGCCGAAAGAAATCCCCTGTCTTAATATATCCTCTTTTATTATAGCTTCGGGATTTATATCGCGTCCGTATTTTCCGATAAAAAAATCAAGTTCGTCGATATATTCGTTATTTTTGCTCATTTGTTTATTTTATTATATCCGTTGAAAAAATACAAATTTTTCTTTACATCGATAAAAGAAAATATTATAATATACAAAAATATATGTAGTACTAAATTACGCTTTAATAATTTACGTATTTTTAAGTTTTATAAAATTAATGCAATAATTAACTATAAAGGAGATTTAAATAAAATGAAAAATTTAGAAGCTAAACTTTACATTCTTTTTTCAATTTTTTTTCTAAACAGGGAAAAATTAATAAAAGATACGATAACAAATATACCTGCAAGCTATAAAGACGTTGCATACTTATCCGATATCGAATTTACAGTATTCGGTTATTTTGCCTATAAATTTACCCACTCTGCTCCGAAAGAAAAAAAAGAATATGAAAAAAACGGCATCATCGTTTCTTATAAGGAGCTTAACAGACTGTACGTTTCGACTCCTCATCTTGCGACGGTTCTTAAAAAACTTCAGGACGAAAAACTTATAAAAAAAGCGACGCTTAACGAAGATAAAAGAAAAACCAATTACGTACTGCCGTTTACCGAGCTTAAAAAATTTAACGAAATAAACGTTCAGGCATTAAAATTCTGCGGATTTACCGATTCCGACACGCCTATAATAGATAGATTAATCGAAGGCGTTATAAACCTGCTTAAAACTAATAAAATAATTACGGAAGCGCAGTCTAAAAACCTTGACGATTTCCTAATTAAGTCGGATAACTATTTTAAATTTTATTACATAGCTCTAGCTTTATGGACTAGCAGATATCTTATTACAAATTTCCAGATAAAATTGATGGGTCCGTCGGAATTTATGGTTTACGCCATGATTATAAAATATTATATAAACGGCGAAAAAAAACCTATAACCACAAAAAAGGTCAAGGAAGAAACCGGGCTTGCGCCGTCTATTATCAGCCAGAGTTTTAAAAAATTTATAGACGAAGATATAATAATCAGAAAAGAGATAAATAAATTCAAGGTATATTTCCATATAAACAAAAAAGCTTTAGAGAAAAGACTTGAAAACGATACCGATTTAATCAAAGAAATCACTAAGAACTTTAAAAAAGGGGACGATAAGAAATTTGAAAAATTTATCGACAAACTTAGCGAAGCTATAACGTCTAAACTTAACGGTTTAGATACAAATAAAATTTGTCCGAACAAAAAATGCGGAATGGAAATACCTCTTATGCCTGGGCTAAAATACTGTCCGTATTGCGGCGAAAAAATTGCATAATTAATATAGTTGCGGGTACAGATATCCTGAAAGAAATTATAGATATATTTTATATATTAGCCGCATATCTTGCAGGAAGTTTTCCTACATCGGCTATAATCGCAAGAATAAAAGGAATTTCCGACCTTACTAAAGAAGGCAGCGGAAACCTAGGCGCTACGAACGTATCGAGGGTAATAGGCAAAAAGTTCGGACTTATTACCCTTATTATCGACGCGGCCAAAGGTTTTTTACCGGTTTTTTTTGCGCCGATTTTAATTAACTCCCAATATAAATACGCCGATTTTAATTTTCACCGGTCAATTCAGTGTACAGGCTGTTTAATATTTTATTCCTTGGTAATAATAGCTCCTGTAATCGGACACTGCTATTCGGCATTTATAAAATTTAAAGGGGGAAAGGGTGTTGCTACGGCTCTAGGAGTATTTTTAGCCGTTTCGCCTAAAGCCGTTCTTATCGCCTTTTTAGTTTTCGCGGTAATTTTATCCGCTTCCAAATATGTTTCGCTCGCCTCTATAGTAAGCGCATTTTTTATGCCGTTTATAGTGTTTTATACGTTAAAGAACATATACATATTTGCGGCATCTATGTTAATAGCCATATTAGTAATATATAAACATTCCCCTAACATTAAAAGACTCATAAACGGCACGGAAAATGCTATAAAGAAAAAGCGCCGATAAAATAAAAGCAGGTTTCTTAAACTGCTTAATAAATAAGATATTTGCTATATTTTACTTTACTTTACCGCAATTAATTTTGAACTTAATGCCGTTATAACGTTATTCACTTTAATTATCGCTTCATAAATATATATTTTCGGCGTTTTCTTAGGGAGTTTTACCGATAAAACGGTTTTATAGTAACCTTCCCTTATTATATTGGTGGTCGACGTATGAGTATAAAAAATCTTTCCGTTTAAGCCTTCAAGTATCCTAGTTTCCTGTATATCGGAATTTGCGAGGTTAGTATGCGTTCCAAGAACGTCGTATTCCATCTTTAAGCTTATGGTACCGCCCGCTCTTACGGATTTCGGAACAGTAAAGATTTTTAAATTCGATATAAGAACGCCTTTTACGTGGTTAAAATTTATTTTCAAACTGCTTTGAGGGTCGTATATAAATTCGTTGCTTGCAAGCCGATACGGAACGCTGAGCATAGACAGTCCTCTTATTCTTCCTTCGCGAGTTACCACATATTTTCCGGTGACATAACCTACGCCGTATCCTATGGATAATCCGGCGGCAGTTCCGATTATCGCGCCTATAGGGCCTCCCGTAAGCGCTCCTACGACAAAACCGGTTCCAGCCCCGAATATCGCTCCCGTAGTTCCGCTCGCCGCAGTTGCCCGAGAAGTAGCGCAACCGCTTAACGACGAAGATACCATAAATATTCCGAGAATTAAAATAAGCGATATAGTAATTTTTTTCTTAATTTTCATTGATTCATGCCTCCTATTTTGATTTTATTCTTATTATTATGTTCATATTTTTATATATTGTAAATAGTATTTTTGCAATATCAACGATACTGTTTTAATTATTATTTTTTTCTGTTTCGATAGAATTACCGCCGCCGTAACCATTTTGTATTTTTCCCCACCCCTATGGCTGCAAAAGATATAAATTTAAAGATTTAGGACTCATAAAAATGAGTTATCAAATATAACATCGGTAATTATATTTTTATCTTGATTATTTGAAATTTTAATCGTACCATAACTAAAAAAATTTTAAAGATTTTGAAGATTTTGCAAAAAATCTTTCCTTCTCGCTATAAATACAGCCGCAATAATTTTGACGGTATAAGCCGTATCTGCGAGAAAGCTCTATACCATCTTTATAGCCCTGCCTGAAATCTTCGTAATAAAAATTAACTCCGTATTTCTTTTGCAGATTAAAACCTGTTTCTTTGATATAGTCATGATCCTGATGCTTGCTGTATAAAAGCGTAGTCGAAAAATGCGTGAATTTAGACGACTTAGCAAGGGCGGCGGTTTTTTCAAGCCTGCTGCCGACGCAGTAATAACAGCGGTTTTCTTCTCTGAAAACCACGTTCCTTATAAACTCCTCCATATCGTAATCTTTTTCGTAAATAACCTTTAGACCGACGGTATCGCTGAATTTCCTTAAAGACTCCTCGCGCCTTAAATATTCCGTATATGGATGTATATTTGGATTATAAAAGTAACCTATAATCTTATCGAATTTTTTATCTAAGGAAAGCTTATCCGAAGCAATAATTGAGTAAGGATACATTAAACATGGCGAACAGCATATATGAAGCAAAAGTTTTTTTTCGATTCCCATTGTTAATTGTTTCGTTATTCGTTTACCGCTTTATCTTATCTTTGTTATCTTTTTTATCTTTGTTTATACTATATCGAAATTTTAAAACT
>JAJYKQ010000009.1 GCA_021788495.1 bacterium | reverse complement strand
CTGTTAATCACTGGGTCGATGGTTCGAATCCGTCTCGGGGAGCCAGTTTAAAACCTCTATAAATAAGTCTTTCCAGACTATCTTAAGATATTTCATCAAGATAGACGATAATCTTGCCACTAAAAATATGTAAAAATTTAGATATTCCACTTCCTTGAATAAAGTTTTTAGATTTTTGGACTTAGGTAAGCGGAGATGTGAAATTTATTATGCGAAAAAGCACATATAAAATAAAAAAACCTGCCGGAAGTAGTTGGTAACCGGCAGGTTAGGAGGACATTACATCGAGGAGTTAAGATGAAAACATAAAACCTCTTCTATTTTAATTATAAAACATAAAATTCAAAAAATCAATTTTTTTTAGAATTTTTTTAAAAAATTACGCCGTCTTAAACATCCTTACCATATTTGACAAATCCAAAGCCATTCTCCCAAGTTCTTCCGAAGAGGCTATGACCTGCCTGGAACCGGCCTGCGCGTTGTCCTGTGCTTTAATTATTTCTTCGGATGAAAGAGATATCTCTTCGCTAACCTGCGACTGCTCCTCGGAAGCGGTGGCAATCTGCGTTATCATCTCTTTTAGTTTGAGCATTAAAGAATTTATGTTGGATATAGCTTCGGCGGATTTTCCGGCAATCTCGGCTCCCTTGGAGACTTCCTCTTTTCCTTTCTGCATAGAGGTAACCGCATCCTGAGTGTTTCTTTGTATGCTAAGTATCATAGCCTCTATCTCTTTTGTAGCTTTTGTGGTTCTTTCGGCCAGCTTTCTTACCTCGTCGGCTACTACGGCAAAACCTCTTCCCTGTTCTCCGGCTCTGGCGGCTTCTATGGCGGCGTTTAAGGCTAGAAGATTAGTCTGGTCGGCTATGTCGTTAATTACGCCTATGATTTCGCCTATTTTTTCGGAAGAAGAACCTAGTTCGGTAATAGTGGCGGAAACGGCGGATACGGTTTTTTCAATGTTTTTCATCTCTCTCGCCACGTCCTGAACCGACTTAGTGCCGTAATCGACGACCTTTTCCGTTTCCTGAGCTTTCTGGGCGGAAGAGGAAGAGTTCTTTGCTACTTCTATTATTGCTATAGACATCTGTTTAATGGATTCTATTATGCGGGACGCTTTTTCCCTCATCTGTTCTATGGTCTTTTCGAACTCTCTCGAAGAGGAATTAAGCTGTTCGGACTGCGAGCTTAAGGAGTTGGAAGTGTTGACGATGCCTTTTACGTTGCCGGATAAAGAATCTACCAAGCTGTTGACCTGTTCTATAAGGATGCCTATTTCGCTTTCTTTAGGGACGCCTGATATTTTAATTTTGGAAGTAAGGTCGCCTCCAGCGATATGCTTGATTTTTTCATCCACTAAGTTTAATACCTTTATGACTGAATTTTTAAAATATAAAATTACTATCAGCGCTCCTATTAAAAATACGATAGGGAATGCTATGAATATATAATCCAGCAATTTTACCTTTTTATAATAAGATTTATTTACGGTGACGCTAATCTGGGAAATTTGGGAAACCATAGGATCAAGCTGACTTTCAAAATATTTGGTGCTCATAGCGCCGCCGAGAAGAAGAGGGTATTTTAGCAGTCTTCCCACTATGGGACGGAATATATAAAATTTATTTTTAAGGCTTTTTAACAGCAATGCGGTTTTTTGCGACGAAAATTCGTTAAGTTTCGACTTTGGCTCGCCGAAGACGACTGCCGATTTAACTTTTGCAAATCCAACGGTGTATCCGGTAAGAGCGTTGCTTACGTTTCGATATATAGGTTTTGACGCGGCAACTAATTTTAGAATCTTTGCGTCGTAAGATTTTTCAATCCGCGCTTTTGCTTTTTTAGATTTTACCGCATTCATTTTGAGCATTTTTATGCGGGATAAAAAAATAATCTGCAGGAGATTTCCTTTTAAGGTTTTAATTCCCGTCGAAGTGCCGGAAATAACGCCGGAGTTTATCATTTCGTTTTTTAAACCGTTTGAAAAATAAATTAAAAACAGGTTTACTATCAAGATAAAAATAAAACCGGCGGCAGCGATGAAATAAAGCTTGGATTTTAAAGTTTTAAGCATAAATCTTCTCCTCCCTAAGACATTATATATATTGCAATAGTTATATAAATTTTTATTATTTATTCATATAATCGGCATTATATAAAAAAACTATAACGATTAACCTTAAATAAAATTGGATTTAGAAAAAGACGTCAGATTAATTTTATGTAAAATCTTTTATCGTTAATTGTTTCTTTTCGTATACGCAAAATAAAATCTTAAAGCCGTTGTTAAAAAATATTATTTTTGTTATAATTTTTTAAACAAAATTATATATTAACTATCGCAAATAAGTAAAGGAGAAAAAATTATGCCTTTCGTATCGGTTAAGATGCTTGAAGGAAGAACTAAAGAGCAGAAAAAAAAATTAATTAAGTCTATAACCAAAAGCGTTTCCGAAAGTTTAAGCATAGACGAAAGTAACGTATGGGTAGTAGTCGAAGAGTTTCCTTCGGACGAGTGGGGACTCGGCGGGGAACTGGCCTGCGATAAGATAAAGGCGCGAAAGGAAAAGGAAGAGAATAAATGAAACCGAGAGTCTGCCTGTCGATAGGCAATACGGTATTAAAAGAAGCATACGGCGCTATAGACTACGCTAAAAGCAAAGACGTCGAATTTATCGAACTGAGGTTTGATATGATTGCCGAAACGGCACGATTAAACCGCATGAACGGTAAAAGCGGAGATAATTCATACGCAGGTTCAGCCGGCGGCAATTTTGACGAAGAAAGCATTCTTTCCGAAATTAAAAAAATAATTTTATATGCCAAGGATAAAGGAATTAAAACTATAGGAACAAACAGGGACGCTTTTTACGGTTCAAACAGATGCGTTTCGTTTTTGGAAAAGCAAAAATTTGTAAAACGGCATGCCGATGCAGAAACAGAAGAGAACGGCGGCAAACGCAGTCTTAATAAAGCTGACGTCGTGGATACTGCGGCGGCTGAAACAGAACCGGAACCGCAAAGAATTAAATTTTTAAAGTCTGTTATAGAAGCAGGCATTGATATATGCGATATAGAACTGGATATTTTAGAGCGGAAGGCCATAAAAGATTTTGTAAAATTCGCTCATTTAAAAAAAACGCAGGTTATTTTATCAATTCATGATTTTAACGGACGCATAGAACTGCTCGATGCGGTCAGATATTATTTGGATTCAAGCTATTTTAAAGCCGACTATTTTAAACTTTCCGATATGGCAATATCGGATGAAGACGTTTTGGCGGTTTCGGAAAAAAATATAAAGATACGATCCATAAAATCGACCGACGAAAAAGTTTTTCCCGAATTTATAATTTTCGGAATGGGCAAAAAAGGGGCGGTTACCAGAGCATCTTCTTTGATTAACGGGTCATATCTCGCATACTGTTCTTCTCCTTTCGGAATTACCGCACCCGGGCAAATCGAGCCGGACGATTTGTATGAAACTGTAAGATTTTTAAGCAAGACGGCGCAATGACATTAATATAAAAAAGTATAATATTTTTATTATGGCTATTTATAATTACAGGGCAAAAGACAGGCGCGGAGAATTCGTAACCGGCAAAATAGAATCTTCTACCGCAGTTTTAGCAGAAAAGCAGATAGAGGATTTAAAACTCATTCCTATATCCATAGAAGAAACTTCGAGCTTTTATCTGAAAGATTTTTTTCCTGCATTTTACAGCGTTACAAAAAAAGACGTAGTAGTTTTTTCAAGACAGCTTGCAGTTCTTTACCAGTCGGGCGTGTCTATAAGCAAAAGCCTTGAATTGTTAATAGAATTTACGAGAAACAGAAAGTTTAGAGAAGTGCTTTTGAAGATTAAGTTTGACGTAGAAAACGGAATGACTTTATCTAAGAGTTTAGCTAAACATCCCAAAATTTTTTCCGAAATTTACGTCAATATGGTTGAGATTGGAGAATCGAGCGGTCTTTTATACGACACGCTGGTAAAACTTGCTCTTTTAACGGAAAAAGAAATAACCGTTAAAGCTAAAGTTAAAAGAGCGGTGTTTTATCCAAAGATAGTCGTTTCCTTAATCGTAATAGCGTTAGTAATTTTTTTAGGTTTTATTATGCCCAGCTTTACGTCTTTTTATAATAAATTTAACGTAAAACTTCCTATAGAAACCAAAGTTCTCGTAAGTTTATCCAATTTTTTCGTAAACGAATGGCTGTCGTTATTTCTTGGTGCGGTTATATTTATCGCAGGCGCGGCGATTTATTTAAATTCCTCTTACGGAAAACCTTTGTGGGATAAATGCAAACTAAAGATGCCGATATTCGGGACTATTTTTTATAAATCGGCAATGAGCAGATTCGTTAGAATATTTGGAATTTTATATAAAAGCGGACTTCCGGTAAATAAAGTTTTTGAATTAGTAAAAAACGAAACCGGCAACAAATTTATTTTAAAAAAAATAGACGATATTCAATCCGACGTTTCAAAAGGTAAATCCATAACGGAGAGTTTTAAAAATTCCGAAATATTTTCCGGCATAATTATTCAGATGTTAGGCATAGGAGAAGAAACTGGGCAGGTAGACGAAATGCTTGCCAGGGTAGCAGACTATTTCGACGAAGAGTTAGACCACCGCATAAGCATGCTCCATACCAGCATAGAACCGATACTGCTTACCGTAATTTTCGGCACCGTTTTATTTATTATCCTTGCTATATACCTCCCAGCCTTCGACGTTGTAAATTTTGCAAAAAAAGGTTGATATTTAATATGCAAAAATGATAATATTATTATATATTGATATTCATATATATGATATTATATATTATTAATGCGCAAAAAATAATCAATATAAATATTATACCCTAATCTCGATTTAGAAACTGTTTTAAGTATTCCAGTTATAATTAATTCTGGATGAGCCGTAGGTATTTAGACGGCTTATCCAGAATATAAAATCCTAAATCGGGATTTGGGTTATAAATTTCGGAATTGCGAAAATAAGATATTAAAAGGGAGCAGTCGATGAGAAAAAAAAGAATATTTTACGGTATTTTAATTACAACTTTTATAACGTCGCTTTTATCATTATCGTTAAGCGGATGTTCGGAAAAATCGGTTTATAAAGAAAAAACCGAAAATAAAATATCGGTCGCCGCATACAAGACTAAATATATTTCGATGCCGAATTTTCTTAAATCTCCGGGTAATGCCGATTCTTTAAACAATACGGTTATTTCCGCGCATATAATGGGTTACGTGATTATGGACGACGTTCATCAGGGTCAGCCGGTTAACAGGGGAGAGCTTTTATTAAAATTAAGCGCGCCGGAAATCGCTTCAAAATATTATGCCGCTAAAGCCGGATTTGTCAATGCAAAAAAAACTTACGACAGAATTAAAAGATTATATTCAGAAAATTCGGTTTCGCGCCAGACATACGACAATACGCTTATGCAGTATAACGTTGCAAAGGCTGATCTTAACGAAGCAGGAAGTTATTTGAATTATAAAAACATAGATTCGCCTATAAACGGAATTATCGTTAAAAAGAACGTTTCAATGGGCGATCTGGTTGCTCCCGGGCAGATGCTCCTTATGATACAGGGGGTTAAAAATTTGGAATTCAAAACTTCCGTGAACGTTAAATATTACGATAAAATTAAAAACGGCGAGACGGCAAATCTGAAATTTTCGTCTATAAATAAGACTATAAAAGGAAAAATAATATCGGTCGTACGTTCTGCAAATCCTTATTCGCATTCTGTTTTAGTAAGGATATCCATAGCAAAATCTCATATGGACGGGCTTATGCCGGGAATGTACGGGGTAGCTTATTTTAAAATAGGCGCCGAAAAGGCTTTGATAGTTCCTAAAAACGCCGTAGTCAGAAGGTTAGGCATAACAGGGGTATATATCGCCGATAAATCAGGACAGGTTATGTTCCAGCCTATAAAGAAAGGACGGGTTTATAAGAAAAAATTCGTAGTAATTTTAAACGGATTAAATCCAGGAATGACGGTTATAACCGGAAAATTAAATAAAATAGATATCGGCGATTACGTAACTCCAGACTTTTAAACGCATAAAAATTGAAGCGGCAAATAAACCGGCAACCCTGAGATAAAGGCATTAATTTAAAAGGAATAAAAGAAATAAAAGGAGTTTTATAAATAGATGAATAAGAATTTCAGCGCTAAAATTACCGAATATTTTATAGAAAATAAAATCACTTTACTTCTCATATTATTCATAATAGGTTTCGGAATAATAGCGGTTATGTTGACGCCGAGGCAGTATAATCCCCAGATTATCGTTCCGGCCGCCAACGTAATAGTAAGATTTCCCGGAGCAAGCGCAGAGCAGGTTAAAAATTTAGTCACAAAGCCTTTAGAAAGAAAAATGTGGCAGATTCCTGGAGTAAAGCATGTTTATTCTATATCCATGAATTCAGAGTCTATAGTGACCGTGCAGTTTCACGTCAATGCAAGCCGCGATAAAAGTCTCGTCGATATTTATAATAAAGTCTTTTCAAACTTAGATGAAATTCCAAAAGGAGTTATGCGTCCGCTTATAAAGCCTATCGACGTAAATCATGTTCCTATTCTTAATATTACGCTATGGAGCAAAAAATACGATGCGGGATATCTGACGACCATAGCAGGCAGAATATTGGATAAATTAGACTCCGTCGAGGGAACGGGCGTAACCTCTTTAAACGGAGCTAGATATAAACAGCTGAACGTTTATCTTAATCCGGTAAAAATGGCCGCATATAACGTTTCTCCGCTTATGATAGCGCAGGAGCTTAAAAATACGAACGTTAATATGCCGGCAGGTTTTTTAAGAAACGACAATAAAAAAACATTTATCACCGCAGGCGGATATTTTCACCGCGCAAGGTCTGTTAAAAATTTTATAATATCGGTTTATAACGGCAGGCCGGTTTATTTAAAAGACGTAGCAAAGGTTAAATCTTCATATAAACCTTTAAATTTTTTATCCGAAATAGGATTCGGCGGTTATTACAGGAAAATTAACGCAAACGACAGAATAATAAAAGACGCTAAAGGCGTTTATCCGGCGGTTACTATCGCAATAGCTAAAAGAAGGGGCAAAAATGCGGTTACCGTCGTCGACGACGTTCTTGCAAAGTTTCACAAAATAGCCGAAACAAGCCTGCCGGCAGGAGTTCATTATACTATAACGAGAAACGACGGCAAAAAGGCGAATAATGCAGTAAATAAACTGCTGTTTCATCTTATTATAAGCATAATTATCGTAATAGTCCTGCTTCTGCTAATACTGGGCTGGAGAGAAGCTTTTATAGTAGCTTTTACTATTCCGCTTATGCTGTTTTTAACCCTCGGCATTGCATATATATTTCACCAGACGTTGAACAGGATTACGCTTTTTGCCCTTATTCTTTCTTTGGGACTTTTAGTCGATAACGCGATAGTAGTTATAGACAACATAGAGAGAGTTTTTTCTCGTGAAAGAAACGTCCTTCCGACTTATGCCGTGGACGCTGTAAATGAAATAGGAAATCCTAATTTTTTTGCAACTCTTGCAGTTATAGCTTCTTTTATTCCCATGCTTTTCGTAACAGGAATGATGGGTCCTTATATGAGGCCTATTCCTTTTAACGTACCTATTGCAATGCTGGTTTCTTTATTTGTAGCCCTTACGATAGTTCCATGGTTCTATCTTAAGCTGATGGCAAACGAAAAGGGAATGGCTCTTTTAAGGAAAAAAGAATTAAAAGAAGAAGGGAAAGACGTTAATTCCGGATTATATGCAAGAATATTAAAACCCCTGCTGTCGAGCAAAAAGAAAAGATATATTTTTATGTCGGTTATAATAATTTTATTTATTTTGGCAATGTCGCTCCCCGTTTTAAAAATTGTTAAATTTAAAATGCTACCGGTAGCAAATACGAATACTTTTTTAATTACGGTCAATAAACGTCCTGGTTCTACGTTTGAATCTACAAATATCGCTACGATGCACATAGTAAATTATTTAAAAAGTATAAAACAGGTAAAAAATTACGTAATTACGGTAGGCACGCCTTCGGTAATAGATTTTTCCGGCCTTTTGAGAGGCGCAAATTTCAGGAATGCAAGCTGGTATTCCGAAATAAGGGTTAATTTAATAAATAAAGACAAAAGGAGCACTTCGTCGCATCAGCTTGTGCTCAATATACTTCCCGTAGTTCATAAGATAGGAAAAAAATACGATGCCGACGTAAAAGTACTGGAAAGTCCGCCGGGACCTCCGGTTAAGTCCACTATCGTCGCCGAAATATACGGCAATAATTATAAAAAGCAGGAAAAGCTTTCTAAAATAGTGGAAGCGAGGATGAAAAAAACGAGGGGCGTTACCGACGTAAATTCTTCTTATAAAAAGCGCATCAGAAAGATAAGGCTTATCATAAGAAGAAGAAAAGCCGCTCTTATGGGAATAACGACGCAAATGATAGCCCAGTCGGTTTATATTTTGAATAATGGCATGAGCGTCGGAACTATACACAAAAAAGGGCATTTACATCAGGACGATATATTTTTGAGAATGCCGGACGATTTCAGGACGGACGTAAATGCGTTGTCTTCGTTATGGATTTATGCGCCGTATGCAGGTAGATTAGTGCCTTTAAATTCCGTCGTAAAAATAAAACGCGGCTACCTTCATAATATGATATACCAGAGAGATTTAAAATCCGTAGTTTATGTTTACGGAAAAGTAGTCAAGAGAAGCCCTATGTATGCGAACTTAGATCTTTTTCTTCATTTTCTAAAGCACCCTCTGCCGACAGGCTATAGAATCCGCTGGGGAGGCGAATGGCATCTGACGCTTAAAGTTTTTGCCCAGCTCGGCGCGGCTATGGGAATAGCAATTTTGCTTATTTATATATTGCTGGTAGGTTACACCGGTTCTTTTATAATACCTTTAATACTTATGGGAGCTATACCTCTTGAAATGATAGGGATAATGCCGGGTTTCGGTTTAATAGGCGTTTATTTTACGGCAACTTCTATGATAGGCGCTATTGCGCTGTCCGGCATAGTTATAAGAAATTCGCTTCTTCTGCTTGAATTTATCAACGACAGAAAAAAAGAAGGATATAATATAATAGATTCGCTCGTAGCGGCCGGGTCAATGAGGGCAAGACCAATTATTATAACTGCCCTTGCAGTAGTATTCGGTTCGGCTATATTGGTAACGGATCCGGTTTGGAACGGTCTGGCATGGGCGCTTATTTTCGGAATGATTGCTTCCACTACGCTTACGCTTATCGTTATTCCCGTGCTCTATTATATGATAGAAGGGAGAAGGTGGCATAAAGAAGATATTCACGATAATCTGTAAAATATTAAATTTTTGAAATATATGTAAAATTAAATTAAATATTATTTTAAAACATCGAGGTTATTATTATGCCTATACAATTTAATTGCGCTAACAGCTGTATTGCAGAGATAGATTTGGATTTAGGCGGTAAAAATTCATTTAATATCGCCGAAATAAACGAACTTATAAAAATATTAGAATCTAATTTAGAAAAAGAAATAGATTTAAAGGCTATTGTGATTAAAAGCGCTAACCCCGATTATTTTGCTACCGGACCGGAAATTAAAGAAATAGCGGGATTAGACAGGGAAGGCGCAAGATATTACGTGACTCTTCTTAACGTATTGACTAAACATATTTACGAGTCGGCAGTGCCCGTCATATGCATTATAAACGGCGCCGTTAGCGGTATAGGACTCGATATAGTTTCTTCGTGCGATTTCAGGCTTGCAGGGGAAAAAGCTTCTTTTGCGGATTTGTCTTCTAAATACGGCATATTGTATCCATCCCATATTATTTTAAGGCTGTCTTTTTTGATAGGAGTGCAGAAAACTAAAGAAATTTTGTTAAGTTCTAAAATATATTCGGCAGACGATATGTTCAGGTTTAATTTTATATCCGATTATTTTAGCGAGGAAAATTTTGAAAAAGGCGTTAACGGATTTATAGAAAATTTCAGGAACCTTTCCGTTGATTCTTTGAGGCTTAAGAAAAAATTATTTATAGATTTATGGAAAAACTATTTAAAAAACAACCATCTTCCGGCCGAAGAAATTTTTTCGGAAATTTTAAAAGAAGGTAAAGATTGGAAAAAAACGGTAAAAGATTTTTACGGCGATTCTTTGTAAAAATACTATCAAAGCGTCAGAAAAAGGTGTCAGATTTTATTTTAAGCATACGAAAAGAAACAATTAACGATAAAAGATGTTGCGTAAAATTAATCTGACACCTTTTTCTGTATATAAGAGGGTTTTTGTTGTTTTATTGCAGGATTAAAGGTATACTTGAGAATAATAGAAAATTGTAGTATTATATATTTAATTAAATTAAACGCAATTTATTTAAATTAAAATTAAGGAGGAATTTATTATGCCGTCCAAGATTAACGGATGCGATATTCCGGAGGATTTATACTACAGCGTAGAAAAACACGTTTGGGGGAAATTAGGCGACGACGGAATAGTGACCGTCGGAATGACGAGCGTAGCTCAAAGCTTAGCCGGTAAACTTTTATACCTTACTCCTAAAAAAGTCGGCCAAAAGATAGCACAGCTTAAGTCGGTCGCAACGGTAGAAAGCGGAAAATACGTCGGGCCCGTCCCCGCTCCGTTTTCAGGAGAAATAACGGAAATAAACGATGAGGCGGTTAAAACCGTATCCTTAATAAATTCCGACCCTTACGGCAAAGGATGGGTATGCAAGATTAAAGCCGACAACATAGAAGCAGACAAAAAAAATCTGCTTACCGGAAAAGAAGCGGTAGAAGCATACAAGAAAAAAATTGAAGCCGACGGAATTAAATGCGAATAAAATAAATTTGTAAAAAAATTGGAGTATATAAATGTCTATTTTTAACGAATGTAATTTACCGGATGATCTCTATTACGATATTGAAAATCAGGTTTGGGGCAGAAAAAATAGCGACGGCACTTTTACCTTCGGAATGACGGATCCGGCACAGTCTTTAGCCGGCAAGATTCTTTACGCAGACGTTAAACCAGTCGGTAAAATTATTAAAAAAGGAAAAAGCGCCGCTACTATAGAAAGCGGAAAATACGTCGGTCCTTTTCCTATGCCTTTTGCCGGCGAAATAACAGAGGTAAATAAGGAGCTTGAAAACGATTCCCATATTATAAACGAAGATCCATACGGAAAAGGCTGGATAGTAAAATTAAAACCTCTTCCTGAGTCCGTTTCGGACGTAAATTCCCTTCCTTTCGGCGAAGAAGCCGTTAAAGCTTATGTAAAAAAGCTCGAGAAGGAAGATATAATCTGCAAGAAGAGATAAGTATGAGTTTTTATGAATATAACGAAAATATCGACGAAGAATACGCAGAAGGTTTTGAAATAAGAAAAAGCTATTTCGATTCGGAAATAAATTTTTATGCTCCAAGTATAAAATCTTACGAAACGGAAGATTTTAAAAATACCAAATCGGACTCCTTTCCTCCTTTTTCGATTACGGGCGGTTCATGCTCTTTAAAATGCGAACACTGCAATGCGGAAATTTTAAAATCGATGGCTCCGGCTTTAACTCCGGACGAACTGTTTGAAAGAGCTAACGCTATTTATGAGTCCGGAGGCTTGGGTTTTCTCCTGAGCGGCGGTTCTAACAGCAGGGGTATAGTAGATATTCTTCCTTATATAAAAACCGTTAAAAAGATAAAATCCGAGTTAAATCTCAAAGTAATAGTGCATTGCGGACTTATCACCGAAGAGATAGCCGACGGCCTTTTGGAAGCCGGAGTGGATTCCGCCATGCTCGATATTATCGGCGAAGAAGATACGATACGTAAAATTTATCATCTTAATGCCGAAGTTAAAGACTACGAAAATTCTTTAAAATATTTATCCGACAGGAAAATTCCCTGTTCGCCGCACGTAGTAATAGGGCTTAAACATGGCGTAATAGCCGGAGAATATAACGCAATAGATATTATATCTAATTACGATATATCGTCGCTTGTATTAGTCGGTTTTATGCCTATGCATAATACGAAAATGGAAAACATGGTTCCGCCTGCCGCAGAAGAGATAGGGGAAGTTTTTTTATATGCGCGCAAAAAATTTATTAAAACTCCGGTTCTTTTAGGCTGTGAAAGACCGTATGGATTGAGCAAGTTTAAAATAGAAGAACTTGCCGTAAAAGCCGGTTTAAACGGCATAGCTTATCCGTCGGAAGGAATAATTCCTTTCAGCGTAAAATTAGGTTTAAAACCTAAGTTTTCCGAGGTCTGCTGTTCTTTAATTTTTTCGGAATCGGCTTTGCCGGTAATAGAAACCGGAAATTAAATCTTGACGCCTTTTTCAAGGTATATTAAATCATTTACCGCATATGTTTAGAGTTATAGACACGGGCTTAAAAGATTTTTCTTACAATATATGCATGGATAAAGCCCTGATAGAATTAAGAAAAGAAGGGTTAATAGAAGACACTTTCCGTTTTTTAAGATTCGAACCCTGCGTTTTGACCGGTTATCATCAATCCGTATTCAGCGAAATAAGATTAGATTACTGCAAAGAAAAAAACATAGCAGTCGGCAGAAGGATTACCGGAGGCGGAGCTATATATTTCGACGAAGCCCAGCTTGGCTGGGAACTTGTTTTTTCGGCTAAAAGCATTAAAATTAAAAATCTGGATGATTTAACCGAAAATATATGTACGGCTTTTTCTAAAGGAATGAAAAAGCTTGGGATAAATGCGGAATTCAGACCGAGAAACGATATAGAAGTCGAAGGGCGCAAAATATCCGGAACGGGCGGAACTTACGAGTCTTCGGTTTATTTTTTTCAGGGAACGCTTCTCTTGGATTTTAATCCGGAAAATATGGTAAAGTCCTTAAAAATACCCATAGAAAAACTGACGGCTAAAAATTTTGATTCTATATTGTCAAGAGTTGCTTCCGTTAAAAATCTTTTAGGATATATACCGGATTTAGATTCTATAAAATCTGTCGTTTTAGAAGGCTTCAAGGAACATTTAAATTTAGATTTTTATGAATCTGCAATTTCTAAGAAAGAAGAAGATTTTTTAAATGAAAACCGGTCTTTTTATTCTTCGGAAGAATGGATTTATTCAAAAGATTTCGACCCCGCGGAAACAAAAATAATTTCCGAAATATATAAATGCGGAGGAGGAATTTTTAAAACCTTCGCAAAGGTGGACGAAAAAAGAAATTTATTAAAATATATATATTTTACCGGAGATTTTTTCGTTTCGCCCGCAAGGACGGTTAACGACTTAGAAAGCTGTCTTAAAGACGTTCCGCTGAATGAAGCAATATTTAAAATAGACGATTATTTTGAAAAATTTAAGCCTGAATTTCACAATATATATAAGGAAGATTTTTTTAATATAATTATTCAAATAATAAATAAAGTTCAATTTCTTAAAAACGCCGGACTAAAAGAAGAAGATTTATCTAGATTTACGTTCGTAAACGGAATGAATGCGGAAGATATTTCTTCGGCGGAATATATTTTGCTCCCATACTGCGCAAAAAAACCGGACTGCGAGTTTCGAAACAAGGATAAATGTATCGCCTGCGGCGAATGCGAAACCGGCATTGCTTATAAATTTGCGGAAAAATATGGAATTACTCCGAGAACCGTTATAAGTTACGAAAATTTGCTAGAAACTTTAAAAGAGTTGAAAATAAAAGGTATTAAATCTTATATCGGTTTCTGCTGCAAAGAATTTTATATAAAAAGAAACGAAGCGTTTAAAAACAGCGGTATAAAAGCTCTGTTGATAGATATTTCTTCTCCGTTATGCTATAAGTATAAAAAAGAAAGAGATGCTTACGAAGGCAAGTTTAATGGAGAAACTACGCTCGGCGCGCGCGTTTTATTTAAAATTTTTAACGGGCGGCAGATAACTGCGGATAATGCAATAAAATAATTCGTTATTGCAATAAAAAAGAAAACGGAGGACGTAAAAATATGAACGGAATAACAAGTTATAAGACGGAAGAAACGGCAAAAAATTTGGATTTTAACTGCGGATGTAGTGAAAATAAAGAAAATACCGACATTATAGGAAGTTCTCCTGAATATTTAAAGGTGAGTTTGGCGGCGGCTATGACTATGGATTTCGTACCGGGTATTTTTTACCGCAATGCCTGCCTCCATTGCATAAACGTTCTTTTGACTTACGAAGAAGGCTGCAGGGCAAATTGCGCTTACTGCGGACTTCAAAAATCGAGAGAAGGAGGATATAACGATAAGAGTTTTATAAGGGTAGATTGGCCGGCGTTTAAAACCGACTACATAATAGAATCGACTTTAAAAAAGAAAAAAATAGTGGATAGAATTTGTATTTCCATGATAACGCACGAAAAGGCAAAAGACGACACTTTTACTATTTTAAAAAGATTTTCAAGCGAACTTCACTGTCCCGTTTCTATACTTATGACTCCGACTATATTAAAACACGGAGATATAGACAGATTTAAAGAATACGGAGCGGATATGGTTACCGTGGCGTTAGATGCCGCGACGCCGGAGTTGTTCGACGAGTACAGGGGCAGAGGCGTCGGAGGTCCTCACAGATGGGAGAAATATAACGATATACTGAAATATTCGGTTTCCGTTTTCGGCAAAAATAAAGTCGGATGCCACCTTGTCGTAGGACTTGGAGAAACGGAGAAAGAAATGGCGGAAAGAATACAGTCGGTAAGAGATAAAGGCGCAAGGTCGCATCTTTTTTCTTTTTATCAAGAAAAGGGTTCTAAATTAGAAAACCACCCTCAATGTCCCGCAGGCCAGTATAGAAGAATTCAGGTCGCAAGACATATAATCGACTACGATTTGGGAAGAGCAGACGATATGAAATTTGACGAAAGCGGAAAAATAATAGATTTCGGAATACCGTTTAAAAACATAGCGGAAATAGTAGAAAGAGGCGCAGCTTTCCAGACTACCGGCTGTCCAGGCAGAACCGAAATTTCCGCCTGCAACAGGCCTTTCGGCGACTCTTCTCCAAAAAATATAAGAAGTTTTCCTTTTGAGCTTAACGCCGTCGACGTAAACAGGGTAAGAAAGGAATTGCTGGAATACTAAAGGCGAATAAGGAGAAAAAGAATTGAACGAAGCAGAATTAGTCAACGTCAAAGTTAAGCATTTAAATAATTTGCAAAATCAGATAATTACGGAAAAACATACGATAATCACGGACGAGCCGGAGGCTTCGGGCGGCGACGAACTTGCGATTAATCCAATAGAGCTTGTGCTTGGAGGGGAAGGTTCGTGTACTATTTCCGTACTTATGATGTTTGCAAAAAGAATGAAGTACGACCTGCAGGGCGTAGAGATAAATCTTACGCACAAAAGGGTCAGAGTAGAAGAACTAAAAGAATCGGGGGTTGAAATAGACGATGAAAGGGGTTATGTTCATAAAATTGAAAAAAAGATAAAATTTATAGGAAATTTAGACGACGACCAGATAGAAGAGCTTCAGAGGGTTTCACAAAGATGCCCCGTACACACTATGATAGAAAAAAGAACCTATTTTGAAATTTCGTTCGATAATTCTGAAAAAGCATAATTAAAAATTTGGTTGAAATTTTTTGAAATAATTTATAAAATTTATACAGATACATTTTAATGTTTAAACTTATTGTATAATATTAAATCATTAAATAAAGCGAAGGAGATTTTGTTATGGCGGTTACCGGCATTACTTCTACGCCTGCCAGTACAATAGATACTAATTATCAGCAGATTATTCAGAACGCTCCGCCAATAAAAATAAAACTGCCTAATGCTCCGCCCTCGGTTACTGTTCAGGAGTCAAACGGCAATATAAATATTCACGTTTGACGGATAACTTTTAGTAATTTTATAAATTGGATAAAATCAGCTCTTCTTTCCTCGATAAATTAATTAAAACCGTAAGAAGTTTTAACCTTCTCGCTTGGGGAGAAAGGGTCGTGGTTGCGGTAAGCGGCGGGGTGGATTCGTCCGTTCTGCTTTTTTCGCTTTATGAATTAAGGCATTATTTAGGAATATCCATCGCCTGCGCTTCATTCGACCATAAAATAAGGCCGGATTCAGGACAAGACGTAATATTCGTCAAAGATTTATGTAAAAATCTTTCCATACCTTTTTATTTCGGAAGCGGCGACGTAAAATTATACGCAAAAGAAAATAAATTAAATCTTGAAGAAACTGCGAGAATTTTGCGGTATAATTTTTTATTAAAAACGGCGCGCGATTTTAATGCCCCAAAAATTGCGGTTGCCCACCATTCAGACGATTTTGCGGAAAACGTAATTATGAGGCTTATTACAGGGGCAGGAGCAGGAGCTATATCCGGTTTTCAAGCCAAATACGGACAGGTAATAAGGCCGCTTATAAACCATTCAAAATCCGAGATAATAGAATTTGCCGATAAAAATTCGATAAAATTTACCGAAGATTTCACCAACAAAGATACGAAAATTTTAAGAAATTTCGTCAGATTAAATATTCTGCCGTCTTTTAAATCCGTTAATCCTTCATTTTTAAATACGGTTAGAAATACGGCTGAAATATTAAAAAAAGACGATGATTTTATCGAAAAAATCTCGTTTAAAATTTTTAAAGAAATAGCCGAACCTGTAAATAACGGAAAAATTTATTTTAAAAAAAAAGATTTATTAAAATTAGACGACCCTGTACTATATAGGATATTAAAGCTTTCAATTTTAGAAATATATAAATATAATCCGAAAGATGAATACAGTTTTTTCATTAAAAAACCAATAATTTACTATAATAATTTTAAAGCATTTATTGAACTTATAAAATCCGGAAAACCTAACGCTTTTTTTTATATAGGCAAATTTATAGAAGTGGGAAACGAGTACGATAATATTTTTATCGGATATACTGCATCCGAAGGCTCGTTTAGTTTTAAATCCGTCAAATTTAATTTAGCCGAATCTATCGAAAATAAAGAATCCAACGCCGCTTCTCGCTATAATAAATACGAATATTTAATAGAAAAAATACCGCCGTCTTTAATAACAAGTTTAAAAATTAAAATTAAAGAAATAAATAAGACTTTTTCTATTGAAAGCGTTAATGAGTCCGACAGTGCCGAAATAATAAATAAAATAACTAAAAAAGAATTGAATTTTAAACCTGAGTCGGTTTATTTCGATTACGATAAAATAAGGTTTCCTATAACGATAAGAAATTTCATAGAAGGCGACAGATTTGTTCCGCTAGGTATGAAAGACGCCAAAAAATTGAAGGAATATTTTATAGACAAAAAAGTTCCTATTAAAGTAAGAAGAATAATCCCGATAATTTTGTTCGGCGGTAAAATAGCATGGGTTTCTTTAAACGAGATATGCGATTGTATTAAAATAACCGAATTTACAAAAAACGTCGGAATTATGCAGATAGAGTGAAAAAGGTGTGAAAAATGAAAAAGGTGTCTGAAAAAGGTATCAGATTAATTTTACGCAACATCTTTTATCGTTAATTGTTTCTTTTCGTATGCGTAAAATAAAATCTGACACCTTTTTCTAGAATAAGTAAAATAAAATCTGACACCTTTTTCTACAAATAGTTATTGAAAAAAATATATAAATATGACATATTTAATATATGACTATATTAATAAAATTAAAATTTAAGACAAAAACCTTAAGGGGGTTAATATAATTTGAATTCGAGAATAAAAAATCTTTTGTTGTGGATATTTATAATTTTTTTGATGATTTTTATCTTTACGATGTTTAATCACCATCCCCCAAAAATTCAAAAAATAATTTTTTCGGCTTTGATAAAAAACGTAAAGTCCGGAAACGTTAAGAGCGTTACGTTAGAATCTCACGATATAATAGGCGTTTTTAAGAACGGAAAGAAATTTAAGGCTTACGCGCCGACTTATCCAGGTTTAGTGCCTCTTTTAGAAAAGCATAACGTTGCCATAGATGCAAAACCTAAACCCGGTTCTCCGTGGTATCTGAGTTTTCTTATAGACTGGCTGCCTATGATAATAATCCTGTTCGCATTCTGGTATTTTTTCTGGAGGCAGATGCAGGGAGGAGCCGGAAAGGCTATGTCTTTCGGAAAATCAAAAGCAAAACTGCTGAACGACGGAACAAACAAAGTTACATTTCAAGACGTAGCCGGAATAGAAGAATCTAAACAGGAACTTGAAGAAATAGTCGATTTTTTAAAAGACCCGAAAAAATTTACTAAACTAGGCGGCAGGATACCGCACGGCGTTCTATTGGTAGGCCCTCCAGGAACCGGTAAAACTCTTCTGGCAAAAGCTATAGCCGGAGAGGCGGGCGTTCCTTTCTTCAGCATAAGCGGCTCGGATTTTGTCGAAATGTTCGTAGGCGTGGGAGCGTCGAGGGTAAGAGACCTTTTTGCTCAGGGAAAGAAAAGTGCTCCGTGTATAATTTTTATAGATGAAATAGATGCCGTCGGAAGACACAGAGGCGCTGGTTTAGGAGGCGGACACGACGAAAGGGAGCAGACGCTTAATCAGCTTCTCGTCGAAATGGACGGTTTCGAGCCTAATGAAGGCGTTATTTTAATCGCCGCAACAAACAGGCCCGATGTTTTAGATCCGGCTCTTTTAAGGCCGGGAAGGTTCGACAGGCAGGTAGTAGTTCCAAAGCCGGATATAAAAGGCAGGGAAGAAATATTAAAAGTGCATATTAAAGACGTGCCAGTAAGTCAGGACGTAAATTTAAAAGTTATAGCAAGGGGAACCCCGGGGTTTTCAGGCGCAGACCTTGCAAATATGATTAACGAAGCGGCTCTTTTAGCCGCAAGAAAAAACGAAACTTCGGTCAGCATGGCTGACCTTGAAGAAGCTAAAGACAAGGTTATGATGGGAACGGAAAGAAGGAGCATGGTGATCACCGAAAAAGAAAAGAAAATTACGGCTTACCATGAAGCGGGGCATACTCTTGTAGCAAAACTGCTGCCGGATACCGACCCTATCCACAAGGTTACGATAATTCCGAGAGGCATGGCTATGGGTCTTACGCAGCAGCTGCCTATAGACGAAAAACATAATTACGACAAAGAATATCTTCTTAACGAAATAGCTATTTTACTAGGCGGCAGAACGGCCGAAGAGATAATATTTAATCAGATGAGTACCGGAGCTTCAAACGATATAGAAAGAGCTACGGATATCGCGAGAAAGATGATTTGCGAATGGGGAATGAGCGAAAAACTTGGGCCTATGACTTTCGGCAAAAAGGAAGAACAGATATTTCTTGGCAGGGAATTTGCACAGCACAAGGATTATTCCGAATCTACGGCAGTCTCTATAGACCAGGAAGTTAAAGAAATTATTACTTCGAACCATGAAAGGGCAAGACAAATATTAACGGAAAACATAGATATCCTTAAAGATATTTCGTTAAAATTAATAGAAAAGGAATCTTTAAGCGGAAAAGAGATAGACGAGATTATTATCGCCCATAAACCCGATTACAAAACCAACGAGTCCGAATCCGAAGAGGAAAAAGCCGATCAGGCGCAAGGCGGTAAAGACGGGGAAAGCAATGAAGGAATAGACATAGAAGATTAAACGGCCGACTATAAATGCAACCTTAATATTCACAAAATTGCCGATAGAAAATTATTCCAGTGTTTATATAACATTAAAGCCGTTTTAACGATTTTTATCGGCATTTTTAGGATATTTATTAAAGCCGATATAAGTTTTATACAAGGTTTATATTTTATGAAAGCTTATCTTGTCGATATTTTAGACAGTCATATTGCCGGCAGCGAATTATCCAGAATAGGGGTTTCCGCTACCGGCAGAATGATTATGGGGGAAAAATTAAAATATATAATAATAAAACTGAAAAACATAAATGCAACCGCGCTCAATATCCTTAAGCAGGAAGCCCTCGGCATAGGCGCCGAAGTAGCAAACCACAAAGACGTTATAACCGGTAAAATTCCGGTTTCGGATTCCATTTTATTCGGAACGCCTGTTCAATTAAGAATTATAGTAAAAAAAATCAAATTGCAGCAGTTCGGTTTAAACGAACTTTCCAACGAACTTGAAAATATATTAGTGGAGTGCGACAGGTCTTTTAAAAAAAACAATCCGAGGAAAATTAAAACAAAAACACAGGATAAAGATATAGTTTTTAACGGCAAGACCTATATAATGGGTATTTTAAACGTTACCCCCGATTCTTTTTCCGACGGAGGAAAATTTTACGATTATAACGATGCTATAAAAAGAGGTATAGAAATAGAAAAGGAAGGCGGCGATGTTATAGACGTAGGCGGAGAATCTACGAGACCTTATTCGGAAGAAGTAGATATACAGACGGAAATAGACAGGGTATGTCCGGTAATAGAGAAATTATCGAAAACCGTTTCGGTACCTATTTCCGTCGATACCAGAAAGCCTGCAGTTGCAAAAGAAGCATTAAAAGCCGGTGCTTCTATAATAAACGACGTTTCCGGATTATCTTACGATGCGGAAAATATGGCTAAAGTATTATTGGATTTCGACGCTCCTTATGTAATGATGCATTCCAGAGAAAAAAAACCGGAAAATATGCAGAATGATATCGAGCATTACGACGATATTTTTTTTGAAATACTGGTTTATTTTAAAAAAAAATTGGAATATTTGGAGCTTAAAGGCTATAATACGGACAACGTTATAATAGATCCGGGATTCGGTTTTGCAAAAACTTTAGACGATAATTATAATCTTTTATCGGGCATTATTTCCTTTAAATCTCTAGGTAAACCCTTATTGGCGGGCGTTTCAAGAAAATCTTTCGTAAAACATATAGCTAAAAACGATAAAAGTACTATTTTAAGCGGCAGCGTGGCGCTTGCTTCCTATCTAAAAATAAAAGGCGCCGACATCGTCAGGGTGCACGACGTTAAGCAGACCTTTTCGGCTTTATCTTTGTTGGAAAAGATAAATTTGTAAATTTAAATAAAAATAAACAATATCGATAAAAGTAAATATGTTTTCTCTCCTGAATAACTTCGGATGGCGCGATATATTAGATATAATTATAGTCGCTTTTATAATATACAGGGTTATCACCCTTATTAAAGGTACCGGAGCATTTCAGGTATTAATAGGGCTTATTATAGTTTTTGCAATTTTTTTGTTTGCGGTAATATTTAAACTTTATGCCACCGAGTATATATTCGGCAATTTTTTAAGTTCGATTATAATAGTAATAATAGTTCTTTTTAGAAACGAGATAAGGCGGGCGCTTATCGAAGTAGGGAAAAATCCTTTTGCGGTCGCCCAGAATAAATTAGAAAGGGTAAACCTTGTAGAAGAAACTTCCAAAGCCGTTTTCGAACTTGCTTCAAAAAAAATAGGCGCTATTATAGTTTTTGAAAGAAACGTGTTTCTTGGAGATTATTTAAAAATAGGGGTTAAATTAGATTCTATAGTATCTAAAGAACTTCTTATAAGCATATTTACCCCGCCTTCTCCTCTTCATGACGGCGCCGTTATAATTCAAAAAGGCAGAGTAGCGGCCGCTTCCTGTTACCTGCCGCTTTCTACGGAAGATAACATAAGCAAAAAGCTTGGAACGAGACACAGGGCGGCTATAGGTTTGTCGGAGCTGACCGATGCCTTTTCAGTAGTAGTTTCCGAAGAAACGGGAAAGGTTTCTATCGTCAGATCCAAAAAAATATCGGGAGTCGATAATATAGAAGATTTAAGAAACGGACTTTTAAAACACTTAAAATATTACGAAGACCACGGCCATGTTTTTATAAAGTCGATTTCCGACCTGCTGTTCGGAAAATCGGTCGATAAGTAAACTTAAAGCAAAATCAGAAAAATAAATAAACAAAAATGAACAGATACCTAGAAAACCTTATTAAAAAAAATTTTTGGCTAAAGATTTTTTCCTTAATTTTTGCCGTAATAATATGGGCTTACGTCGTGGGCGGAACAAAGCAGGACGAGGTTGCGACCGCAGGATTAATTATCAAAAATCTTCCCAAAGGTTATGCCGTCAGCAACGTTATGCCGAAAAAGATTCGCGTAAAATTAAGGGGTTCGAGAATCGACCTTGCGAAAATAAATAAAAAAATTTTTTTTCAAATTAACGGTTATTCTCTGCTCGCAAAAAAAAATACTATAATTCTTGGCAGATCTTATTTAAATCTTCCCAACGGAATTAAAGTTATCAAAATAAGTCCTCGGATTATTCCGGTTATAATTAGCAGAATTACGACAAAATATATAAAAGTGTTGCCGATAACGTCCGGATTGCCGCAAAAAGGCTATATTTTAAAGCATATAAGCGTTTTGCCGCAATACGTCCGAGTTAGAGGTCCGCGCGATATAGTTAATCATCTTTCGGTAATTACTACAATGAAAATAAATATCGATAATATAGATAAAAATAAAACGCTTTCGGTTTCCTTAAGAAAGCCGACAAATTTGTTGAAAATTTTGTATAATAAAAAGATTAACGTTAATTTAACCGTAATAAAAAGTTCAAAAAAATAAAAATATAAAGGTTTAAAAGCGGTCAAGGAGGAATCTGTATTTTGGGCGGCAGAAAATTATTCGGCACGGACGGCGTAAGAGGGCAGGCGAACAGATATCCTTTGACGTCGGAAGTTGCTTTGAAATTAGGCAAAGCGTTGGTTAAAGTGTTAAAACCGAACGGAAAAGGATTGAAAATAGTCATAGGAAAAGATACCAGAATTTCGGGATATATGTTGGAAACGGCTCTTTCTTCCGGCATATGCTCTATGGGCGCCGACGTTTATCTGGTAGGGCCGCTTGCCACGCCCGGAGTAGCTTTTATAACGTCGAGTATGAGGGCGGATGCAGGCGTCGTTATTTCGGCTTCGCATAACCCTTTTTACGATAACGGTATTAAATTTTTTGACGGCGGCGGATTTAAATTCGACGATGAAGTAGAAAAAAAAATAGAAGATTTATTTTTTAATTTTGATTTCGACGATAAAGGTCCGACCGGAATTCATATAGGAAAAGCCCACAGAATAGACGATGCCGCCGGAAGATACGTTATTTTCGCAAAACTCTCTTTTCCTAAATATTTAACTTTAAACGGGTTAAAAATAGTTATAGACTGTGCCAACGGCGCTAATTATAAAGCGGCTCCGGAGGTTTTTGCGGAGCTTGGAGCCGAAGTTATACTCGAAGGCGTAAGTCCGGACGGCGTTAATATTAACGACGGATGCGGTTCCATGCATCCCGAAAAATTAAGCGGTTCGGTAAAAAAACACGGCGCGGACGTAGGTCTGGCTTTCGACGGCGACGGCGACAGGGTAATTTTTTGCGACGAAAACGGAAAAACTTTGCAGGGCGACGAATTCCTTGCAATTTGCGCATTGCAGATGAAAAAAGAAGGGTGTCTTAAAAACGAAGGCGTAGTTACGACGCCTATGTCTAACGTAGCTTTAGAGATATTATTTAAAAAACATGGGATAAAAACTATTTATGCAGACGTAGGCGACAGGTATATTATGGAAAAAATGCTGAAAGACGGCTATAATCTCGGCGGAGAGCAGTCCGGACATATAATATTTTTAGACGATATTAATACCGGGGACGGCATAATTTCGGCATTAAAACTTCTGTCGGTTATGGTAAAAACGGGTACGCCGCTTTCGGAATTAAGAAAAATAATAAATCCTTATCCCCAAGTACTATTTAACGTCGACGTGCCTTATAAGAAAAACTTAGAAGAACTGCCTGAGGTTTCAAAAAAAATTGCGTATTTCGACGAAATTTTAAAAGACAGAGGAAGAATATACGTGCGTTATTCCGGAACCCAAAATTACTTAAGAGTACTGGTAGAAGGAGAAGACGCCTGCGAAATAAACAGCATAGGCTCAGAAATAAAAGAAGAAATAGAAAAAGGTTTCGGCATAGATAAATAATGTCTAAATATAGCCGGATAAAAGGGAGAATTAAATATGAAATTAGGCGTTAATATAGACCATATTGCGACGCTGAGGAATGCAAGGGGAGAAAATTTTCCTTCTCCCGTACATGCGGCTTTCGTCGTTTTAGAAGCCGGCGCTTCAAACGTCACGTGTCATTTAAGGGAAGACAGGAGACACATAAGGGATAACGACGTAAGAATCATATCCGAATTGACTAAAAGATTAAATCTGGAAATGTCTGCGGACGACAAAATCGTTCAAATAGCCCTCGATATTATGCCAAGGAGCGCTACCATAGTTCCCGAAAAAAGAAAAGAATTGACGACGGAGGGCGGACTCGACGTGGCAGGCGACGTAAAACGCTTTAAAAATATCACGGAATCTTTTAAGTTCAAATCCATAGACAGCATTGCTTCGGCATTCATAGAACCGGACGTAAGGCAGGCAGAGGCGGCTAAGGAAGCAGGATTCGATTTTATAGAAATACATACCGGAAGATATGCGGGTGCCGCAACGGAATCCGAAAGGATGAAAGAACTAAAAAGAATAAAAGAAGCAGTCGGATATGCTTTAAAAATCGGACTTAAGGTTAATGCGGGTCACGGACTCGATTATAAAAATATATTCGATATTGCATTAATAGAAGGTTTCGAAGAGTTTAACATAGGATTTTCCATCGTATCTAAAGCCGTTTTCGAAGGGCTTGGACGTGCGGTCGAAAAAATGCTCGATATAATAAAAGCGGCAGACTTTGCCAAATTAGAAAAAAGCAAATAAATACGATGCAAAATGATTAACGGAATAGGCATAGATTTAATATCCGTAGATAAAATTAAAAAAGCTATAGAAATGCGAGGCGAAAAATTTTATTCGCGGGTTTTTTCCGACACGGAATCGGATATAATAGAAAAAATAAAAAGCAGAAACGAAAAGAGGGCATTTGAAAAAGCCGCAGGATATTTTGCGGCGAAAGAAGCTTTTTTAAAGGCTTTAGGCAAGGGTCTTTTCTCTATTCCTTTAAATAAAATTAAAATTTTAAACGACGAAAGCGGACGGCCCTATATAAATTTAGATTCCGGCTTGGTTGATAATATTTCGGCTAAAGTAAGTATAACGCACGATAAAGGTTTTGCGTGCGCCGTAGTAATATTGTAAAATTTAGTTTAAATTAAATCTTTAATCCTGCGCAAAAAACCTCTTGAATATGTTATAATGGCTAGAAAAATTTGTAAGAAAAAGGTGTCAGATTTTATTTTACGCATACTGAAAGAAACAATTAACGATAAAAGATTTTGAGTAAAATTAATCTGACACCTTTTTCTATAAAGTAAAAATTTAAATATGGAACTTTATTTTTCGGATAATTTAAAAAAAATAGACGAAGAAAGCTATTCGGCTTTCGGTTATTCCGAAGACATTTTAATGGAAAATGCCGGCGGCGGATGTTACAGGGAATTTTTGAAACTTTACGATAAAGATTTCCTAAAAAAAATCTCTATTGCCGTAATTTGCGGCAAAGGGAATAACGGCGGAGACGGTTTCGTATTTTCAAGGTATCTTTTTAACTCCGGTTTTAACGTAAATATCGCCGTTCTTGCCGAAAAAGCGTCCTATAAAGGAATTGCCGCGAAAAACTTAGATATATTGATAAAGCTGGGAGCGTCCATTATAGAGGTGCCGTCGGAAGATAAAATTTCCGATTTAGAAAACATGTTGGAAAAGTCGAACGTCGTTGTAGATGCTATATTCGGCGTGGGCTTAAACAGAGGATTAACGGGATTTTTTAAAAAGGTTATAGAGGTTATTAACGAAAAAAATAATTGCGGCGGAAATCCGGAATGTTTAAAAAAAATAGAAAGCGGATACGATATTATATGCATAGACGTTCCGAGCGGTTTGAACGCAGATACCGGCGAAATTATGGACGCCGCGATTACTAAAAATATTAAACAAATTTTTACCTTCGGAGGCTTAAAAACCGGTTTTTACATAAACGACGGCGAAAAGATGCTTCTTAACGAAAAAACCGTTTTAATCGATATAAATCAGCCGCGTCAATTATTAAAAAAATATGCTTCGGGCGTAGAAATAATTACCGAAAAAGAGATTTCACGCTGTTTCAAAGAAAGAAAAAAAACGGCTACCAAATTCGATTACGGCCATCTTCTCGTTGTAGCGGGAAGTTCGGGAAAAACAGGTGCGGCTTACATGTCTTCTCTTGCAGGTTTTAAAGGCGGCGCAGGTTTAGTTACTGCGGCGGTACCGGAGAAACTGAACGATATTATGGAAACAAAAACGGACGAAGTTATGACCTATCCGGTATATGACGACGGCAGAGGTTTTTTTATCGAAAAAGGAGCAGAAATTATTAAAAACGATTTGCTGAAAGGAAAAAATGCGGCGGTTATAGGCCCAGGCATAGGACTTGAAGAAGAAACTAAAGTTTTTTTGCGCAAACTTTTGTCCGAAATAAATATTCCGTCGGTTTTAGATGCAGACGCATTAAATATTTTGTCTGAAGATACCGATATTTTAAAACAAACGGCAAATAAAACCGATTTAATCTTGACGCCCCATTTTAAAGAAATGGAACGGCTTTCTGGTATAGACCGTCATATTATAGAAAAGGACCCGATAAACATAGGAAAAAAATTCGTTAAAGAATTCGGAGTATATTTGGTGCTGAAAAGTTCAAGCATGTTTATATTCGACAAAAACGGCGAACATGTATCTGTGCAGTGCGGACATAGTTCATTGCTTGCAAGCGGCGGAAGCGGAGACGTACTCGGCGGTTTAATAGGAGGTTTTATATCGGGAGGATTAAGTTTATATATGAGTATGAAATGCGCCGCTTTTATTTTAGTTTATTCGGCAAAAAATCTTGAAAAAAAATACGGATATTTCGGCGCCGGTGCGGTAAAAATTGCCGAAAACGTACCTGTTTCGATTAATTTTATGCTGTCCGAAACAAAAGAGCAGAATAGATAATAAAGATAGCATTATAAATTTTAAAAATAATAAAATAAAAAACTATAAAAAAGGAGTTATCAATGATTACTGCGGGCGATATTATGACAAAAAACGTCATAGTTTTAAATGAGGAAGACGATATTAAGAAAGCGTCCGACATTTTTCTAAAATATAAAATAAACGCTATTCCTGTAGTAAATTCCGATAAAAAATTATGCGGGATAGTATCGGAAACAGATTTGGTATATCAGGAATCTAATCTTCACATTCCTACGCTTTTTACTATTTTCGACAGCATATTTTATCTCGGATCGTCTAAGCATTTTAAAGAGGACGTAAACAAAATAACGGCGACGAAAATTAAAGATATTATGAACAAAGACGTTTTTTACGCTAAAGAAGCTGAAGATATTTACGATCTTGCAACGGTAATGGCGGATAAAAAATTTTATTCCATTCCTATCGTAAACGAGGGCAAAGAGATTATCGGCATCGTTTCCAGATATGATATTATTAAAGCTATGTCGCAGTCAAACGCAAAATCCGGCAAATAAAAATAATAATTTAAAATGGGAAATATTCAATCTTTCGAGTCTAATTCGCCTGAAGATACTGAATCTATTGCCGCCGAATTTGCAAAAAAATTAAAACCTTTCGATTTTATAGCTTTAAACGGACGCCTCGGTGCAGGAAAAACTAAATTTACGTCCGGAATTATAAGATTATTATGCGAAAACGGCGACGTTACCGCAGTAAGTCCGACCTATTCTATTATGAATAAATATTCATGCGGCGGCGGCATAGTAAATCATTTTGATTTTTACAGGCTTAAAAGCGTTTACGACCTTGAAACCTGCGGTTTTTTCGATTCTTTAGGCGGTAAAAACTTGACTATAGCGGAGTGGACCGATACCGTAAAAATAGATTATACAAAATACATCGCTGGAAACTATTATTCGGTTAATATTAAAATGGACCCTGACAAAAAAAATAAAGAAAAACGATATATAGAAATAGAAAAAATTTTATAAATAAAATATAATTTATTTTTTGCGATATATTTTATGTTTATAAACGGAGGTGCGTTTTTGGAAAAATTTGACGTTTGTATTATAGGAGGCGGTCCCGCAGGTTACGTGAGCGCATTGAAA
>JAJYKQ010000008.1 GCA_021788495.1 bacterium | reverse complement strand
TAATATACTTCGGCTGGTTTAAACATTTCAGGGCAACGGCAAGTTCCGGTTTTAACAGGATAATGCTCGGAAAATATCAGTGGATAATGTACACGTTCATGGGAACGACAGGCGGGGCTTTAATACTCGAATTTATATACATGCTGTGGAAACTTATTAACGGAAGAGATAAAAGCAAATCGACGGTATCTGTAGGACTCATAGCCTTTCTTATAATAGTCGGGCTTGTTTCTTTAGGTTTCGGAATGCTTCCGCCTACAATGGGCATGTTGGGCAATATGCAGCCGGTTAAATATCTGTCTCTTGCAGGACTTTTTATAACGGGATTCCTAGTTCTTGGTTATTATCTTAAAGACCTCACGCCTAATTTTAAATTTGGGAATATTTCCAAATTTCCTCAAATTTTCTTAATATTAGGCGGATTGTGCGTTGTTGTTAACGTTCCCGTCATGGGCTATATGAAAATAGCCGCAAGAGGAACAAACAGAATTATTTATCAGGCTATGAACTTAAACGGAACTAAATACGTTCCGCCGGTAGTTTATCCATGGCCCGTTAAAAAAGGTTTCGGCGTTTTACATGATAAATGCGTTATATGCCATACTTTAAACAGGGTGGAAAGATATAACGGCAAGTCATACGGAGACTGGAAAAACGTAGTAGTCAACGTAATGAAAAAAACTAACGGATGTCCGATTACTAACGCAGAAGCTAAAGAAGTTATCCATTATTTAAATTCTTTAAATATCATAGCGTATAATCAGCATTTGGCAAAAGAGCATAAAAAATGGACTCCTCCGGCATCTTTGCCATGGGGAACTCCGGCAAATGCCGCAAAACAGGCTAAAGCTAAAAAAACAAAAAAAGCCTCTAAGAAATAATTTTTTAGCAAGGCAGTTTATCTAAGGCATTTATCGTAAATATATTTTATATCGCAATACATGATATAATTAAAATACGGTAAATGCCTTTATTTGTTTATATAAATCATTAATTAAAAATAAAAATGGACAAAGAATTCATAAAACAGATTGCAAGAATGAGCTCTTTGGGATTAAATTTAATTATATCGGTTTTAATCGGTATTTTTATAGGAATAGAAATAGACAAATATTTAAATTTTAATTACCTTTTTTTAGCAATTTTTGCCGTACTGGGTTTTATAGCCGGAATTTACGAAATATATAAAGTCGTTAAAAGAGAGCTTAATGAAAAGCCTTAAAAAATCGTTAAAATTTCAGATTATATCGAAAACCTTTGCTTGCGGCACCGTTATTTCTTTAATATCTTCGCTGTTTATTAATATAATTTTCCCAAAAATTAACGGTATCGGGGGTATATTTATAGGTTTCGCGGTATCGTTCTTTCTGTTTACCGATACGACTATATATATTTTTAAAAATATTAAAAAAATTAAACCATTTAATTTAAATTTAACAATAATAAAAGACTTGCTCATAATAACGATTTTTTTTATAATATTAAATAAGTATATTAATCTAAATTTTGTTTTAATTGCTGCTGGGATTACAGTAAATCCTGTTTCCGTAGCATTACTGTTAATTCCTTTCAGGCGTTCTCTTGACTACTTGGTCGAGGAATGAATCCTTAAATAATAAAAATATGTTAAAAGCTCCAATTTTAATTCACATACAGGGAATACCTGTTTACTGGACGATGACAGTCATAGTTATGACGGCATTGCTGACAGTAGCCTTTATAGCAGGAAGAAATCTTAAGGCGGTGCCGGGAGGTTTGCAAAGCTTTTTTGAACTTATTTATATAATGACGGAATATTTTTTAAAAGAAATCATAGGGGACGAAGGAGCTGTATATTTGCCTTTAATCACTTCATTTTCAATATTTATCCTCTTTTCAAATTTGATAGGTTCGATCCCAGGTTTTACTTCGCCTACGGCGACAATAGACACGACCGCGGCGCTTGCTTTAATAGTTTTTTTTCTTTCCCATGCAATAGGCATAAAAAAACATAAAGCTAAATACATAAAAAAATTTTTAGGACCGCTTTTAATAATTGCGCCTATAATGATAATAATAGAGATTATGTCGGCATTGTCCCGTCCTTTTTCGCATGCTCTGCGTTTATTTGCAAATATTTTTGCGGAAGAGTTTATGGTTACGGTTTTACTGTTCCTTCTTCCCTGGGTAATTCCTGCAATTATGATGTATATGCAGATATTTACGGATTTAATGCAGGCGTTTGTGTTTTACCTTCTTGCAATTATATATATTGCGCTATCGTTAGAAGAAGAACATTAGAATTCAACTTATAAATTAAATTTTTAAATATTATAAAATTAAACCGGAGGGTTTTTAAATTATGAAATATCTCGTTTTTATTCTGGCTTTTTTATCTGTTTCCGTTTACGGAGTAAAATGTTTTGCGGCAAAAGCTTTAGCTGTTACGGCGCCTATTCAGCAGCATGCAGTGAATAGTTCCGTATTATTTTCTAAAAGCCTGTTTTTCGGACTTTCGGCTTTAGGCGGCGGTTTAGCTATAGGACTCGGCGTTATCGGCGCAGGCGTAGGCATGGGAAACGCGGTTAGGGGTGCGCTTGAATCTATGGGAAGAAATCCAGGCATGGAGAAAAAATTAATCGTCTGGATGATAACCGGCATGGCTATTATGGAATCTTTAGCGCTTTATGCCCTATTAATTACCTTTATTCTTTTTTATGCAAATCCCTTCAAAAGTATCTTCTTGAAATAGAATAGGATTTTAATTTACGGTATTTATTCTTTATAAACGGGATTTGTATAATGTGGCTTCTTTAAAATTATACAAATGTAGTAATATACTAATAATAGAGGTATATTAAAAAATAAGAAAAAATGCTGAAAATAAATGTTAATTCTATAAAATTTAAAATCTATTTCCTGTTCATCCTATCGAATATTATTATTTTTTCGGTAGGAATATTCATAGCCGTCCATTATATTACCATATACAGCCGAAAATCGTTAAAAGAAGAGTTGAAATCTAACTTAATGTCCTGCTCCATGGCTTTTCTAAGCGAAAAAAACTATATGCTTGAAAAAGCCAACGATATAATAGCCCATAATTTTAAAGCAGGGTTTATCCGAAAGATAGCAGATTCTAAAAAAATATCCAGCATAGTTTTAGTAAAAATACAAAGCGGAAAAATAGAATTTATTAAAAAGTTTAAATACGAGAAATATCCAGAAAAAGTTAAAATATCTAGACGATACAGTGAAAGATTAAAAGAAATAATATCTGCAAAAAACCGTTACATATTTACGGGCTTTGGAAGGGATAAGTCCTACAGACTCATAGTGCTTAGGGTTATTTACCGTCTGCTGTATAAAAACAACGGTTATATGATTATTTTAAATAAACACTTAACCAGCAATTATCTGAAAAATATCCGAATAAAAAAACATATAACGGCAAATTTTGGTATTTATTACGGTTTCAAAAGGTCTGCTATTTCCATATATAAAAATAATAAATATGAAGCATTGAACCAGAAAATAACAAAAAAACAGTTGCCGGTTTTAGAAGACGGTATAAGCGTTTATACGAATCTAAATGTGAACGGCAAACTTTTTTATATATATAACGTACCGATAAAGAATAACTACGGTAAAATTATAGGGATATTCGGCGCGGGCATAAAGAAATACACTTGGTTCAAGCATCTTTCAAAACTTTATATGTCTGCAGTTTTTTTGATAGCGCTATATATTTTAACGGTAATGACTTTTATTTTCATAAACAAAAGATTTTCAAAGCCTTTTTACGATCTTTTGAAAACCATAGAAAATATAGATCCTGACAACCCGCAGGAATTAAATATTTTGAATAAATATAGAGACAAGGAAAACGAATTTTACGATTTCGCTAAAGCTATAACCGTTTTGAATAACACTATAGCGGTAAAACAACAAGAAAACAGCCTTATAATAAAAAAACTCAATCTGTTAAACAAGCTGTCATATAAGCTGTCTATGGTTTTTACCCTTGAATATGCTATAAAAACCTTTGCAGAAGGTTTATGCTCTATAAAAAAAGAGGACGGCAGTACAGTAGATCTGCTTCATATCAACATGTTCGACACGGTTAATAAAAGAACCGTAACTTCTCTTATTTACGAAAGGAAAAAAGACTCGCCGACGGAAATGGATAATTACGAAAATACAGATAAAATTATACTTAAAACGGCAAATATCGATTACGAAGATTATCTATCGAACTGCAAACTTCTAAAAAACAGAAGAGAAACGGTTGATAACTGCGAATTTAAAGGTGCTATCGGCAGTTATACGTGTTTTCCGCTTAAAATCAGCGATGAATTAGCAGGCACTATTTCCATAGATTCCGAAGATAAACATTTTTTTACCGACGAAATTATCGGTTTGGTAAAAGAGATAATAAACATAGCATCGCCCGTATTTGCAAAACTTATATTAATAGAAACGAACAGAGAGCTGGCGCTTACGGATTCTTTAACGGGCATACACAATAGAAGATTTATGTATGAGTTCGTAAAAAGAGAAATATCAAGAGCGGCAAGAAATTCTACGGATCTTTCATTTGCTGTATTGGATGTCGATAAATTTAAAAATATAAACGATAATTACGGTCACAATATAGGCGATATAATGCTGGTAGAATTTACCAACGACTTAAAAAGCGTTTTACTAAGAAAACAGGACATAATAACAAGATACGGTGGAGATGAATTCGTCGTAGTTTTACCGGATACCGACAAAGAAAAAGCTTTAAATTTAATGGAAAAATTAAGGGTTTATATCGAAAATAAAATTTATACGCTGAAAGATAATTTAAATTTAAATATTACCATATCCATCGGAGTTTCGGACATAGAACAGTTTTTTCACGATAAAGGCGCAGTGATTGCCGGAAAAAATATCGACCCTGACGAAATATTGAACAGCATGCTGAAAATTGCCGATGATAATTTATACAAGGCAAAAGAATCAGGCAGGAATAAAGTGGTAGGATAAAAAAGTTTATTGAAATAATTATATGAAGTTTGGTAATATATAACAATGGATAAAAACATAGAAATTATAGAAACTATAAATAAAATATCCGAAGAAGCAAAAAGGTCTTTGGATTCCGCCGGCGGATTAAGCGAATTGGACGGCATCTTTAAGGCTTTCATGGGAAAGAAAGGCAGGCTTACGGAAATTTTACATAATATCGGTTCATATTCCATAGAAGAAAAAAAAATTATAGGAAAAAAATCTAACGAAGTCAAAAACGAGATAGAAGCGGTTTATAATACAAAAAAATCCGAATTTTCTTTAGACGAAAATAAAAAATTTTCAGCAGAATATAAATTAGACCTTACCATACCCGGAAAACAGATAGAAAGATTTCATAAGCATCCGATAACTGCAGTACTGGAAGAAGCTGCCGATTTTTTTACGTCTATGGGTTTCGCTATAGTCGAAGGTCCCGAAATAGAAACTACTTATTATAATTTCGACGCGTTAAATATTCCGGCGGATCATCCCGCCAGAGACGTATGGGATACTTTTTATCTGCTGAACGGTTTAGTGCCGAGAACGCATACGTCGAGCGTTCAGGCTCGAACCCTCGAAAAAAAAGAGCTGCCCTTAAGAATAATAGCTCCGGGCAGATGTTACAGGTATGAAGCCGTGGATGCGACGCACCTTTTTATGTTTAATCAAATGGAAGGACTTTTCGTAGATAAAAACGTTAAACTTTCGGATTTAAAAGGAATATTGGAAGAGACCGTAAAGCACCTTCTCGGCGCAAGAAAAACGCGTTTTAGGCCTGCTTTTTATCCTTTTGTAGAACCTGGTTTAGACCTTGATATAGAGTGCGTATTCTGCGGCGGAAGAGGCTGCGGAGTATGTAAAAATACAGGCTGGATAGAAGTGATTCCATGCGGAATGGTGCATCCTAACGTTTTTAAATATGCCGGCATAGATCCTCAGGAGTATAAAGGTTTTGCTTTTGGAATGGGATTCGACAGAATAGTTATGCTTAAATATAATATTAACGACTTGAGGCTTTTATATCAAGGCAGCCTCGATATCTTAAACCAGTTTTAGCGTTTTAAAAAATCCGAAATTTCTCCGGAATACGTTATATAAAGTTTTTCTTTAGCCCTCGAAGCCGCAACGTAAAAAAGCCTTACCTCGTCGTCGATTAATATGTCTGTTATTTTAAAAGCAAAGTCTGTTTTAAAAAAATTTACGAAAGGATGAATTTTGAAATCGGACGGCCTGCCGCCTCCAATTAAATTAGCGTTTTTTAAGCGGGATATATTGTCTTTAGACGCTCCTGAAATAAATACGATATCGTACTCCAAACCTTTGCCTGCATGGATGGTCGATATTTGGCAAAAATCGGCTAAATTCGGAATAGCCAGAAATTTAGCTTTCTCCCTTTTAGTTCTTACTAAAACCGCAGTTTTCTTTCCTGTTTTAAAATAATCCGCCGCTTTTTTTGCTATAAAATTTTCTTCTTCGCTTTTATTTTTAAAACCGATTATATCGACAGCCGCATTTTTTATCGCGTTGTTTTTTGCGATTAATTTTTTCGGATACCTGAATTTTATGTTATTCAATATTGAATTGCAAAATTCTATGACCGCCCGGTTTGACCTGTAATTATTCTGAAAGACGAATACTTTGCCGGAAGGAAAAAACAGGTCGAAAGTAAGAATATTAAAAAAATCTCCCCCGTTAAATCCGTATATAGACTGATCGTCGTCGCCGGCATACATAACCTTGTCCCTGCCCGCGTCTATTTTTTTTATTAAATAGTCGCTTAAAAAATCTAAATCCTGATATTCATCGACTAATATGTATTTAAATCTTGAAGATATTTCGTTTGCTATAGAGTCGTTTTTAAACAGCTTGATTATATTTAAAATAATTTCGTCGTAAGATATAGATGATTCGTCGGCGCATTTATTAACGCCGGCGGCTGATGCATCAATTTTTTTATCGGAAACCGAAGGGGCGGTTTTATAACCAAGTTCGATATAAAATTCTTTTATTATCGAATAGAAAAAACCGTGATAGGTTGAAATATTTAAAATCTTATCGTTTATAAATTTAGAGTATCCGCTTATATTTAGTCTTTTAGCTATCCTGTTTTTTATTTCGTTTACTGCGTTATTGGTGAAAGTCAGAACAAGTATCGAGTCTGCTGAAAAGAAATTTAATAAATATAAAAACTTATCTACTATTACTTTAGTTTTGCCCGCTCCCGCTCCTGCTATTATAAGCTGCGCCGTATTTATTTCTTTTATCGATATTTTTTGAATTTTGCTTAGATCCGAATATGACGCCGGTTTTTGCAACGTTTCGCAGGTTCTTTTTAAAACGGTTCTTTCTTTTAAATTTTTAGCGGTATTTGAAAATATTTTAATTTTATTAAAAAGTTCATTTTTGTAAAAGTGAATGTCGTATAAATTTGCATTTAAAGTAATTTCATTTCGGGAAACGAATTCCGCTGTTTTTTTGTCCGGCGATATATTATACGGCGGCGGAGTTATGTTAATATTTACGGCTAATTTTTCAGAATTTAAAAAAAATAAATTTGTATTATTAATTTTAGGATTAAAACCTATTGTTTGCATTTTGCGGATAAACAAGTCCATAGATTCCGAGTATCCGCCGTTTATGGGGGAAGTTAAAATTCTTGTTTTTAAAAGCAATTTTAAACGCGATTTATAAATATCGATTATTAAATTTTCGTAATAATTTTTTCCGACGTGCGGAGCGAAGTATAAATTAATTATGTCTTCTGGGGTATTAAAAGCCGTTTCCGATACTATGCAGAAAATAACGCCGTTGTTTAATGCAAAGTTGCATACGGCGTTTAATAAAACGGCATCTGCAAGCGAATTTACCGTTATGCCGCTTAAAAAAACCGCTTCCGCCGATAAAACAAGATTAATACTTTTAAAAGGGAATCTTAACGGTGATTCTATGGAGCCGTAAATATTAAATTTTTTTTTTAAATCTTCGAAAGTAATAAATTTGCAGTTTACATCCAAGCCTTCGATTTTTTTAATGAAACGACCGCATTCATTCCATGAAGAAAGCAGTATTCCTGTTGAATTAGCTATATTAAAATTGAAATTTTTCAGATAAAGATTTATCATATTAAATTGTAGATTTATTAACGATTTAATTTTAAAAATCAACTATAAGGATTATTAATAATAATACCGATAATGCTTCAAAGTAATATAAATATAAAAACAGGCGTCAACGGAGAATATTTTTATTTAGATTATTATATTCCCAAAAATAAAAAAAATGCTCTTGATAAAAGCAAATTACTGCCGATATTAAAATATTCAGACTTAATTTTAAAATATAAAAAAGGAGATTTTAGAGCTATAGCTTTTTATATAAAAATATTAAGCAATATTATATATAATTATTTTTATTTTTACGACTTGATGCTTCCTGTTCCGCCAAGCAATTCATATTTGGACGTTTATCCTAATTCTCAGGTATGCCTGTATCTTTCTGCGCTGGGGACTATTTCTACTTACGAAAAGGCCGTCCTATGTGCTAAAGGACACAAACCTGGGCATATCGAAAACAATATAGAATTAAAAAAAAAGGACTTAAATAATATATCATTAGAATATAAATATAATTATAAATCGAAAAAAATAATAATTTTCGACGATATTATAACTACGGGGACGACTTTTAAAATTATAAAAAACGCATTATTAAAAGAGGGGGCAAGCGCGGTAACCGGAATATTTCTCGGTAAAACGCTTACGGAAGGGGATATTATAAATTTTGCGGGCGGGGATATTTGATGGATGATATTATATGCACTTTAGCTCTTAAAAAAATCAAAGGCTTGCAGAACAAGCATATAATGTTTTTAATTAATGCATTCGGCAGTCCCTGCGAAATTTTTAACGCCGATAAGTCGGATTTTATTAAAACAGGTTTAAAAATAGATTACGTTAAGATATTAATAAACCAAAGAATTATAAAGACGGCTTTTTTCGATGCCATAAAAGAAATCGACGAAGCTTCTAAAAACGGCGTTAAAATAATAACTTTTAATTCTTCTTTATATCCGGCAAATTTACGTAAAATTAAAAATAAGCCTTTAGTTCTCTATTATAAAGGAGTATTGAAAGAAGATTTAAAATTAGCGGCGGCGGTTGTAGGACAGAGAAAACCGCCAGAATATGCAGTTAGGCTTGCGGAAGATATAACTGCCGAACTATGTTCTTCCGCTTATGCTATAATAAGCGGACTTGCTTTGGGTATAGATTCGGCGGCCCACAGAACGGCATTAAAAAACAACGGATATACTATAGCTTTTTTGGGTTCGGGGCTTCTTTCCTCCGTATATCCGGCAGAGAACATGGATTTATATAACGAAATAATATTTAGCGGAGGAGCGCTGGTTTCGGAACTTGCGCCGCATGAACATGTATCTTCCAAAAATTTAGTGGCGAGAGACAGGCTTCAGAGCGGTTCTTCACTTGGAACTTTTGCGTTATCTTCGCCTTTAAAAAGCGGAACTATGAAAACATGCGGTTTTTCTATTAAACAAAAACGTCCGGTTTTTATTCCGGAATATAACTTAAATTTAATGAATTCAAACGACAATAATGGGCTGAAATCTCTTTACGGACAAGTCGGGGTTTTCGGAATAAAATTGCGCAAAGATTTTGCGCCTGATTTAGAAGAGCCATTAGAAGAAATGAACGGCGTTAGCAATAAACTTCACGCCGAAAAGTTCATAGAAGACGACCGTCTGAAACAACCCGGACTGTTTGATATCATATAGATACGGTGCCAGAATTCAATTCCTGCGCCATAACAAAATTTAAAGGACAGAATTCAATTCTGTCCCCGTTACAAAATTAAGGAGGAATTAAAATTGAAAGTAAGCTTAAATTGGCTTAAAGAATTTGTTTATTTTAAAACTGAGCCCGAAAAAGTAGCCTCTCTCTTAAACGGCAGGACAATGGAAGTGGAAAAAATATTTCCTTACTATTCGCAAAAAAAGTCGTTTCAAAATATCGTGCTTGGCGAAATAAAAAGCATTTCGCAACATCCTTCCAACGATAAGTTCGGCATAGCCGAAGTTTACGCAGGAGAAGCCTTAGGAATTAAAAGAATAGTTTTTACTAAAGAAGGGCTTGACGTAAAAGCTGGAGATAAACCTCTTATTGCAACTAAAGGAACCGTATTCGACCACGGATTAAAAATTAGGGACAAGTCTATATTCGGCGTCGTTTCCGAAGCCGCCTTCTGTTCGGAAAAAGATTTGGGACTCCAGTTAAATATAGATTCTATAGCTGAATTTCCTCTTTTAGAAACAGGTATGTCGGCATACGATATTTTTGAACTTAACGATACCGTTTTAGAGTTCGATCTCGAGCCGAACAGGCCGGATCTTTTTGGAATAATGGGATTTGCTTACGAGTTAGCCGCAATATTAGATAAAAAGATTGTTTTACCGGAAATATACGAAGACCTTAAAATAAGCGCAGGCGAAAAATATTCTTCCGACAGTAATGAATTAAGCGTAAATATAGAAGGCGGCGAAATAGCGCCGTCTTATATAGCGGTAAAAATATCGGGTTTAAAAATAAAAGAATCGGACTTGCATATAAAAAATAAACTTATAAAAAGCGGCATAAGACCGATTAACAATATCGTCGATTTAACTAATATCGTAATGATGGAAACTTCCCAGCCTCTGCACGCATTCGACGCTTCAAAGCTTGACGGAAACGAAATCGTCGTGAGGTTTGCTGCAAAAAACGAAACTGCCGTTACATTAGACGGAAAAGAAAGAAAATTATCTGATGAAGATATAGTCATAGCAGATAAAAATAAAATTATCGCCATAGCGGGAATAATGGGTTCCGCAAACAGTGAAATAGACGAAGACACTGCCGATATTATCGTAGAGTCGGCTAATTTCAATATGTCTAAAATAAGAAAGACTTCAAGGGCTCTTTCCTTAAGGACGGATGCTTCGACGCGTTTCGAAAAAGGAATAAGCCCAGCTTTAAGCATATATGCTATTAAACGTTTCCTGCAGCTTCTTCGCAAATATGATGGCGATATCGATATTACCTGCTATGCATACAATATAAAGGAAGATGCAGCTTCTAAAATTTATGAAATAGACCTGAATGCCATGTCGGAATTTTCGGGCGATCCGGCTGTAAATAAAAAAGCCCAAACCGTTTTGTCTAACTTAGGCTATCATGTCGAATTCTCCGCCGAAGAAAATAATGCCCTGAAAGTCTCCCCGCCTTATTTCAGGACGGATATTAGCGAAGCCGTAAATATATACGAAGATATTTTAAGAATATACGGTTACGATAATATAAAGCCGTCTATGCCTTTAGGCGTGCTTTCTCCTCCTTTAAAAAACGCAAATTTCGAAACATACAGACAGTTCAGAAATTTGTTAAGATACGCAGGATTTACCGAGATAATTTCGCCGTCGCTTACCGGAGAAAAAGAAATAAATATATCGGTTGAGAATTCTTTCACAGAAAGAAATTCGGTTTTAGAGCTTAAAAATTCTATTTCCGCAGATTACGCTTTTTTCAGGGTAAGCCTGATGCCCGATATACTCAGGTCTGTTCAGCAAAATTCCAGAAAATATAAACATATTAAGATTTTTGAAATAGGAAAAGCGTATATAGGAGAAAAGACTGATAAAATGCCTGTTAACGAAAAAAACGTTTTATGCGGATGCGTCTGCAACGGCATTAAAAGTTCAAGCCGCGATCCGGAATTTTATTCTGGTAAAGGCATCGTCGAATTTTTGCTTAAAGAATCCGGAATAAAAAAATTTTCATTCGATAAAACATCGACTGCAAGTTTTTATAATGAAAATGCGTCGTTGGAAATTACCGCCGGCAAAGCTAAAGTCGGAATTTTCGGCGAAATTAAGAAAGAAATATTAGACAAATTTAAAATAGAAAGCAAGGTTTTTGCGTTTGAATTCGATTTAGACGGCATTAAAGAATATATATCGAATAAAAAAACTTTCATGCCGCCTAACAGATATCCGGAAATTGAACAGGATATTTCTATAGTATGTAATAAAAGCATCGAGTATGCTTCTATAGAAAAATTAATCAAAGGATATTCCGCATTAATTAAAAACGTCAGGTTAGAGGATGTTTATGCAGGCAAACAGATAGAGGAAGGCAAAATATCTTTTCTTATAAGATACGACGCTATTGCAGAAGACAGAACGCTTACTATGGAGGAGGCAAATGAATTAAGGGACGGCTTAATTAAAGAACTTAATAACCGTTTAGGTATAACTTTAAGGAAGTAAAAAAACAAAATTGCCTATAGAGTGTTTAAATTATAATGAAATATCATAAAGAAAAAGGTGTCAGATTTTATTTTCCGCTTTTAAGAAGTCAATTAAGGCATAAAGTTCATTACGGAAAATTAATATGACGCCTTTTTCTTTATTGGCAAATTTTGGAAAAATTAAAAAATTGCATTTTTGATGAAAAAAAAATATAATAAAACTTATGAAACCGTAAATTTTTTAGAAATTTAAATAATTTAAATAATTTTAATAAACCTGATAATAAAAAAATAAAAAATGATTGAGAGCATAGCGTTCGATATATTAGCATTTTTAGTAGTTTTAAGCATTATAGTTCTTATCCACGAGTTCGGACATTTCATAGTAGCAAAAAAAATAGGCGTAAAAGTCGAAAAGTTTTCATTGGGTTTTGGGCCTAAAGTTTTCGGCAGGCAGATAGGAGAAACGGAATATCTTGTTTCTGCGCTTCCGCTCGGCGGATACGTTAAACTTCTAGGAGAAGACCCTTCCGAAGAATTGCCTCCCGAAGACAAGAACCGTTCATACGCCGTCCTGTCTGCTTATAAAAAGTTCCTTATCATATTTTGTGGCCCGTTGTTTAATTTTGTTTTAGCGCTTATTATATTTACTATCGTTTTTATGACCGGAAGCCCTGTTTTAAAACCGGTTATAGGCGGACTTGTGAAAGGCAAGCCTGCCTTAAAAGCCGGTCTTAAAAAAGGCGATATTATTACCAGTGTTAACGGCAAAAATGTTCATTCTTGGGCGGGATTGGCATATTATATACAAAAATTCGGCAAAAAAACCTTAAAACTCGGCGTAGAAGAAAAAATAGGAAATAAAAACGTCCATTCAATAATATCGGTAAAACCAGTATTGGCGTCAGGTTTTAATATATATAAGCAGAAAACAAAACAATACGTTATAGGAATAATTTCTTCAAATTCAAAAAACGCCGTTTTTTATAAATATAAAGGATTGGCCGGTTCATTTTATTCGGCGTTGCAAGAGATATGGTTTATTATCTACGTTACCATAGTAGGACTTTTTTACATTATAACAGGGAAAATTTCCGCAAGCGGCCTTGGAGGACCTATATTAATAACTCAGCTTTCAGGGCATGCAGCAAGCATGGGCGTCTCTGATTTTTTCCGGTTTATAGCAATTATAAGCGTTAATATAGGGTTTGTAAACCTGCTTCCTATTCCCGCATTGGACGGTGGACATCTGCTATTTTCTATTATAGAAATGGTAAAGAGAAGTCCTTTGAACGAAAAATTTCAGGAAACTTCGGCTAAAATCGGTTTTGCTTTACTTATATTACTGCTTTTGTTCGTTTCTTACAACGACATATTGCGCATAATAAAAACTTAATTTTTTTATATGTTTTTGTCTATAGACAGTTCCAACGGCTATTCCAATTTGTTGACAGCCGATGAAAATTTTAATATTGTTTCGGAATCGATATCTAATTTTCATGAAAAGCATTCCGTTCTTATTTTTAAGCAGTTAGACGAAATAATATGCAAGACCGGTATAAAATTAACGGATTTAAAAGCGATAGCGGTTATTCTTGGCCCTGGTTCTTATACCGGCATAAGAGTTTCTTTGACGATAGCAAAGACGCTTTCTTATGTGCTTAAAACAGCGCTTGTCGGTCTCGGCAGTTTATCCGTTTGCGCGTTAAGAGCGGTTAAGGAAAACAAAGGATCAAAAAAAATTGTTGCGGCTTGTTATGCTTCGAAAGAACGTTACTATGTTTCCGAATTTTCTTCGGGAACTAAAGATTTTGAAGGCCAAATTAAAACGGATCTTTTAAATTTAGAAGAAATGCGTTTTTTTTTAAACGGCATGGAAGAAAAACCCCTTTTGGCATATGGTTTTAATAAAAAAGACGATTGCAGGTCTATTAAACAGGAATTGAAAGATGTCGTTTCCGGATTATTATTTTTCGACCTTAAAGATACGCCTTATTTTGCCGCCGAATATGCTATAAAAAGTTATAAAATAAACGGAGGCGCGGTTTTTAAAGAAAAATATGTTGAAGAACTTTCGCCGTATTATGTTTACGGCAACGGTCCTTTTTGAAGGCTTTATAATATAAATGAATTTGCAGGAGGTATAACTATTATGCAATTTTTGGATGAAACGGAAAGGAAAACGGCTGAAATTTTAGCCGAAAAAGACGAGAATTTCAAGAAGATTTATAAAGAACATATCGAAATAGAAAAGGCATTGGATAAATTCAGCACTAAACCTTTTCTGACGCCTGAAGAACAAAAAACGATAAAAGAGTTAAAATTAAAAAAATTGAACGGCAACGATGTTATGAAAAAAATTATTAAAGAAAAGATTGCTGGTGTATGATAAATTAAAAATTAATTCAAAGGATATATATATATTATGAGAAGCGATAATATTAAGGAAGGCATAGACAGAACTCCACATAGGTCGTTGCTGTATGCAACCGGAATGGCTAAAAGCGAAATGAAAAAACCTTTTATAGGCATAGCGTCGAGCTTTACGGATTTGATTCCAGGACACGTCGGAATAAGAGACCTTGAACGAGCGGCTGAAAACGGCGTTTACAGCAACGGAGGACATCCTTTCGTATTCGGTATTCCGGGTATTTGCGACGGCGTAGCCATGGGGCATAGAGGTATGCATTATTCTCTTCCTTCAAGGGAGCTTATAGCCGATATGATAGAAACTATAGCCGAAGCGCACAGCCTTGACGGACTTATACTGCTTACCAACTGCGATAAGATAACGCCCGGCATGCTTATGGCTTCGCTGCGCCTTAATATTCCGGCAATCGTTGTTACGGCAGGGCCGATGCTTTCAGGACACTATCATGGAAACAGACTTTCTTTCGTTCGCGATACTTTTGAGGCGGTGGCAAAGTTCAGGATAAACGATATTACGGAAAAAGAGCTTAACGACCTTGAAATGTGCGCCTGTCCGGGACAGGGTTCGTGTCAAGGTCTTTATACGGCAAACACTATGGCCTGCATGACAGAAGTTATCGGAATGTCCCTGCCTGGTGCAGGCACCGCGCTTGCCGGTTCCGCTATTAAAAAAAGGATTGCTTTCGAGAGCGGAGCAAGGGTAGTCGATTTAGTTAAAAGCCACATTCTGCCTAGAGATATAGCGACCATAGATGCTTTTAAAAATGCTATAGCTGTAGATATGGCGCTTGGCGGTTCTTCCAATTCAGTGCTTCACCTTCTTGCCATAGCAAATGAAGCAGGAATTAAGCTCGATTTAAAACTTTTTGACGAAATTTCTAAAAATACGCCTCAACTTACAAGTTTAAGGCCTGCAGGAGAGTATTTCCTTGAAGATCTCGATTTTGCAGGAGGAATTCCGTCCCTTTTATATGAACTTAAAAATTTTATAAATACTAAATCTATTAACGTAAGCGGTAAATCTGTAGCAGAAATTATTTCCGGCGTAAATTACGTAAATAACGAAGTAATAAGAAAAGCAGACAATCCTTACCGTAAAGAAGGGGGTATAGCCGTTTTATTCGGAAATTTGGCGCCTAACGGAGCTATTATTAAATCCAGCGGCGTTAGTCCTTCGATGATGAAGTTTAAAGGAACTGCGGTCATTTTCGACAGCGAAGAATCTGCTATGGATAATATTTCTAAAGGCAGAATAAAAGAGGGCGACGTCGTAGTTATTAGATTTGAAGGGCCTAAGGGCGGGCCGGGAATGCGCGAAATGCTTGCCCCTACTTCTCAAATAGTAGGAATGGGTCTTGGAGATAAAGTAGCTCTTATTACGGACGGCAGATTTTCCGGCGGAACGAGAGGCCCGTGCGTCGGACATGTATCTCCCGAGGCTCAGGAAGGAGGCCCTATCGCCTTGTTAAAAAACGGCGATAAAATAGAAATTGATATTCCTAATAGAAAATTGAGCGCAGACCTTTCGGAAGCTGAATTCAACGAAAGAAAAAAACAGTTTACAAAAAAACCGAAAAAAATAGACTATGGCTATCTGTCGAGATACGCCGAAATAGTGTCTTCCGCTGACGAAGGCGCAATAGTAAATAGAAATATAAGGAAATAGCCATGAATCATAACAAAAATAACAATGCAAAGAAAAATTTAATGACCGGTTCCAAAATAATTATAGAAAGCCTTATAAATGAAGGCGTAGATACTATATTCGGTTATCCCGGCGGCGCCGTTTTAAATATTTACGACGAACTATTGAATTACAAAGATAAAATTAAGCATGTCTTAGTAAGGCATGAACAGGGAGCTGCCCATGCCGCGGACGGTTATGCCAGGGCATCCGGTAAAGTAGGTGTAGTTCTGGTTACGTCAGGCCCCGGCGCTACCAATACTATAACCGGTATCGCCACAGCCAATATGGATTCTGTGCCTATGGTTATCTTTACGGGCCAAGTGCCTACCAATCTTATAGGCAACGATGCTTTTCAGGAAGCCGATACGGTCGGCATTACGAGACCTTGCACTAAGCATAATTATTTGGTTAAGGATATAAAAGATCTTGCAAGAACTATTAAAGAGGCTTTTTATATAGCTTCCACCGGAAGGCCCGGTCCTGTTTTGATAGACATACCTAAAGATATTACTTCAAGCGTCTATGAGTTCGATTATCCGGAAACGGCTCAGCTTCAAGGATACAATCCTACGTATTTCGGACACCATGTCCAGATTTCAAAACTTGCGTCGGAGATTTTAAAAGCAAAAAAGCCTTTGCTTTATATCGGGGGCGGAGTAATAAGTTCAAATGCTTCCTCAGAACTTTTCGAACTTGCCGAATTGCTTGATTTGCCTATAACTTCGACATTAATGGGTCTTGGCGGATTTCCTGCCTGCCATCCTCTTTTTTTCGGCATGCTCGGCATGCACGGCACTTATGCTTCCAATATGGCGATATCTAATGCAGATTTTATAGTTGCTATCGGGGCGAGATTCGACGACAGGGTTACCGGAAAAGTTGAAGAGTTCGGTAAAAATGCTAAGTTTGCCCATATAGACATAGATCCTTCTTCGATAGGGAAAAACGTAAAAATAGAAATACCCGTAGTCGGCGACGTTAAATCCGTTTTAAGCAGTCTTCTCGAAGTTCTGAACGGCAGAAACGAAGAAATATCCGCCGCAAAATACGAAAGGTTGGGCTGGCTCGAAGAAATAAACGCATGGAAGTACGAACACCCGCTTACTTATAGAATGAATGACGTAATTAAGCCCCAATACGTCATAGAGAAAATTTATGAATTAACCGGAGGGGAAGCTATAATAGCTACCGAAGTCGGTCAGAGTCAGATGTGGACCGCGCAGTTTTATAAATTTAAAAACCCGAGAACTTTATTGACGTCAGGCGGCTTGGGGACTATGGGTTTCGGGTTTCCTGCGGCTATAGGCGCCCAGATGGCGCATCCCGATAAAGTAGTTTTCGATATTGCCGGCGACGGCAGCATTCAGATGAATATCCAGGAACTTGCTACGGCGGTGCAGTATAATCTGCCGGTCAAAATAGCTATAATAAATAATAATTTTCTCGGCATGATAAGACAGTGGCAGGAACTTTTCTATCACAAAAGATATTCTTTTTCCGAAATGAACGTTAATCCTGATTTTGTAAAACTTGCAGAAGCATATGGAGCCGTAGGCTTAAGGGCTAAAGACCCCGACGACGTAGTTCCTGTAATAGAAAGAGCTTTGTCCATAAACAAGCCTGTAATAATGGATTTTATAGTCGATAAAGAAGAAAGCGTATATCCGATGGTTGCACCCGGTTCTCCGATTACAGGTATGCTTTTAGTTTAAATTTCGAACGAAGTTTCTATTGCATGTTGAGGTATTAAAATTCAGTAACATTTTATTAAATAATTTAATATAATAATTACAATTATGGAAAAAACACATATTCTTTCTATTACCGTGGAAAACGAATCAGGAGTGCTTACAAGGGTAGCAGGACTTTTTTCGGCAAGAGGATTTAATATCGACAGCATATGCGTAGCAAAAACTTTAGAAAAAAACGAGTCAAAAATGATAATAGCCACGTCGGGAGATGCGCAAATTTTGGAACAGATAGTTAAACAGCTCAACAGGCTTATTAACGTAATTAAAGTTCAGGAATTTACGGACGACGACTCCGTATTAAGGCAGACTGTTCTGGTTAAAGTTAATGCCGATGAAACGACGAAAGGCGATATTTTCAGGATAAAAGAGATATTTAACGGCAGGATTATAGACGTTTCCAGGAACCATTACACGCTTGAAGTCACAGGGTCTGAAAAGAAGATAGATTCCCTGATAGATATTTTAAGGCCTTTAGGAATCAAAGACATAGTTAAGACAGGTATAATCGCTTTAGCCAGCGCCAAGAAAATAATATAAATTAACAATTTTAAATAATAAAAAAATTCGATTGAGGCGAAAATATCCTCGTCTCTCTAAATAAAGGAGGATTTAATGAATATTTATTACGAAAAAGATGCCGATTTAAAATTAATTCAGTCAAAAACAGTAGCTATAATAGGTTATGGTTCTCAGGGGCACGCCCATGCATTAAATTTGAAAGATTCCGGCGTGAAAGTTATTATTGGATTAAGGCCGGAAGGTAACTCTTTTTCAAAAGCTAAAAATGCAGGTTTTGAAGTATATCCTGTTAAAGAAGCGGCTGAGAAAGCTGACGTCATAATGGTTTTGCTTCCCGACGAAATTCACGGAGAAGTTTACAAGAATGATATAGAGCCAGGTTTAAAGGCCGATAAATATCTTGTTTTCGCTCACGGATTCAGCATTCATTTCGGACAGATAGTTCCTCCTAAAGAAGTAAACGTTTTTATGGCCGCTCCTAAGGGACCTGGACATCTCGTGCGCCACGAATTTGAAAAGGGAGGCGGAGTACCCGATTTAATAGCCGTTCATAACGATTATTCAGGCAATACGAAAAATATGGCATTGTCTTATGCGGCCGCAATAGGCGGCGGTAAAGCCGGCATATTGGAATCTACGTTCAGGGAAGAAACGGAAACCGACCTTTTCGGTGAGCAGGCGGTTCTTTGCGGCGGTTTATCGGCTCTTATGACTGCTGGATTTGAAACTTTAGTAGAAGCCGGATACCAGGAAGAAAGCGCATATTTTGAATGCATACATGAAATGAAGCTTATAGTCGATCTTATATACGAAGGCGGAATTGCAAACATGAGATATTCGATAAGCAACACTGCCCAATATGGAGACTTGACCAGAGGCCCGAGAATAGTGGATGAAAGAGTCAAAAAGGAAATGAAAAGGGTCTTGGAAGAGATTAGAAACGGAAAATTTGCAACCGAATGGATGCTTGAAAATAAAGCCAATAAACCGTCGTTCAACGCTATGACGAGAAACGGCGAAGAACATCAGCTTGAAAGAGTCGGAAGCAGATTAAGGTCGTTAATGCCATGGATAACAAAAAATAAAATAGTCGATAAATCTAAAAATTAAAATAAGGGGATAATACAATAAGATAAACCACTCCGTTGGCCGAAGGTCGCCACACCGCACAAATTGTGGCAGTGCAGAATTAAATTCCGTCACTGCAGTATAAAGGAGGGGATCTGGTTGTAAAAGGCGGGAGCTGATGCTGCTAAACATTTGCGTATCTACGATAAACTATGAAATATATAGCTAACGAAGGAGTTCAGTTTATAATCGGAGGTTTTGTTTTTTCGATAGTTTTTTTAGTTTTGTATTTTTATGTTAAATTCACAATAGTAAAATATATATTTTTTTCGCTGTTTACGCTTTCGGTCCTTTTCTTTTTTTTCTGCATATATTTTTTCAGGGATCCGGAGCGAGAGCCCGATTCCGTTTTAAAAGAAGACGAAATCGTTTCTCCTGCCGACGGTAAAATAATATTTTTGCAGAGAGTGTTCGACGAAAGGTTTTTAAAAGAAGAAGTTTTTAAGATAAGCATTTTTATGTCTTTGTTTAACGTGCACGTCAACAGGATTCCGTTCGGTGGAATAGTGGAAAAAATAATTTACAATAAAGGCAAATTTTTTTCCGCAAATTTAGATAAGGCATCTTCAGAAAACGAGTTTAACGCGATAATTTTAAATAAAAAAATAGCTTTCGTTCAGATAGCGGGACTTATAGCAAGACGAATAGTGTGCAGAGTTAAAGAAGGAGATGCCGTAAAGTCCGGCGAAAGATTCGGCTTGATTAAATTCGGTTCCAGATTAGATATATATCTGCCTGTAAGTTTTACTCCTTGCGTCGAAATAGGCGGTAAAGTTTTTTCAGGCAAAACCATACTTGGAAAAATAAATGATAGCGTCGAATAAACAAAAAAAGAATTATTCCCCGATAAAAACCGCCTTAAATAACAACGAGTTATACAAAAACAGCATGACGAAAGGCGTTTTTCTCCTGCCTAACCTTATAACCAGTCTTTCGCTTCTATCCGGATTTTATTCTATAATCAATTCCATAGACGGCAGATATTGGATAGCCGGCTGGCTTATAATAGCGTCTATATTTTTCGACGGAATAGACGGCAAGGTGGCAAGGCTTACAAATACAAGTTCAAAATTCGGAATAGAATACGATTCCTTATCGGATTTAATAGCTTTCGGAGCTGCACCGTCAGTTCTCCTTTTTAAATGGTTTTTTATGGATATTGGAAGAATAGGCTGGGCGGTAGTGTTCGTATATCTTCTCGGGGCGACGTTAAGGCTGGCGAGATTTAACGTCCAGGTAAATTCGGTCGAATATAAAAAGTTTACGGGGCTTCCGTCTCCGGCGGCTGCAGGAACCATAGTTTCTACGCTTTTTTTTATAACGAAATTTTCGATACGCACTATGCTTATTACCAAAATTATGCTTGTTTTAACGGTGATAGTCGGACTGCTGATGATAAGCAACATAGGATACTTTGCCATGAAAGATTTTTCTGTTTTTAAACGCAGGGCTTTCGAGTTTTTGATACTCATATTATTTGTTTTGATAATTATTATAATAAAGCCGGTCGAATCTATTTTTACTATTTTCGTATTATATTCGTTTATTTCTCCTCTATTGTATTTTTATTTTGTTAATGTTAAGATAAAAAAGATTAATAAAGAAATTAAATAGGTTTTTGCAGGAGGATTTTTAATGAGCGGCGACGCTTTTAAAAAGATAAAAATATTCGATACGACGCTTAGGGACGGCGAACAGTCCCCTGGCGCCAGCATGAATATAGACGAAAAGCTAAATTTGGCGAGGCAGCTGGCTAGACTCGGCGTGGACGTCATAGAAGCCGGTTTTCCTATTGCTTCGGAAGGCGACTTCGAAGCCGTCAGCGCTATAGCTCAAGAGATAAAAGGCATAGAAATAGCAGGTCTTGCAAGGGCAAACGAAAAAGATATATACAGGGCGTATTCTGCGGTAAAACTTGCTGAAAAGCCCGTTATACACACTTTTATAGCTACTTCGGACGTACACCTTAAATATAAGCTGAAGATGACTCGCGAAGAATTATACGAGCGCGCCGTCAGTATGGTTAAATATGCAAAATCATTAATAGAAAATATAGAATTTTCGGCGGAAGACGCTTCCAGGTCCGATTTGGATTTTTTGTGCAAAGTAATTAAAGGAGTTATAGAAGCAGGCGCGACCACCGTTAATATTCCTGATACGGTAGGATATGCGACGCCTTTCGAATTTTTTAATTTTATAAAAAGTATCAGGGAAAGGGTCGAAGGAATAGAAAATATCGTTTTAAGCGTCCACTGCCATAACGATTTGGGTCTCGGCACGGCAAATTCCTTGTCGGCGATTCTTGCAGGAGCTAATCAGGTCGAATGCACTATAAACGGTATCGGCGAGAGGGCAGGAAATGCCGCTCTGGAAGAAATAGTTATGGCGCTTGAAGTAAGAAAGGATGTATATAATGCGGTAACTTCGGTAAATACTCAAGAATTATACAGGTCTTCCCAGTTATTGACCCATATTACCGGTATATCGGTTCAGCCTAATAAAGCTATCGTCGGTAAAAATGCTTTCGCCCACGAAGCCGGTATTCATCAGGACGGAGTCCTGAAAGAAAAAACTACGTATGAAATTATGACTCCGGAACGCGTCGGAAGGCAGCCGGACGAACTCGTTCTAGGCAAGCATTCTGGAAAACATGCGTTTAAAGAAAAGCTTAATTCTCTCGGTTATTTATTAAACGACGAAGAGATAGAAAAAGCTTTCGTAAAATTCAAAAACCTTGCGGACAAAAAGAAAGATATTTACGATGAAGATATAGATTCCCTTGTTTCTAAATCGCATCATTTAGAGAAATACGAATTAAAATACGTAAACGTCGTCTGCGGAGATGCGGTTTCGCCGCTTGCAATGGTAAAACTTAAGGTCGACGGAGATTTAAAGCATGATTCTTCCTGCGGAAACGGTCCGGTAGATGCGGCGGTTAACGCCATAGAGAAAATCGTAAATTCTAAGGCTAAAGTAATAGGCTATGAAGTTAAATCTATCAGGGGGACGACGGAAGCACAAGGGAATGTTTCCATTACTATAGAACATAACGGAGCAAGCATTACCGGAAGGAGCGCGCATACCGACATAGTTACGGCAAGCGCCAAGGCTTACGTTAACGCTTTGAATAAGCTTTACGTTCATAATAAAAACGCCGCAAATAAAACAACCTGCGAAATAGAAGTCAATGCTTGAATTTTTAAGGCAATAAGCAATAATGCAAAATAGTCTAATTTGTGACAGGGGCAGAATTGAATGAATTTGTCGGAAAAGGTGTCGGATTTTATTTTCCGCATTCGATAAAGATAATTAATATATTAAAGTTTATTGCGGAAAATAAATCTGACGCCTTTTCCGTATAACAAGGAGAACAAAATGGCAAAACCGTTAACCATTACAGAAAAAATAATTTTAAATCATACCGATTTGCAGGAAGTGTCTTCGGGAGATATAGTCAACGCAAGAGTGGATTTAGCATTGGGAAACGATATAACGGCTCCTATAGCAATAAAAGAATTTACTGCTATAGGCGTAGATACGGTGTTCGACAGAAAGAAAATAGCGCTTGTTCCCGACCATTTTGTTCCCAACAAAGATATATTGAGCGCAAAGCAGGCGAAAATGATGAGGGAGTTCGCCAAAAAATTCGATATAGAAAACTATTTCGAGTGCGGAGAAGCGGGCGTCGAACATGCTCTTCTTCCCGAAAAAGGCATAGTTCTTCCCGGAGACTTAGTGGTGGGAGCCGATTCTCATACATGCACCTACGGAGCGCTTGGAGCGTTTGCCACTGGAGTAGGTTCTACCGATTTAGCCTACGCTATGGCATTCGGAGAGTTATGGCTTAAAATCCCCGAATCTATAAAAGTTATTTTTGAAGGCAAACCTAAAAAATGGGTGTCCGGCAAAGATTTAATTCTTTATCTTATAGGGCAGATAGGAGTGGAAGGCGCAAACTATATGGCGCTGGAATTTACAGGAAGCACGTTTAAGCATCTGGGCATGGCGGACAGGCTTACGATATCCAATATGGCGATAGAAGCGGGAGCAAAAAGCGGAATATTCGAGCCGGACGAAATTACCGAAAGTTACGTCAAGAGCAGGGCAAAAAGAGACTACATATTCTATAAAAGCGACGAAGGCGCGGAATATTCAAAAGTATTAAATTATAATACAGAAATCATAAACCCTCAGGTTGCTTTTCCGCATCTTCCTGAAAACAGCGTAGATATTAACGAAGCATCGGCAAAAAACATAACGATAGACCAGTCCGTTATCGGTTCCTGCACGAACGGCAGAATAGAAGATTTAAGAATTGCCGCAGATATATTAAAAGGCAAAAAGATAGCCAAATACACAAGGCTTATAGTAATTCCGGCTACCCCCGATATATACAGAATGGCCGAAAAAGAAGGACTTATAGATATATTTATGGATGCGGGAGGAGTAGTCAGCGCGCCTACTTGCGGACCATGTCTAGGGGGGTATATGGGAATACTTGCGGACGGCGAAAGAGCCATATCTTCCACCAACAGAAATTTTAAAGGAAGAATGGGCGACGTTACCAGCGAAGTATATCTTGCAAATCCGGCGGTTTGTGCGGCTTCCGCCATACTAGGCAAGATTGCGGGTCCCGACGAAGTAGTATCTTAAAAAATTAAAAAGTTTTTAATATTTATAAAGGAGCATTATTTATGATATTCAAAGGAAAAGTATTTAAATTCGGCGACAACATAGATACCGACGCTATAATACCCGCAAGATATTTAAACGATTCAAGCGAAGAAAATTTAAAAAAACACTGTATGGAAGACGCAGACGAATCGTTTTCTTCCAAAGTAGCAAAAGGCGATTTTATAGTTGCGGGAAATAATTTCGGATGCGGTTCTTCAAGGGAGCATGCTCCGATAGCCATTAAATCGAGCGGTGTTCCCATAGTAATAGCCAAAAGTTTTGCCAGGATATTTTACAGGAATTCTTTTAATATAGGGCTGTTTATTCTTTCAGCCGATACCGACGGCATAGAAAACGGCGACGTGCTTGAAGTAAATACCGATACGGGAGAAATTAAAAATCAAACTAAAAATACGGTTATAAACGCCAAACCTATTCCTAAATTTATGTCTGAATTAGTCAATGCGGGCGGCTTAATAGCGTATGCCAAAAAAAAAATTAAGGAGGGCAAAAAATAGTTATGATAAAATTAGCTCTTTTCCCGGGCGACGGAATAGGAACCGAAGTTGCCGAAGAAGCTGTTAACGTATTAAAATTTTTGTTCGATAATCACTCCGTCAGATATGAAATAGAAAAAGGACTCGTCGGCGGCGCATCGTATGACGAATATGGAAAGCCTTTGACGGAAGAAACCCTTAAGATAGCAAAAGAAGCCGATGCAGTAATTTTTGGAGCCGTAGGCGGTTATAAATGGGAATCGCTGCCAATAGAATTAAGACCTGAAAAAGCACTTTTATCTTTAAGATACGAACTTGGGTTATACGCAAATTTAAGACCTTCTAAAATTTACGACGAACTTATAGATGCTTCTCCTTTAAAGAAAGATGTCGTTCAGGGGACGGACATGATGATAGTAAGGGAGCTTACGGGCGGTATATATTTCGGTCAGCCAAGAGGCGTTTCCGACTTGGAAGACGGACAGAAAAAAGGCGTCAATACCCTTGTTTATACTACTAAAGAAATAGAAAGGATAGCAAAAATAGCTTTTGAAATTGCGAAAAAAAGAAGAAAAAAAGTGTTGTCTGTGGACAAGGCTAACGTATTGGAATGCACCGAGTTATGGCGCAACGTCGTCGCGGAAACAGCCAAAGGTTATCCCGACATAGAACTGACCAATATGTACGTCGATAACTGTTCTATGCAGTTAATCAGGCAGCCGAAAAATTTCGACGTTATCGTAACTACCAATATGTTCGGAGATATTTTGAGCGACGAATCTTCTATGGTGGCCGGTTCTATAGGCATGCTGCCTTCCGCAAGCCTTAACGGCAAAAAAGGCATGTATGAGCCTATTCACGGAAGCGCGCCCGACATTGCAGGGCAGAATAAAGCAAATCCTTTAGCCGCAATATTATCGGTTGCAATGATGTTGAAATACAGTTTCGATATGGACGAGCTTGCCGACAAAATAGACAAAGCCGTAGAAAAAGTAATTAAGAACGGATACAGGACTGCCGATATTTATTCAAAAGTTTCAGGGACTAAACTCGTCGGAACCAAAGAAATTGGTCTTGCCGTAATCGAGGAATTAAAAAAATAAAAATTTTGATAAAATAACATAAGTAAAAGGCGTCATATTTTATTTTACGCTTATGAAAAAGTGAATTAATATGACAGTTGACAGCGGAAAATTAATCTGACGCCTTTTACAAAATTGGAAAGCACAATATGAAAAAAGAAAAATATAATATTGCTATTACCGGAGCGACCGGTCTTGTCGGCAGGGAGTTTTTGGAGATACTTGAGCAGAGAAATTTTCCGGTAGGAGAACTTTATCTTTTTGCATCGGAAAATTCTATCGGAGAAACTATAGATTTTAAAGGCGACGAATATATGGTCGATGCGTTAAAGGAGGATTCTTTTAAAAAAAAGAACATAGACATAGTATTGTCGAGCCCAGGAGGGCAGATAAGCGCTAAGTTTTCGCCTGTCGCCGCAAAAGAAGGAGCGGTAGTTATAGACAATACGTCTTATTTCAGGATGGATAAAGACGTTCCTTTGGTCGTACCGGAAGTTAACCCCGACGATATAAAATATTATTCCAAAAAAAATATAATTGCAAATCCTAACTGTTCGACCATTCAGATGCTCGTTCCGCTTAAGCCGATTCACGACAAATATAAAATAAAAAGAATAGTAGTATCGACGTATCAGTCCACTTCGGGAGCCGGCAAAAAAGCTATGGACGAACTTTTTTACCAGACGACCGGCATTATAAATGCTCAAGGCGATATATTTCCTGAAAAATTTCCTGTGCAGATAGCTTTTAACTGCATTCCGCAAATCGACGTTTTTGCCGACGACGGATATACCAAAGAAGAGATTAAAATGGTAAACGAAACCAGGAAAATAATGCACGACGATAATATAGGCGTGTCCGCCACTACGGTGAGAGTTCCTGTTTTCTTCTCGCACGGCGAATCCGTTAATATAGAAACGGAAAAAAGTTTCGATATTAAAGATATAAAGAAAATGCTTTCGGAAACTAAAGGAGTTAAAATTATAGACGACGTATTAAGCGAAAATCCTGAAGAGCGTTATCCTTACCAGACTAACGTCGCAGGAAACGACGACGTATATGTCGGCAGGATAAGAAAGGACTCTTCCGTTCCTAACGGACTTAACCTTTGGGTAGTAGCCGATAACGTTAGGAAAGGGGCGGCTCTTAATGCCGTGCAGATAGCGGAAATTTTAATCAAAAAGTATCTTTAATACCTTTAATCCTTCAATGTAACGGCAAAAAACCTCTTGAATATTTGATAGTGAATATAGAAAAAGGTGTCAGATTTATTTATTCCGCAAGCTCATTCATGATAGTTTTGGAAGCAATGCCCGAAGAAGCCGCAATAAGCGTAAAAAATCAAATAAATATTCCGACTATAGAAATAGGCGCAGGCAGATTTACCGACGGACAGGTATTAGTTTTTAACCCAAAAGTTCGTTAAAAAATTTGCGGATTCACGTTCTTTAATGGTCGGCGCTTTAACGCTAATATATAAGAGATGCCGGCGTCTTTTTATTTTGCATTATATTCCTTGCGGCGGTTTTTTCGCCGGCTAAGCCGCAAATCGTTCGGCATTCAGCCAACAAAGTTCTCATTTTGCCAACTTAGTTGGCGTATTTAGTCGGCAGAAACATTTCCATCCGTTAAATCTTAAACATCCTTAACTTAAATTTTATTTCATTTTATTTTTCCATACCTTTTCCCGTCAATCCGTCAAAACCTTATTAGCCTTAAAGTTTAAACCTGCCACTGCCCTTAATAATCCCCCTGATAGGCCTTTTACGGGTATAGCCTTATAGTTTATCCTTATAATGCCCGAACCTGCGGCAATATTTTTCTTTCCGTTTTTAAATCCTCTTAATGCTTTTTTTATTTTTTTCGCTCTTTTTTGCAGTATGGCACAAAAATTGCTTATAACATTAATAACATTTATAAATTTATAAATTTATTAAATTTATAACATAGTTAAAATAGTTAAAAAAACAAAAACAACCCGTAGCTTCATTATTTTAATTCGGTGTTTGACAATTATATATAATATGACATTATACATATAGTACATATAGTACATATAGTACATATAAAAATATTAAATATAAAATATTAAAAATTTAAAAGGAGCGCCATTATGTTGAACTTTCTTACTTTAATCAATTCGCCTGTTAGAT
>JAJYKQ010000062.1 GCA_021788495.1 bacterium | reverse complement strand
CGAGCTCGGTTTCTTCGCCTGAAATTAGAAGTTCTATATCTTTGCCTAGTTCCCTTGAAAGGTCTCTTACCATCCTTGGGAATTTACTGAAAACCTTTTTTACCGGCTGCATTCTAGTTTTCATAACGGCAAGCTGCAGGTCCGTCGTTACAAGATTAAGCCCTGCCACTACCTGCGCAAGGGTGGAAGAGAGATCGTCGTCGGCATACTTTATTTCCAGTTTTGAAGATATATTAAAAAGCCTGTTTCTTGCAAGAACCAGCTCGCCTACTAAATTCATAACGTTGTCTAATCTTTCTATGTCTACCCTTATAGTCGTTTCTTTAATTTCCGCGGCCGGAGATGCTGTAGGAACTGCAAAAGCAGGCTTAGCGGCAGCGGCAGAAACCGGTTTCTGCGGGACGGGATTAGATTTAATCTCTTCGGCAGGTTTGCCGGAAACTTGTTTTTCTTCGGCAGACTGGAAAGCTTTAGCCGACGCCGAAGGATGAGGTATTTCTTCCGCCGAAACTTCCGGCACTGCGGTAACTTTTTCCGCCGTATGTTCTTCTTCCTCTTTTTCTTTATAAATCTCTTCTAATTCTTCTTTTGAAATAAGATTGTCCTCAAGAAGTATGTCTCCAAGGCTTCTTGGTTTCTTTTTTCCGGAATCCGGCATTTTATCGGCAGAATCTACGGTCTTGGTTTTTTCTTTATCTGCATCTGCAACCGCTGCATTAGGAACTTCTTTGTCCTGCGTCTCCGGAGCGGCTATAGCGGTATTAGAATTAGAAATCTCGGCAGACGTTTTTTTTTCGCTTCCGCCGCCGATGCCTTCCGACAATTCGTTAAGTTTTTTAATAAGTCCTGTATTGCCTTCCGGCGGCTCGCCTTCGCTGCCGGTTTCCGAAACGGTTACTATCATAGACCTTAGGACGTCCATAGTTTTTAAGAGATAATCGGTCATTTCGGAAGTAAGGGTTATTTCGCCCTGCCTTAATTTATTAAGAATATTTTCGGCGCTGTGCGCAAGTTCTACTATGTTTTGAAAACCAAGAAATCCCGCAGAACCTTTAACGGTATGCGCAGCCCTGAATATAGTATTCAAAATTTCTTTATCTTCGGGATTTTTTTCCAATTCTATAAAATTTTCGTTAAGGCTATCCAGAAGTTCCAGTGCTTCCTGAATAAAGTCGTTTACAATTTCCTGCATCGAATCGTCAATCATTTCGGGCCATCCTTAAAAAATTAAATAAAATTAATCCGGGAAAATTTTTGAAATTTTTTCTTGCAATACTTCCGCCGTAAAAGGTTTTACTATATAATTATTAACGCCGGCTTTAACGGCTTCTACGACGTTTTCTTTTTTAGCTTCGGCGGTAACCATTAAAAAAGGGAGGTCTTTAGTAGCTTCGTTTGCCCTTACCTGTTTTAATAATTCTATTCCGGTCATTTCCGGCATATTCCAGTCCGAAATGACGAAATCGTAATTGCCGCCGTCGCCTATTTTGGCAAGAGCCGCCTGCCCGTTTTCGGCTTCGTCGACGTTGGTAAAACCTATCTGTTTTAAAATATTTTTTATTATTCTTCTCATAGTCGAAAAATCGTCCACTACGAGAATTCTCATCGATAAATCTAAAGCCATATTTAATTATCCCCTGTTAATACTTCAAAATGAAGTATCTGCCGTTTTATTTTAATAATATATAATAATAAAAATTTATATCTTAATCAATATATTATTTAAATATTATTATTGATCTTTTACCGCATTTTTGGCGAGGCGTATTATCTCGCTCTCTTTAAAAGGCTTCTGTAAATAAGCAAAACTCCCCTCTATTTCATTTTTACCGGGGATATTAGAAGACATAAGTATCACCGGAATCTTTCTAGTATCGTCGTTTTCTTTAAGATTCTTTAACAGCGTTATGCCGTCCATTTGCGGCATATTTAAATCCGTAACTATAAGATTAATATCTTCCTTTATAGCTTTTTCCAGCGCTTCAAATCCGTCCTGGGCGGTCTTTACTTTAAACCCCGCCTCTTTAAAAGCTATAGACAAAAATTTAGCGACGACTATAGAATCTTCAACGATTAATACGGTATAATTTTTCATAACCCTGCCTCTTTTACTTATTCTTTTTTGTATAGCGGGGTTTTACCCAACCCAACTAACTTAAACAGGGAAGATATGGAGTGGAGCGACTCCGAATGGCCTAAAAAAAGATATCCTCCTGGTTTTAAACTTTCGTATATGTTTTCGATAGTTTTCTTTTTCGATTCCGCATCAAAATATATTATAACATTTCTGCATAAAACGATATCGAAAGACCCAAATTTTTTAACTTCATTGCCGCTTATAAGATTAACGTTTCCAAAAACCGTCATATTTTTAATTTCATCTTTAATTTCATATTCGTCGTCTCCGGTTTTTTCGAAATATTTGCCGAGAATAGCCTGCGATGCGTTTCTCAGCGTATATCCGTTATATATGCCTTTTTTTGCGGATTCAAGAACTTTTTCGCTGATATCGGTGCCTATTATTTCAAATTTTATGCCTGACGAGAAAAAATTTTCTTTAATTAAAATTCCGACGGTATAAGGCTCTTCTCCCGTAGAGCATGCGGCGCTCCAGATTCTTATATTTTTAATAGCGTTATTTCCCGACGATTGAACTATCTGTTTTAAAACGTCGACGAAAACTTCCAGTTGGGGCATATCCCTAAAAAAACTTGTTTCGTTTGTCGTTACGCTGTTTAAAAGCTCTTTTATTTCCGCATTTTTAAGAGGCGAAAACTTTAAATAGTTGTAATAATCTTCAAAATTAGAAAGGTTTAAAACCGAAATCCTTTTAGACAGTCTAGTTTCCAGCAGATATTTCTTTTGATCGCTAAAAAATATGCCGGATATTTCGTAAATCATATCCTTCAGCTTTTTAAAAACGTCGTCGGATAAATTTAAATTAGAATATTCCATTAAAATTTGGTTTATTTATTAATCATCCGTTAATTAATTCTATAGAAAAATTCTTTATATCTTCATCTTTTGAAGAATTATATTTCTTAATAATAGAATTAGATTTTTCTTTGTTTAAAACGTGAAGCGTTTTTAAAAGGGCAATTTTAACCATTTTGCTTTTTTCGGCGGGAAGCATGGAAGCAAGCTTGTCGAATATATCTTTTGCGCCTGTTTTCTGAATAAGCTCCACCACTTTATATCTGAAAATTTCGGAAAAACCGCCCGATTTAAGAGCTTCTAAGTAAACAGGCGATTTTTTTTCTCCTGCCGATAAAAGCGATTCTAAATAGTTAAACCTGGTTTCTTCGTCGTTTTCTTCAAACAGAAAAGTCGTTTCGTCTTTATGGTTTATTAAATCGAATTTCGCAAGACTTTTCGCAAGCAGTCTTTTTAAATTTAAAGGTTTATTTTTAAATAAAGCTATCGTCGAATAAAAATCGGCGGTTTGTCCGGCATTCAGGCTAATTTTATCGGACGACAGTATCCTTAAAGAGTACTCTGCCGCTTTATCGTTTTTGGAAGAAATATTTTTGATGAAAAATTTAATATATTCTCCGTTTTTATCTTGCGCCGCAAAGTTAGAAAGCGTTTCTACATAAGCGTCTATTACGTCGGCATATTTCTCTTTAAGAAGATTTTCAAAAAACTTTTCAATATATTTTGAAGCATATTGAAAATTTCCGGCAAGTTTTACGGCATATTTCCTGACGTCTCCGTTGGCGTCGCCTATATAGCTTTTAGCTACCTCTTCGATAAGCCTGCGTTCGTATAAAGCTCCGCTGAGTTTAGCCGAATATTTTAAAAGCAGAATTTTTACTTCGACGAAAAGTTTTTTGTCTCCATAAAAAACAAGCAGATCGATTATGTCTTTATATGCGGATTCCGATAAAACATCGATAAGAATATCGGTTTTATCGTTATATTCAGATGAAGGACTTAACTTCATTAAAAATTCCGTTATAAATTTAGGTCTCGCCAATTTTTTTATTATTTCTTTAATGTATTTATACTCATTTTCGTCTAAGTTTTCATTTTTTTTGTAATATTCAAAAATAAATTGAAACAGTTTTTGGGATTTTTTATGATTCATAATCGAAAAATAGCACAAAATGGCGTCGATAGCATCTTTTTCTTCATAATCGCTTAACAGGTATAAACTCATTTTCAAATTCATTTTAGACAGGCGGATATACATTTTCGTTTTTACGTCGGCGCTTTCGTCTGCGCCGCACTCGTCCGTTATGCATAATTTATAAAGACCTTTAAGAATATAAACTTTATCTAATTTATACTTAACGTTGTTTTTTAAAACGTCGAGCAGGAAAACTATAATTTCGTCCCCGCCTATTTTAGAAAGAGATTCTATAATTACGTTTTTAACTACCCTGTCGTCGGCTTTTAAAAACAATTCTTTTAACGCCGGAAAAGCTTTTTTAAGTTTAAGCTCTCCCACGGCAAAAACGGCTGCCGACAGAACGAAAAAATTGCTTTTGGCCTCTTTTACCGATTTAATCAATATGCCGCCTAAATCTATTTTCAATATACCGATGGATTCCAGAGCATTTGCTTTGGTAATTTCGTCGGAGCTTGACGCAAGTATTTTTAAAACTTCCTTAGGCAGGTCGGCAGGATTGAACTTTCCGTATCTTATTAATTCGGCTGTAATTCTGTCGTATTTTCCTTTGTTTTTGCCTGCAAAATAGATTAGAAAGTTGCCGTCATGCATAGCAAGCCGTTTTAACACGTCAAAGGCGTTTGACCTGAGCCTGATGCCTATATCCGAAGAAACTGCGGTGTCCATTAATTTTTTGACGAGTTCTTTTTTGTCCCGCCCTTCTATTTCGTTTATTATAGCATCTTGCGCATATTCTGCAGTTTCAGGATTATCAGAGTCTAAAAGTTCTACTAATTTCTTTTTTTCGTCGATGCTTCCGAACTTAATTATTTTTTCGATTTCTTTCTTATTCATAGGCTTTTAATTTCGACCTCAATTTTAAAATTGATTTAGAATGAATCTGGCATATCCTAGATTCGGTTAAATTTAAAATATGACCTATCTCTTTTAAAGTAAGTTCATCATAATAATACATCATTAGAACATTCTTTTCAACATCTTCAAGCATATCGATATATTTTATCAGTATATTTTTCTTTTCTTCGTTTAAAAGCATGTCGATAGCCGAAGGTTCTTTACTTTCTATAGTATCTAAAGTTTCCGATTTAGGTTTATCCATAGATATAAAATCTTTGTCGTTTAAAAAAGAGGCTCCCCTTATTTTATAAAACATTTCGTTAAGCTCGTCCATTCCTATGTTTAACTCTTCGGCAATCTCTTCGTCCGACGGCATTCTTCCAAGCTTCTGCTCTAATTTAGCATAAACTTTTTCTATTCTTCCCGAAAGTTCTCGGACGTTTCTCGGCATATAATCAAGCTTGCGGACATTGTCCAATATAGTGCCTTTTATCCGCGTTACCGCATAGAACCTAAAATTTTCGTTTTTTGACGGGTCGAATTTTATAGCCGCGTCTATCAATCCGAAAATTCCAAATTCTATAATATCGTCTTTATTTATGACGCCGTTAAATTTCAGCGACATAAAGTTTGCGACTTTATTCACGAGATTAAAATTTTCTTCTATTAATTTTTTTGACTTTTCGTCTATTTTTTGCATTGTTTTATTTGTGGTGGGACAGAATTAAATTCTGTCCCTACTGTTTTCCAATTTGTGGCAGGTCGGAATTGAATTCCGCCACCACTGTTTTCCAATTTGTTGCGGGTCGGAATTGAATTCCGCCCCGCTTTAAGATAACGACGTCAGCAGTTT
>JAJYKQ010000061.1 GCA_021788495.1 bacterium | reverse complement strand
TTCTCCCATTTCATAGCAGGGTTTATCGTAGCCGTGGGATATTTTATAGCACTTTTTGTCTTTGAGGTTTTCAATATTGCTTTTATTATCTGAAATATCTGATAAATATTCTTTTTTAGCCGAGGCATTTAAAAAAATTACGTCGTATTTGTCGTTAATTACTAAAATAGGATACGGCAATTTATCGAATAAAGAATAATCGGTCTCAAGTTTTTTGTTCATATCATAATTTATTTTTTCGCATTAAATTTTAATATTTATCGATAAACATTATTATTCAATAATTTATATTATACAATTATAAATAATATTTTAAAATAACAGATTATATATTTTATAATACCCCCCCCCAACGTCAATTTTTTTTTATTAAACAAGTTAAGATAACCCCGCTATATAAAAAAAATATAGCCGCAACAAAAATAAGACGGTGGTCTATAATAGGTATAAAAAGTAATTATGCGAAACTGACGAATTTAAGCTCCGTCATTTCCTCAAGGGCATATTTTACGCCTTCCCTTCCTATGCCGGATTCTTTTACACCGCCGTATGGCTGGTGGTCGGCTCTTGCAGTCGGAATGTCGTTAATTAAAACGCCTCCTGTATCGATATGTTTTATGAAATACAGGGCGTTCTTAATATCGTTGGTATATATGCCTGCTTGAAGTCCGTAAATAGAGTCGTTTACCATCCTGACGGCATCCTGAATATCTTTAAAGGGAACCGTCGAAACTATAGGGGCAAAAACCTCGAGGCAGGATATTTTCATCTTATCGTTAACGCCGGAAAATATGGTAGGATTCATTATATTTCCGTTAAAACCGCCGCCGAGTTCTATTCTTGCGCCTTCTTTGACGGCTTCTTCCACCCAGCCGATAATTCTCTGTTTGGATTCGGAACTTATAACCGGACCTATGTCGGTAGATTCGTCCAGCGGGTCGCCTATTTTTAATTTTTTGGTTTCTTTAATAAAATGCTCCAAAAACTCCCCTTCTATATCGTGATGCACGTAAATTCTTTGAAGCGATATGCAGACCTGCCCCGAATTATAAAAAGCACCGATTACAGCTTTTCTTGCGGCTTCTATAATATTGGCTGATTTGTCCACTATAAGGGCGGAATTGCTTCCGAGCTCCATAGTATATTTTTTAAGGCCGCCTATAGCCATTATTTCCCTGCCTACCTTCGGACTGCCTGTAAAACTTATCATGCGGATTTTATCGTTAGTAACGATAGCTTCCCCCGTATCTTTGTCTCCGTATAGCAGATTCAGCGCATGTTCCGGCAGTCCGGCTTCGAGCATAGCCTGAACCAGAAAATATGCGGTAATAGAACCGTTAATGGAGGGCTTAAACACGACGCTGTTTCCAGCGGCTATAGCAGGAGCTATTTTATGCGCGGGAAGATTAACCGGAAAATTAAACGGCGTAATAGCCCCTATAATACCTACTGGAACCCTTAAATAAAAAGACAGCCTGTCTTCAAAACCTTTGACTACGTCCATAGGTACGGTTTCACCGTGGATTCTTTTTGCTTCTTCGGCGGCGTATTTAAATATATTTACCACCCTCTGCGTTTCTATAAGAGAATATTTATAAGCTTTACCTACTTCGATAGAAATATAATGCGCAATTTCTTTGGCGTTGCGTTTCAAAACTTCCCCCGTCTTTTCCAGTATCTCAAACCTTTCGTACGTATGAAGGCTTCTCATCTTATGAAACCCTTTTTCTGCGGAAACAACCGCCGCTTCCACGTCAGCTTTGTCCGGTTTGCTCAAAAGCGCAACCGTTTCGCCGTTAAAAGGGTTAATCACTTCATAAGTTTCTTTCTTTTCAATCCATTTGCCGTTTATATAAAGAGGATAATTTTTTAACATAATATTCCTTTTTGGTTATTTTGAAATTGTTTTGACTCTTATTTCTATCATATTCAAATTTGATACAATTATTATATCATTTTGAACAAAAAAAGTTTAAAAAATTTAACGCCTTATATGCAAAAATTTGTTATAATATTATAAATGTATATTAACGGTAATAAAAACTATAACGATAACTATAAAAAGAAAAAAGCCGTAGTTCTTTTCAGCGGAGGCTTAGATTCTACGACTACCCTTAAAATTGCCATAGACGAAGGATTTGAACCCGTCCCCGTCACTTTTTTTTATAACCAGAGACACGAAACTGAGATAGAACATGCTAAAAATATAATAAATTTTTTAGGTTTAAAAAAGCATATAATAGTAAATCTTGATTTTAACGGCATTAAAGGTTCCGCTTTAACCGATAAAAATATAAGCGTGCCGAAAAACAGAATAAAAACTGAAAGATCTTGCAACGACATTCCTGTAACTTACGTTCCTGCAAGAAATACTATTTTTTTGTCTTATGCCCTTGCCGTAGCGGAAGTCGAAAAGGCGTCCGATATTTTTATAGGAGCAAATTATATAGACTACAGCGGGTATCCGGACTGCAGGCCTGAATATTTAGCCTCATTCGAAAAAACGGCTAATTTAGGGACAAAAGCAGGCGTAACAGGCGAAATAAGTTTTAAAATAAACGCTCCCCTTTTAAAATTAACCAAAAAAGACATTATCTTAAAAGCGGTTGAAATAGGCGCTCCTTTAGAACTGACGCACAGCTGTTACGACCCTGTAGAAGGACTGGCATGCGGGATATGCGACTCCTGCATTTTAAGAAAACGCGGATTCGAAGAATCAGGAATTAAAGATCCCACGATATACTTCGACGGCAGATAACGGCTCAATTATTTATCCTGCATAACCTTCTTCAGCCCTTATTTAAACCAATTCCGTAACTTCTTTTACGTTAAAAACCATAACCGACCTTGCCCAGTCGAAACGGGATTTTATTTTGTCGAAATTTGCGCCTTCTGCTTCAAATTTTGCATTGCCTTTTAACAAAAATCCGGCGCCGCCGCCCTGAAGGCCGACGACGTCTTTTGAAGCCAAAATCATCTGCACTTCGCTTCCAGATTCGACATTTCTCTGCGTTTTATTTAAATGTCCCGCCGGTATTAAAAGAGTATCGTTATGAAGAGTTTCTATGTAGCTGTTCCATGTGGCTGCAAGATGTATTCCGTCCGTTCCGTAAGTTGCAAACGTCGCAGGTCCTTCATAATTTAATATTTCGATTATTTTTTCGTTTAACATAGTCTTGTTTCTCCTTTTTGTTTTTTAAATTTATTTTATTTTTTAGCTATTACTTTGGCTAAATCAAACAATAATCCTCTTAGCTTTTCACGTATTTTAGTTATTTCGCCAACTAAAGGCTCCGCTTCTTCATATTTTCCATTGAGAGACAAAACAAGATTTTCATATGCAAGCATATGGAGATTTTTATGCACAATGCCTATATCCTTATATTCTTTAATATTTCTGTATTTAACGCCGGTCCCGTAATACCATATGCCGAAAGGACACTCTTTCCAGTTTTTTATTTTATCTTTATTAATCGATATATCCGCTCCTTTGTTAAGATCCAAAACTTTCTTAATCCAGTCGTTGTGCTGAGTATATGCAAGGGCTACGGGGAAATCTTCAATATTAAGGGTTATATCTTTCCATTGGACAAGGTCATCGGGCAGTTTATAATTCTCCGTCCATTCTATTACTTTATCAGCGGGGATAGGCCTGCCGGTATAATACCCCTGTATATTGGAACATCCCAGCATATTTAATATTTTGCAGTGGTCGGCGGTTTCGGCTCCTTCGGCTATAACTTCCCTGCTGAATATGCGGGCAAGGCTTATTATGCTTTCTATAATTAAAGTGTCTTCCGAATTGTCGAGCATATTTTTTACGAAAGAAATATCTATTTTAATAACTTTTACGTTAAGTTCTTTAAAATACAGAAGCGACGAATAACCGCTTCCGAAATCGTCCATTGAAAAAGTAATGCCTAAATCCCCGCATTTTTTGATTATCTCCTTAACGTGCGCCATATTGTCCAGAACAGCGGTTTCCGTTATTTCAAGCTGAATAAGCTCCGGCTTCACCGATGGATACTTTTTTAGAACTTTTTTAAGTTTTTCCAAAAAATCGTATTTCTGAAGCTGTTTAGCCGAAACGTTAATAGAGATTTGAAATTCCTTGCCGTCCTCCGCCCATAAGCAAATCTGCCCGATTGTTTCATCCAGAACATAATCGCCTATATCCACTATTGCTTCCGAAGTTTCGGCTATGGGTATAAATTCGGCGGGAGAAATAATATTGCCGTTATGGTCTATCCATCTTATAAGAGATTCGAAACCGAATATCCGGCCGGTTTTTAAATTTACTTTAGGTTGGTAATACATGACGAATTCTTTTGACTTAATAGCTTTTTCTATACTGCGCAGTTTTTGATAATATTCGACCATGCCGATTTCTTCGTCGCTGCTGAAAAAATTAATCATATTTTTCCCCATAGCCTTAGACTTATACATGGCCTGCCCCGCCATTCTTATTAAGGTATCAGAGTCGGCTTTTTTATAATTAAGGTCGGACGACTTAGTAACGCCTACACTGGCTCTCAAATCTATTTTTAAGCCGTTAGAAATAAAGGGAAGGCTTATTTCTTTAAGAATATCTTTTGCTACGGCGGAAATATCTTCGTCCGAATCTTTATAAAACAGCGCAACGCCGAATTCGTCGCCCCCAAGCCTCGAAACGTAAAATGATTTTTTTTTATACCTGTTTTTTGCAAAATTAGACAGCCTTTCCGCAACCGCTTTTAAAACATCGTCGCCGGTTGACGTTCCGTAAAAATCGTTAACAGTTTTAAGATCGTCTAAATCTAAAATAATTATTGCGACCATTCCGCCGAAGCGGCGACCATTTTCTATACGTTTTTTAATTTCGGACTCGAAAGTTTCGTAGTTCGGAAGATCCGTAAGCGCATCATATTTAGCGGCATGCCCCACTTTTTTCTCGGCATATTTTTTAAACCTCTCGAATTTATTTTCTATAGCGCGCAGCTGTATTTTATCTATGGCGCTTTCCATTAATTTTGCTATTCTTTCGAGAAGCTTTAAAGTATCGGAATTAAACAGTCCCGTTCTGTCCGATACGGCGGCAAGAACGGCATATATTTTACCGCTCTTAAATACCGGAAATGTAGCCGCAGAAAGCCATTGATATTTTTTTAAAAACCCGACGAAAGGCTTCATTAAAGGATCTTTGAGATGGTCGTCATTGCAAAGTATTTTCTCCTGCCTCCATGTCCTTGCCGCCAAAGTCTGGTTTTCGGAAGTATCTTTAACACTGATTTTAATATGTTTCAATGCATCTACGCCTGGGCCGTAAGCTGCAAAATATTTAAAAAGGGAATTCCTACCTGGAGAGCCTATCCATACCGTGCTGAAAAGTCCGCATTCCACCACGGCTTTTGAAACCTTATCAAAAAGTTCGCGTTCCGTGTCCGCATAATAAATAGCTTCTGAAGCATCGGCAAGAGCTTTGTAAAAAGACTTAAGAATTTCTAATTTATCTCGTTTCCGGCCTTTCAGATTCATAATTAAAACCTTTAATTTTATTTTTTTATTTAAAATTAATTTATTTTATTTCGCCTTATCTTAATCTTATCTTATCTTAATCTTATCTTATTTTTACTTTATATTATACTCCATAAAACTTAATAAGGAAAACATCGGCATATTTTCCCGCCGTATTATTTTTTTTGACTGCATCTAAAAATATCCGTTTGTCATTTTGCGGATGAACGTTCAGATAAATTCTTAGCATCATAAAGAAAGTTCACAGATTCAAAAGCCATTTGGAGTTCTTCGTCGGTATGAACTGCAAAAACAGACGCCGAAGAAGTTTCGGAACTTA
>JAJYKQ010000060.1 GCA_021788495.1 bacterium | reverse complement strand
ACAATGCCGAGTTCGTCGAAATCGCATATAATACGACTCGCAAGTTTCTTAATCTTATCGATATTTTCTTTGCTCATCTCTTTTTTGCTTAATTTGTTTAATTGTTTTTCGAAATATCGTTTCCTGTTCATAATGAATTACCGTAAAATTTATTTAGGGTATAGCGCAAAATATAAATATTATCGCTGCTGAAGCCAAAGAAAGCCATGCGAATATTTTAACCAGCCTGTATTCCTTAACCAATTTTTCAATATTTTCGTCTTTTTCTTTTTCCATTCTTTCCGTTCCGTTATTCATTTTTTTTACCTTTTTCGAGATTTCAAGCGCCTTTGAAGGTGTTAAACCGTTTAACACCGCTATATCTTTTTTGATATATTATCAATAATTAATTATTAGCATCTTTCATTTCATTTAAAACTTTCTCAACATATTTTTTTGATATTTCGTGTTTCCAAACAAAAAGACATCCGTAACCTTTTTGGTCAAGAATTCCAAGGAGGCTATTATCGTCAATATGTCTAATTTCAGCCTCGATTATATCGTCGTAAATGATTTCTTCGATATAAAATTCAAGCATTTCTTCTTGGCTTGGAATATCGTATTCGTCGTTTTTTTCGTTAGATACAGGCGTTTCCATAAGCTCATCAAAGCTTAAATTTTCGTTACCTTTTCGAATTCTTTTTTCGAAAACCTTCGTTGCCTTTTCGACGATTTTCTTTTCGTAATGTTGAAACTTAAGTCCAATGGCTCCCTCAATAATTTCTAACCTATCATACATAAATAAATTCTCCTATTTTATTCATGAAAATATTTATAATACCAATTCGTAGCCGTTACGAATTATCACCTTCTTTGACTTTTTTCCGGCTCTTTTCATATACGCCGTTCATAAAGCCTTTTGCTTCGGTTTCGAATATTTCCATATTCGCTTTAATCAATTTAAGGAAATTCTCGTCGGATAGGGATTTGATTTTATCGGCATTAAATCCGATTTCAAGACGTAAGAGCTTATCTATCAGAGAGTGGCTCTGGAGAGTGTAGTTAGTATTCTGCATGAGCATACCCATCAACCTTTTTTCTAAAGCCTGCGTAAGTTTATTTATATTGATTTCCATAGATTCCGCTATTACTTCTTGTATTTTTTCTTTTAAGAATTCCCCTTGCGAATCGACGAAAAATTTTTCTAGTCCGGCTGTGATCGCTCGCCTTATACATTCCGCCTGCGAAATATCGTTCTGCAGGGAAACCGACTTGATTTCCTGAATCAGCGAAGGCTCGGCATACACGATGAACTTCACTTTTCTATTTTTATTCACTTTTGCCATAATACACCTCTTTAAGTTAAGTATTTATTTAATCTTAATCAACTTCCTATCCCTAAATCTCCCGCCTTTTCTTTTTTATATACCATTTTAGGTATATGTCATAAGTAAAGCCATTACGGAGTTTCAAGGGGGCTTGCCCCCTAAAGCGGTAGCGCCTTATCTTGCATTACTCCGTAATGACTTTCTAAATGACGGAATATTTACGGGGGAAACAAAATTTTGATTCAAATTACAAATCAGGTTCTCCGACTTCCGGATCCGAATTTTCATCTTTGCCGCCGAAAAAATCGACCTTATGGGCTATTACGCTTACCTGAAGGCGTTCTTCTTCGTCTTTGGTTTTGTATTTAGACACTTTAAGAGAGCCTTCCACAAAGACTTGCATTCCGGCTTTCAGATAGACTTTCAAAGTTTCGGCAAGCTTATCGAAGCAAACGACGTTGAACCACTCCGTAACTTTTTTTTCTTTTACCTTAGAATTTACGGCGACCGAAAACTTAAGGACCGCTACGTCTTCTTTTTTGTAGCTAAATTCCGGGTCTTTCCCGATGTTCCCGATTAACTGAACTCTGTTCATGCTCATAATTAGTCTCCTTTTGTTAATAAGTTTAATTTCTTTTCCACTATGAAAAATTCTTTATTGATAGTTTTTGAAAGCGCAAGGACCGTTTGATACAGTCCGTCGATATTTTCTTTAAGTTCGGGGTCAGACTTGGTAAGTTCTTTAAGTCTTTTTCCGATTAATTCTTTTTCGAATAAAACGGAGTCCGCGCTTATGATTTTGATTTCTCCGATAGTCCTTAAGTACTGGACGAATACCGGCAGAGCTGCGGGGGAGATAAAATTAAATAAAGGGTCTTTCGCTTTAAGCTCGTCTAAAGCTTTTTGGTTCTGGATAAAGATATATCCTTTATTAAGCCCCTGAAGCTCGTCGATGTCGTTTTTTACGTCGTAATATTTCATAATTCCTCCTTTAAACGGCGTTTACTTTATTTGCATAATTTTCTTTAAACCGGCCTTTAAGCTTTCGGCGATTTTACCGAAAGAATCGCCTAAATTTAGTTCCTTGCCTTGCTTAATTTCAAAAACCCTGTTTATCGCCGCTTCTTTCATATCAAACAGGGTCTTTTTAGTTATGCGGACAGGCGAGCGCCTTTTACTCTTTCCTGCGCATACGACGTGCGCGTGAAAGTGTTCGGTATTTTCGTGAATGACGAAAGCATATGTAAGTTTTCCGTACCTTTTTTCAAGCTCTTTCATAGTCTCTTTCACCACATTTTTAAGTTCTTCCCTGCTCATTTTATCTTCCGGACTTATGATAAACTTATAATACTTTTTGCCCGACTTATTCACTTCTTTTATAAAGTCTTTTTCGGATACGGTGCCGTTTTCGGTCATAAGTTCCCTTTTTTCCGTGTTTTTTTCCCTGTGCTGTATATAGTGAACATGGTTCGCAAGATTATTGGACGCCCACTTAGCCTTTAAAACTACTTTCGCCCCAGACCACTTAGGCAGGCTCTTAACGGACATGCCTTTCGTAATAGAGGTCTTAGGCTCGTTCCTTTTAGGCCTTTTCGTATGAAGCGGTATGTTAATAAGGGGTTTCCTGAATTTAGACATTAATATAATCCTTAACGTTGTTTACTAAACAATTTATTACGTTATAGATATTCTTCGCGCCGTCTATACCCGTAAGAATCAAAGAATCTCTATCTCCTAATTGCAGTTTAAATCCGTAATCTCCTTCGTTAAATTTCTCTATAAGTTCTTTTACGTCCGCAGGCTCGATAATAACCGCATAGCCTTCTTCCGTCTCGTAAACCGGCCTATTCTGCAAATCGACCATTACGCCTTCTTCGTTAACGAAGCTCTCCGGAGATACCTCTACCGGCGGAACTTCTTCATCCGGTTCTTCCTTCGGCATATCGTCGTAAACGGGATAGTCGGTCTGGGTCTCTAATACTTCTTCCGGCTCTACCTTAATAGATTTTAAATCCGGCTTTACAGGTCTTTGGTCTTTGGAATCCTGAAACTCCTGCGGCGGGGTTTCCGGTTCTTGGTCTTTGGTCTTTGGAATCTCGAGAGCGGGGTTCTGGTCTTCGGTCTTTGGTTCTTCCTCGGTATTACTATAAGTCATATTACTTAAATTAACCTCTTGATTTTCCTCATTTTCATCGTTAGAAGTATTACTCTCCGTAACGTGAACATGTTCACTATGATTATTAGTCATATCAGTTAAATTAACCTCTTGATTTTCCTCGTCTTTTTGATTAAGAGTATTATTATCGGTAACGTGAACAGCGTTCATATCTTTTTTATTTCTCGTGAAATTTGTATAAGGTTCTCCGTTTTTTATTTTTTCCTTAATTTCGTCCGGAAGTTCTAAAAGAGATAATATTTCGATAACATGCCTCGATGTTCTGCCCGCAAGAGCCGCAATTTCTTCTATAGTTCTTCCAGAATTTTTTAAATCGCTATAAGCGCCGGCAAGGTCTATTGAACAAAGTTCTTCTCTCTGCGTATTTTCGATAAGTTGAATTTCCTTTTCATTGTCCTTATCGTCTAAGATACAGGCGGGGATTTCTTTAAGTCCCGCAGCCTGAGAAGCAAGAAAGCGCCTTTCGCCGGCTACTATTTTATAGTCGTCTCCGATTTTTTTTACGAGTATAGGCTGCAGTACGCCTTTTTCTTTAATAGAAACCGCAAGGCTCTTTAAAGTTTCGGGATTAAATACCGTCCTGATTTGTTTTTTGACGACTATGTCGTCGATTTTAATGTCTTTAATTTTCATAATAATTACTCCTTAAAATAAAATTAATTTTAAAAATATTTATATGTCTTTAAATATAAAATTTAAAGCTTTATAACATAAGTAAAAACAAGAATCGCAATTATAATTATATATACGAAATTAAACGTAACCGCCAAAAAATACGCCGTTTCGAAATTGAAGAATTTTTTCTTTAATCTCTCGAAAAATGTGGGTTTTACGGCCTGTTCTTCTTTTGCGTCATCAAAATCCTTCAGACTCTTTAAGGCTTCATTAACTTCTTCCTCTTCCGTTGCATGATTTATAGCCTTTTTCCTTATGCGCATAAGACTCATATCGGCGAAAGTAACATTATTTAAAGTTCCCGCTGCCTCGTTTTCGCTATCGAAATAATCGGTAGAATAATTATTCCCCGACCACGTAGATATATAAAAATAATAGCCATTTTCCGACGTTCTTAATTCCATAGCCGTTACGTCGGACGCATTAATCCAAGTTTCTTTGTTAATTTGCATTAGTCCCATTTTTCCCTCCGATTATGTTGATTATGTTTATGACTTTTAACCTCTTATATATAGAATTTCTACTTTAGACATCAACGTCAAGACGATTTATGACTGGACATCTTTTAACCTCTCATATATGTAATTCCTACGAGCAATGCCGGTAAAACTTGCTATCTCTCTATTTTCTTTTAACCTCTCATATATGTAATTCCTACCTTTGTTTTCCGGATAAGGTTAATCCACATCGTGCCCTTTTAACCTCTCATATATGTAATTCCTACCAGAGCTTAAAAATGAAAACTTTAAGGGGCTTGCCACTTTTAACCTCTCATATATGTAATTCCTACGACTTGAAGAATTTGAAACTATCGGCAACGAACAAACTTTTAACCCCTCATATATGTAATTTCTACCCAAAAATACATCAATAAAATCAATGACGTATTTTATATTTCTCGCCATTGCATCTGTCGAACCCCTATAGAGCAAAAAACACGGGAGCTCGACGACTATTTTAATTTCGAATGTCAAAGAACAAAATGCTACTTACTTTTTTTTTGTTTTTCTTTTCTTTATATCTTCTTCGGTTATAACCGCCCTATTAAGAAATACCCTTATGCTTCTGTCGTATTTCTTATAAAAATCGTTCAATAATTCTCTGTTTTTCGGCGTATCGTTTTCCGCCGGCAGATGAAAAACCGGACCGCTTATAATCTCTTGATTAATCCAAAAAATCTTTGAAATGCCTGTTTCTTTTATTAATTTTTTAAGTTCGTCTATCGCCCTATTAAAAAGCTCTACGTCGATTACATAGGTATCGTTTCCATACTGAATCGGGATTAAAGCATTAGAGATTGACACCGTCGATTTAAAAACCACATGCTGCTGATTTTTAGTAGATTTTATGCCTATATAAAAAGGCGGCGTTAATTCGTCTAAATTAGAAAACAATTGCGCTCTTATTTCCTGTTTTTCTTTGTCGTTTTCTCCTTCCATATTCTTGCCTTGAATATGCTTATGCCGGTTTTGCGCGATAAGCAGATATCCTAAATAGTTTTGGGCATCGGATTTTACCGACCAGTCGCAATATTCGCAAATAAAATCGCCTTTTTCTAAAAAAGCGTAATCGTTATTGCTATTGGGATTAAATGCGTCTTTCAGTTTAACGCCCCTGTCGTGAACCTTGCCGCAGGCGGAGCAGGTTTTAGCTTCTAACATTTGCGGATAATCATGTTTAGGCAGAACTTCTTTGACGGCGTTATATGCAAATTCAGTAGGATATATATAATCCTGTTCCTTCAG
>JAJYKQ010000059.1 GCA_021788495.1 bacterium | reverse complement strand
TCAAGCGCGGCGCGTTATAGCGCAATTAACCTAATCTATAAATCCGCCTTCCCTCAAGTCCTTTATGGCATTCTGTATTACGGACGCGGAACCCCTCAGTCCTTCTATTTCTTTTTCGTTAAGCGGCGGTTTTATTACCGTTTCTATGCCGTCTTTTGAAAGAACCGCCGGGACCCCGGTATATATTCCACTGATACCGTAATAATCTTCAAGGTAAACTGATAAGGGCATTATCTGCCTTCTGTCCTTTACCATCGACTCTATTATTTCAGCCATAACTACTGCGGGAGCGAATATCGTTCCGCCTTTTAAGGCAATTACTTCAGCCGCGCACGTTCTTGAATATTCGGCGATTTCCTCAAGTTTTTTCTTATCGTATCCTGGTATGGAACTCAACGGCACGCTGTTTATACCCGCAAGAGAAAAAACCGGCGTCATGCTGTCCCCGTGTTCGCCGAGAAACATTATATCGACGTCTTTAGGGTTTAAGTCGAAAAACGACCCGACGGCGGAACGAAGCCTTGTAGTGTCGAGCATAGTTCCCATGCCGAATACTTTTTTTCTTTCGAATCCGGAAACTTTATAAGCTACGTAGGTCATTATATCTACGGGATTGGATACCACGAAAAGAATTGCGGTTTTATTGTATTTAGTAATATTGCTTACTATATCTTTCAATATATGGACGTTTTTTTTATTCAGGTCGAGTCTAGATTCTCCCGGTTTTCTCGGAATGCCTGCGGTTATAACTATAATGTCGGCATTTTTGACGGAGTCGTAATCGGCTGTTTTTACCCTGGTATAGCCCGTCAGCGAAATTCCGTGGGAAATATCGAGCATCTCGCCCCTCGATAGATTGTGGTTAATATCTATCAGCGTAACCTCTCTTACGATATCCTTAAGAGTAAGAGTATATGCAAGGGTGGCTCCAAGCCTGCCTGCGCCGATTATGCTTACTTTCATTAAAATGGCCTCCGTATTTTTATATTATGTAATTGCAGATTAGAAAAGCTTATTATATTATATAATAGGATAAAAAATCAATTAATATTTGTCCTTCGGCGTATTATTTCTCTATTCCGATTCTGGAAGGAATATTTTTACTATAATAATGTTTTATTTCTTTCATTTCCGTAACTAAATCGGCAAGAGCTATTATTTCCTGGGGAGCATTCCTGCCCGTTAAAATTAGTTCTAAATCCCGCCGTTTATTTTTTATCAATTTTATAATTTCTTCGGTTTTGATTATGCCTAAATTTATCGCTACGTTAATTTCGTCAAGCACTAATATTCCGATTTCGGTATCGTTTTCTCCGAATGCGGCTTCTTCTGCGGCAGCCAATCCTTTCCTGTTGGAATCTATATCTTTTTCCGATATTTTATCCTTGTTTATAAAAAAAGGGCTTCCCGCCTGATAAATTTTAATAAGCGGAACGCAGTTTTCTATCGCTTTGACCTCCCCGGAATAGGAGCCTCCCTTTAAAAACTGGATTATTAAGGATCTTATATTATGTCCGCTTGCTCTCAGCGCCTGCCCTAGGGCGGCGGTTGTTTTCCCTTTTCCGTTTCCGGTATAAACCTGAACAAGACCGGTTTCCAAAGATTTCCCCGAAGAAATCTCTTTAAACCAGTTATTATGGACGGAAAGATTTTTATTATTCATGAAATATAACAACCTGCATGCCGAGTGTTTTTATTGCGGCGTTAAACAATTTTTTAGCCGCGGCATAGTCGCGCGGTTTTATTTTATAACCGTTTACGGAAAAATACGAACGGAAAATTACCGTATCGTTTTTTAAGGAATAGCTTGAGGCGAAAGAACCGGCCGCATTTTTAATATTTACTGTTTTAGGAATAAAAACTATTTTGTAATTTTTAGGGAAACTCAGATAGACGGCAGTTTTTTCCGAAAAATTATATCCGAATTTTAAAGGATACTTTCTTTTATTCATAGCCGTTATTTTTGACAGCTCCGTTCTGGTTCTCAAGGGGAATCTGGCCATAATTATATTGCCGTTTTTACCGGAATAATTTTTTGCGGCGAAAGAAAAATTTTCTATGTAGGGCTTAGTCATGCTGTTTCCATTTTTAAAAGAATAGCCGGTAAGTTTTGCATTCGGAACTATGGACATAACGTCTTTTAAAATACCTTCCTTTTTTTTCCTTTCGGACGTGGACGAATATAGATATCTTTTATACATATCGTATGCCCCGGAGTATATGAGCGACGACTTAACGCTCAGCCCGCCTGTGCCCGAAACTGCGGCATATTCTTTTACCGATATGCTGTTTTTTGCGGGAGAAAATATCGGAGTTTTTGCGGTTATTCCCTTGCCGTTAGCAATTATCAATACGTTTCTGCCCTGGTCCATAGGGGGAAGGTCGCCGAAAGTCGTAACGTTGGAAGTGGTATCGGCAAACATAAATTTACCCGGTTTTAATTCTATAGCCGTTATTTCGTGGTCGAAAACGAAAGGCGTGGGAATATCCGGATTCATATCCGGAATTTCGGTCGTAGGTATAAGGACGGGATAGGCGTTTACGCCGAACTGTTTTAACATCGATGAAAAAAGCGTTGCGTGGTCTTTGCAGTCGCCGAACCTGTTTTTAAAAATAGAATTTACGTTACTCGGCTTATATCCGTCTATTCCGAATTCGTACCCGACGTATCTTATCTTTTTTGCGACGAAATTGTATATTTCTTTTATTTTTTCTAATTTTGTTTTTTTTGAAACGGTAATCTTTTTTATGTATCCATATAGTTTTTTGCCCGGTTTTATCCTGTCTTTCGTAAGATGCGCATACCAGGAGGCGACCATATTCCATGATTTTACGGAAGAAACCATAACATGGGGAACTATAAAAGATTCGCCCGGCCCCATTTCTTCAGGGGTTATTTTTTTTCTGTTCCATACGGACCAGACGAGCGTAATAACCGAGCCGCCCTTAATTATTTCGGGTTTCTCTTTAAACCCGTATTCGGCGTAGCGGTAATATAAACCGTCGGGTATCGTTAATTTATAAACCGATTTTTTTAAAGGCGAGAGCCCTCCGAAATAATCTTCCGTGAAAAAATTATTTTTCATATAGGGTTTTATAACGACGGTCCTATATTTATAATTTATTAACGAACCTTTGACCAAACCGGGAAGCTGAATCGTTTTTAATAACTGGTTGGAAAAAATAGGAGCTTCCGGATTAAACGGAGCCGTTACGGTTTTTAACAGGTTCGGATTAATGTTTATAATATTTCCGTTAGGCTGTATTATCTTAATAAAATATACTTTGAGTTTCTGATTTTTTTTAGAAAAAGGAAAGGTTAAGGACGAATATTTCTTAATGCCTTTTTTATTTATTATTTTTATTATTTCATGTTCGGACATAACGTCTTCATAATTTTTTGTAATTGTTTCATGGGTATAGTCCAGCAAAATTTTTGAAGACGCGCCCGATCCGGCGGATTTTGCCGCTCCTAAGGCATAACATATATTATGGTTTGAATTTGAGACGGCTAGAATTAATAATGCCGATAATAAAAGAAACGCGGCAAACGGCAAATAATTTTTTTTTAACGGCTTTATCATAAGTTCTCCGTAAGTTTATGAACAGATAAAATAGTTTAACGCAGATTTAACAAATAATAAAATATAAAGGCTACGGATATAAATAAATGGTGCCGGAAGGGGGAATCGAACCCCCACAAGAGTAATCTTACACGGCCCTGAACCGTGCGCGTCTACCAGTTCCGCCATTCCGGCTTAATAGCAAAATTTTATTTTTTATAGCTTATATAATGAAATATAATGAAAAAATATTTGCTAAATGTTATTATTATATAAATTTATAACGTATAGTTTTTTATTTTATCATATTTTGGAATAATTGGCATAAAAAAGTAGATGAAAATAATAACCAAGGAAAATATCGTTTATCTGTTTTCTCAAAAGTCCGATACCCCGCTTTCTTTTACCGACATCAAACACGGATTGGAAATAACTTCCGCAAAAAATCTTTCGGCAGCCAAAAAAATTCTGGATTCAATGGTAGCAGACGGCGACTTAATATATACGAAAGGAGAAAAGTACGTCTTTCCGCAAAAATTAAATCTGCTCCACGGAACCGTGGTAGCGAAAAAGCGCAATTATGCATTTGTCAGCGACGATACGGGCGGAGAAAAAGATATTTTCGTGAAAGGCTCCGACATTGCCGGAGCTATTCCCATGGATAACGTCATACTTCAGCTCATACCCGACAGCTCCTATTATTTAAAGAAGAAACAGCGGTCTGCGTCTTCAAAAGACAGAAGGGGCAGGGTAATAAGGATAATAAAAAGAAATTTAAAAAATTTCAAAGCCGTAATACGGATTGAAAAAAATATCGCTATTCTGACCCCCATATCCCCGGAGTTCGACGATTCATTCTATTTCGATATGCATAAGTTTAAAGATAAGGGGAAATTAAAAAACGGCGTTATAGTAAGCGCCGTTTTGCCGGAAACGGAAGAATTATCTTCCCGGATGGTCAATATCGACAAGATATTGGGAGATATAGAATCGAAAGACGCCGAAGAAGAAATTGTTCTCAATAAATATAATATCTATAAATCTTTTGCCGAAGAAGCTTTAAGGGAACTCGATGAATTTTCTCCCGATTTAGAAGAAAAAAATATAGAAAAAGACAGGCGCGATTTAACGGCTCTGCCTTTCGTCACTATAGACGGAGAGGATGCAAAAGACTTTGACGACGCCGTTTATTTAAAGGCATCCAAGAAAACAAATATCTATAAGCTTTACGTCGCGATAGCCGACGTCTCTTATTTCGTCCGCTCCGGAAGCCGTATCGATGCCGAAGCTTTCAAAAGGGGCAATTCCACATATTTTCCAGGCAGCGTTTATCCGATGCTTCCGGAAAAACTGTCAAACGGGTTATGCAGTCTTCTTCCGGGGAAAAAGCGTTTCGTAATGGTTTGCGAAATGGATATTGACGTCCTTTCGGGCAGAACGGAAAATAAAAAAATATACAGGGGGTTAATAAAGACTTTCGGAAGGCTGACGTATAACGAGGTGTATAATTATCTTGCGGGGCTGGAGTCAGAAAGCGCTTCCGGCGGACATAAAATAAACGGCGGCAAAAACGCAGAGCTTTTTGATTCCTTGGATAAAAAGCTTTTCCCCGTAAGAGATATGCTAGTAAGCATGAAAAACCTTGCAAAAACTTTAAGGGATAGAAGGGCTAAAAACGGCAGTCTGGATTTCGACCCGATTAAAAGCAAAGTGGAACTCGACGAGAACAATGAACCGGTCAGCGTTATTCCAGAGCCTAGAAATTTTGCGCATAATTTAATCGAAGATTTTATGATAACGGCAAACTGCGCCGTAGCCGAATTTATCGAATCCAAAAAAGTTCCTTCCGTTTACAGGGTGCATGAAAGGCCGGACGAAGAGAAAGTCAAAGAATTTTTTAAAATATTAAAATATTTTAAAATACCCGCCCCAAAAGGCTCTTTGGAGAATCCGTCGGATTACCGCAATATGCTGAATAAACTAAAGGAAACCCCGCTTGCATCTTTTTTGGAGCAGGCTTTTTTGAGGTCTATGAGGATTGCCGTATATTCTCCTGTTAATATTCATCACTTTGGGCTTGCGCTCAGGTCTTACACCCATTTTACTTCTCCTATCAGGAGATATGCGGATCTATTAGTGCACAGAATACTTGCTTTTATTATATACGGGGATGACGGCGGCATAGCTGAAACCGAACGCGGAAAAGATGTTGCGGGCGATATTAAAAAAATGCCGGAATGGCTTAACGCAGAATATCTAAAATTTGCGTCGAATACCGTTTCAAGAAGGGAAAAGCTCTCTGCCGACGCGGAAAGGGAATATGTAGATTTTAAGAAGATGCAATTTCTGAAAAAAAATTCTCAGGCCGTTTATGAAGGTTTTATTACGAAC
>JAJYKQ010000058.1 GCA_021788495.1 bacterium | reverse complement strand
GAACCGAGTCCGAGCAAATCGAAAAGACCGACCTGCGAAAGTTCGTATGTTCCCGCCGAACCGGGCGCAAGAGGAAGAGCAAATACCAGCATGGATACTGAAAATACCAATAACGTTTTAGAAAATCCCATATTTACGCCAAGATAATGAACTAAAAGCCATATTTGAAATATAAGGACGGCAGTTTCTATAATGCTTAAAAAAAGACTTAAAAATAGATACTTTTTACCTTTAACGTAAAAAAGATGCAGTTCTTTTTCAAAATTATTTATATGTTTTAGTATTTTAAAAATTACTTTGTTTAATACCTTATATCTCGTCAAATATTTTAAAAATTTTGTAAAAAATCTGTTGTCTATTATCGGATTTATTAAAAAAATAAGGGTTACGACTCCTACGAATATCGCCGCAATTAACAGCAAATACCATATTTCCGGCGGCAGATAAAAGTACTTAAACCCTAATATAAGCCCAAGATAAATAAATAAAAGAAATATTGCAAATTCTATAACCTTTGCGGCAAGACCGGCGGAAAAACCCCTTTTAAAATCAAGCGACGTCTTTTTTTTAATCATCAGCGCCATTATGGCGTCTCCGCCTATAAAACCCGCAAAAATACCTGAAGGCGCTATATAATTCGCGCTGTATCCTATAAGCTTTATATTTAAAAGATCTATTAAACCTATTTTAGAATCGTATACGTTTAAAGCGTTATTAAATGAAAGAGCCGACAAAAAAAGCGCAAGATAAGAAAGAAAAAATAAAATAATAAAATCGACATAATTCAGGCGGTCAATCATCTGAATTATATTTTTAGGACCTACTAAAACTACTAAAACGACGACAAATATTAAACCGAAAAACGTCGAAATTATAAAGGTTTTATTCACTGTTTTTTTAAGGCGCGGACATATGCCGGCAACGCGCGTTCAAACAAACGCGAAGCGCCGATTTTGCCGCGCCTTAATCCCCCATTGTTTAATTATCTTAAGATGCTTAATCGAATATAATTAATCGACGAAAGAACAAAGCATTATGTATGCGAACTTATTATATCATATCAGTTTGGAATACCACATAGGAACCGAAGCAAATGCGCATCCAAAATTTTCTACGGTATGCTCCGAGCTTTTAGAAACTATCTCTTTAATTCCTATATTCCTGTGCTTCATTGCGTCTTCCGCCATCTTTCTAACGGTTTCCTCGGCATTTTTAGCTGAAGTTACGCCGGAAAATTCCATTATAACTCCGAATCCGTCTTCTACGGAAACGGCTATCGCCACAGCGGCGGCAATTGTTTCTCCTTTTTTATCGCTGGTAATAGCGCCGTATGCTATAGGAACCAACACTCCTCTCGGATATACTATTTTTTCTTTATAAACCGCTTTCGGCGGAAGAATGGAACTGAGTTTTATTAAATTGGTATTGCCGACTCCCGCTTTTAAAATGGCATTATCGAATGCCCCCAATTTTGAAGTTCCCTCCGACGTACCTGCCGCCAGAGTATATATATCGGGTGTTTCAAACACTGTTATTACCTCCGTTTTACTTGTTTGTTTAATAATGTATAATAATTTGCCTTATTTAATATTTATTGCTTAAATTTATTTGTCCGTTGATTTTTTATTTTTATTTCATTTTTTATTTTTAGCCATTCCGATAATTATTTCCCTCAAAAGTTTTGCCGCAATAGCCGAAGTCCTGTCCGAATTATCGGTAGGAGGACAAACTTCTACCACGTCCGCCCCTACTATATTTACATTTGATTCCGACAGCAGAAGGGATACGGAATCCAAAAGCTCTTTAGACGATATTCCGCCGGCTTCTATGTATCCGGTTCCAGGCGCAAACGCCGGGTCTAGAACGTCTATATCTATAGTAATATAAACGTCTTTATTAGACAAATTGCCCAAAACTTTTTTTAGAGGTTCGTAAACGTCGTTTTTATATATATGGCAATGTTTTTTAGCAAAATCGAATTCTTCTTTAGAGCCTGAACGAATTCCGAACTGATAAAGGTTGCCTTTTTTGATAATATCGTGAATAAGTTTTAGAACCGTGGCGTGCGAATATTTTTCGTTATTCCACTCTTCCCTTAAATCGGTATGGGCGTCAAACTGCAGAACCACTAAATCTTTATATTTTTCGGCATACTCTTTTACTACCGGATAAGTAATCAAATGGTCGCCTCCGATACTTACTATTTTTTTTCCGTCGGATAGAATTCCTTTTGCAGTTTCTCCTATAAATTTAATGCTTTTATCGGTATTGCCCCATGGCAGAACTATATCTCCCGCGTCATAAAACTTTTCGTCTATGAAATCGTCAAAAAAAGGGCTGTAATTTTCTAACGTATAAGACAACTCCCTTACTCTTTTAGGAGCAAACCTTGAACCGGGAATATTGCTTGCGGTATAATCCATAGGAACGCCGAGAAGAATTAAGTCTGACTTTTCATAAGAATCCGCCGAATTAAAAAATGAAGAAGTTTTCGATAAGTTGGTTTCTATCATATAATTTTTTTATTTTAATATCTCCTTTATAAAGTTAGGTAAAATGAAAGAGGCGGAATGTATTTCGCGGGAATAGTATTTTAAATCAGTCTCAAGACCCGCAAAATCAAAATTATCGTAACTTTCGTTTATAACTTTAGTATCATATTTTTTGGAGCCTGCCGTAAAACTCCATAAACCGCTGGGATAAACCGGTATAGAAGCCAGATAAAGCGATGATTTTTCATAAATTTCCCTTATAATTTTTCCTACGTCTTTAATTAAATTTTTATTAAAAAATGGAGATTCCGTCTGCGCCGCAAATATTCCGTCGGTTTTCAGAGAACCGGAAGCAGCTTCGTAAAAATCGCGCCTAAACAACCCTTCAGCCGGACCGACGGGGTCGGTAGAATCTATAAGTATAACATCGTACTTTTCGTCTTCCCTGCCGCCGGAATTAACTCTTTTTACAAATGCTATTCCGTCTTCCGCCAGTATTCTTACCCTTTTGTCGTCAAGTTTGCAGGCGATTTCAGGAAAAAATTTTTTGGAAACGTCGATTACTTTTTTATCTATTTCAACAAGGTCTATGTGTTTAACGAAAGGATTTTTGAGGCATTCCCTGACTACGCCGCCGTCGCCGCCGCCGATTATAAGAATTCTTTCAGGTTTTTTATGCGAAAATAAAGGGACAAGACCAAGCATTTCATGGTAAACAAACTCGTTTTTATCCGAAAACATAACCGCTTTATCTAAAACAAGCACCCTGCCGAATTCCAAAGTATCGTAAACCGCTATCTCCTGATAATCCGAAAATTCGTGAAACAATATAGATTCAACCCTAATTTTTATTCCGAAATTGCCGGTCTGATTCTCAAAAAACCAAGTTTCCATTAATTTTTCCCATTTGTTTTAATGTTTCAAGTTTTATTATTTTAATATTTTTTTAAAATTCTAAAATTAATCGGATTAATTTAATAAAAAGCTTTAAAACATAAATCATAAAGTATCATAAAGCATAAAACTGCAAAGTTGCAAAGCTTTTATATTTTATTAAGCTAAATTTAAATTAATCAAGCTAATATAATCCAGATAATATAATGCACTTAATATAATCCAACTTATAAAAATTAACCACGATTAACAATTAACGTAGATTAACCCGGAGGCCAGCCGAATCCTCTGCCTGCCAAAAAATGAACATGCAAATGGTTGACGGTCTGACCGCCGTCTTCTTTGGTATTAATAACCGTCCTGAAACCTTTATCCTCAACGTTGAATTTCTTGGCAAGCGAGGTTAATATTCCAAAAAGTTCTCTGCCGAATCGGCCTTCCATGTCGCCGTTATCGGCGGTAATGCCGCTTTTATCGGCTCCGTCTTTACATTCGACATCTAAAACGCTGTCGTAGTGCGACTTGGAGATTATCAAAAGATGTATAGGGGCTATCGGATTTATATCTTTTATTACTACAAAATCTTCGGTTTCTTCGATTATTTCTGCAGGTATCCGTTTATTCGCTATTTTGCAAAAAATGCAGTTCTCTTTAAATTTCATAATTTTTTATTATAAATAATTTATGAAATTTAAACAATAAAATTTTATGAAAAGAATTTATAATATTTTAAACCCAAATCCAGACCACGGCAAAATATAGTTAAAAATAGCAAATTTTAGTTAAGATAAGATATTGAAATGTTAAAATTGCTTTCAATGCAGTATTAATCAAGGTTTTTAATGGAGCGGGCAACGGGGCGGAGTTCGAACCAGCAACACCAAGCTTTAGATAAAGGGGAGATTTATTTATTTTATAATATTCTAAACCCACACCACGGCAAATACAGACGTGAGCATGAAAAGAAATAAATCAGATACTTTTTTGATACACGTTCAGATTAATCTATCATACTTGGTTTTAGTCCCTATAACATCGTTCTTTAAATCCACGTCGTCCCATTTTAAAGATTAAGAGTTTCGTCGAGCTTCGTTATTTATTATAAAGAAGTAGAATATCTGCAAACCATAAAGCCCTATGTTTAAGCCCTGATGTAAAGATGTTAAGGTATTAAACTTTCAGCAAAATGTCCGATAAATGTCCGATAAATGTCCGATAAATGTCCGATAACGAATTATTTTAGGTTTATCGGCTTATACATTCTTAGCTTCTTAGCGCCGGTCGCTTTCAGGACATTCTTGTCCACAAGTTCCCGCAAATCTCTGTAAAGGGTTTTTCTTGAAACATCCGGCATTATGCCTTCGAGGGAAGATAAATTTGCGCTTTTATTTTCTTTTATGTAAAAGGTTAATTTTATCTGCCTCTGATTTAATCCTAATTTTTTTAAATTATCTTCGGAATAAAAATCCGTTTTCTTATAAAAATATACTGAAAAGCCGCCGAATTCTTCTTTAAATTCCGGTTCGGGAAGTCCTGTTTTTTTACATTCCTCGATTATTTTAACCGTTCCTCTTCCCCACGTTTCTATTAAACCGGCTTTAAAAAATACGTCGGCGATTAATTCGTTTCGCGGTTTTGAGGCATGAGATTTTTTTAAATCGTCGATTTTCATTCCCGAAGGAAGTCCGCCTTCATTCCATAAAACCAGTTTATCCGGATACACCTTTATCTGCGTATGCGCCCCGACATAATCCCTATGCACGACTGCATTTGTCACCGCTTCCCTCAATGCTTCTTCGGGATATTCAAGGGTTTCGTTTCTGTATAGCCCCTTGTAACCTATCACAGAAACGAGATACTTAGATTTTAATAATTCTAAGGTCTTTTCTACCTGCTCAAAAAGATTGCCTAAGATATCATCTGAACTTATAACGTCAGTATCCGATAAAAATTTCCCGACTTTTATATATGCTCCGGTAAAATATTTTTTTGGATTTTTGCCGAACAGTAAAATCCCCGCCCGCTTTAATTTGCCGTCCTCTATTAAATTTAATTTTTCGAGAAGCACCTTATTATCCTTTTCCTGCTTTATTAAGGATAACCTTTTAGCCGCAATTCTTTTAAACATTTCAACGGTTTCAGGGTTAATATCGTCGCCGGAACTGTTTGATTCTATATATTCTTCCCAATCTTTTCCGGATTTAGAAAGCATAAATTTAGTAAGTTCTTTTCCTTTTAATTCCTGATTAGTACTGCCGCTTCTTATATAAAATTTTCCATGATATGATACCGGCGCATATGAATAATCCGTTTTTATGGTTATAATTTCTTTATTCTGTTTTCTCGACAGCTTAATATCGGGAACTATTCCCAAAATATCGTTTATTTTATTGGGTAAATCTTCGAGGAGCTTTTTAGAATTTTTAATGCCTACGACATTACCGTCGTTATCCACGCCGATTATAAGCCGCCCGCCTTCGGTATTCGCAAAGGCGCATAGGGACTTTAGGTTTTCATCCCGCCAGCTTTCTTTAAATTCGACTGTTTGCGATTCGGCTTTATTCGGACACATTC
>JAJYKQ010000007.1 GCA_021788495.1 bacterium | reverse complement strand
CCAACTAACTAATGGTCCATAGGCTCATTTATAATCGATAGCATTGTGAAGAGGCCACCTTTGGTACCGCATCTTGTGACACGGTACGTTATCCGGTATTAGCAGTCCTTTCGAACTGTTATCCCGAACTTATAAGTAGATTACCTATGTATTACTCACCCGTTCGCCACTTTACTCATCCCTTGCGGGACTTTCACGTACGACTTGCATGTGTTAGGCACGCCGCCAGCGTTTGTTCTGAGCCAGAATCAAACTCTCTATAACAATAAATTATTATCAAGAAATTAACTGATTTGTTTTTAATGCTTTTTAATGCGTGCTGTTTAGTTCTCAAAGACCGATCTTCATTAGCAGGTTTGTTTAATACCTAATCTCGAAGTGTTTAAATAGTATATAAAAATGTTAAATCAATGTCAAGCGTTTTTTTAATCTTTTTTTAATTTTATTTTAAATATTTTTTTCTTTCCGGATTTTATAATAAATTCTTCAATGTTTTCAGCTACTTGAAAAAAGTCCTGCCCTACCTTAGACTCAATATTTTTTTCATTTAAAGTATCGAAATATATCTTAACCGCCCCCTGTTTGATAAGCCTTTTTGCTTCGCTTTTACTGGACGCGGCATCAACCTTTACTAAAAAATCTACTATTATATCAGACGAAACCGACGCTGTATTAATATTTTTATATTCGTTTTGCTTTGTTTCACCTTTTAAAAAATTACCGTATTCTTCATATTCAAGTTCAATAACCGTAAGGTCTTCCGGATTCACCTTCTTTTGAAACTTATCTTCAAAGTATTTTAGCGCTTTATCCGATTCGGTTTTATCGTAATATCTTTCTACTATCTCTGCGGCAAGTCTTTTTTTTGCAATTATTGGATTTAAACCGCCTTTTAATTCGGCTATTAAATTTTTTAATTCGTTATTCGATATAAAACTAAGGAGTTCATAGTATTTTATCATTATTTCGTCGGAGACAGACATTATCTTGCCGAACATATCGTTTGGTTCGTCTGAAACGCCTATATGGTTTCCAAGAGATTTGCTCATTTTGTTTTTGCCGTCCAAACCTTCAAGAAGCGGCATAGTCATTATAACCTGGGAAGCAAGTCCGAAACTTTTCATCAATTCGCGTCCCACTATAAGATTAAATTTCTGATCATTGCCGCCTATTTCGACGTCGGCTTCAAGAAACAATGAATCGAAACCCTGCAGAAGAGGATAGATAAATTCATGCATTGCAATAGGCCTGTTATCCTGGAATCTTTTTTCGAAATCGTCTTTTTCAAGCATTCTTCTGACCGTATAGTTAGAAGAAATCTTAATAAATTCGTCAAGATTTAAGTTTGACAGCCACCAGCTGTTAAAAAGGATTTTAGTTTTTTCCGGTTTTAAAATTTTAAAAGCTTGAGCTTTATAATCTTTAGAGTTTTTCAATACTTCTTCTCTCGAAAGCGGTTTTCGCGTCTCCGACTTTCCCGTAGGATCGCCTATCATTGCCGTAAAATCGCCTATTATGAAATATACTATATGACCCAAATCCTGAAAAGTCCGCAGTTTGTTTAACAAAACGGTATGTCCGAGATGTATGTCCGGAGAAGTAGGATCGAAACCGGCTTTTATTTTCAGCGGTATATTATTAGATACGGAATATAAAAGTTTTTCGTAAAGTCCTTCTTCTTTTATGAGCTCGACGCTTCCTCTTTTAATAGAGTCTATCTGCCTGTCGATTTCGATTTCTATCTCTTTTTTTAACATATTTAATTAAGTGGCTATTTTATAAATTTATCCGAATTTTTTCAATATTCTTACTTAATTTCGTTTTTTTGTCAATAGTAACTGCTACTCCGTTTAGTGCGATATCGTTTTCTTCCGGCTCGAATCTTTCGGGTATTCCGGTTAAATATCGTCTAATAGCTATTTCTTTATTTGTTCCGAGAACCGAATATTTTGAGCCTACCATTCCTACGTCGGTAATATAAGCGGTACCTTTAGGCAGAATAATATCGTCGTTAGTCTGTACATGCGTATGGGTACCCAGAAAAGCAGAAACTTCTCCGTCTAAATACAGCGCAAGCGCTTCTTTTTCTGAAGTAGCTTCAGCGTGAAAATCGATAATAATCGCATCGGATTTATCTCGAACTTCCTTTATAATATCTTTAGCAACTGTAAAAGGAGAATCGGACAGAGCTTTCATAAAAACTCTTCCTTCTAAATTTACAACGGCTATTTTTCTATTAAATTTCGAATCGAATATTCCAAAACCTTTTCCATGAGATAAAGAAGGGTAATTTGCAGGACGCAAAAGCCTTTCATGATTATTAATATATGGAATTATGTTTTTTTGGTCCCATATATGGTTGCCTGTAGTTATAACGTCAATGTCTAAATTAAATAAAAAATCTGCGACATCCGGGGTTATCCCCATTCCGTGAGCGGCATTTTCGCCGTTTGCAATAATGAATTCAGGGTTATATTTATCTATTAACGAACCTATAAGCGATTTTACTGCCAAACGACCCGGTTTTCCAATAATATCCCCTATGAAAAGAATATTAATTTCGTTGTTATTTAGCAAATTCCGTAGCCCTCGTTTCCCTGATGACCGTAACTTTAATCTGACCCGGATACTGCATAGTGTTTTCTATTTTTTTTGCTATATCTTTAGATAATACTACCGAATCTTCGTCTGAAATTTTTTGACTCTGAACTATCGCCCTGATTTCTCTTCCTGCCTGTATTACGTAACTTTTTGCAACTCCGCTGAAAGAGTTTGCTATAGATTCAAGATCTTCGAGACGCTTTACGTATGTCTCGAACATTTCTTTTCTGGCACCGGGTCTTGCGGCGCTGAGAGCATCGGCAGCAGAAACCAGAACTGCAAGCACGCTGTTCGGCTCTTCATCGAAATGATGGGCGGCAATAGCATGAACCACTTTAGGCGATTCGCCGAATTTTTTTGCAAGATCGGCACCTATTATAGCATGCGAACCTTCTACTTCATGGTCGACAGCCTTGCCTATGTCATGTAAAAGCCCTGCTCTTTTAGCCTGTTTAACGTTGATATTTAATTCGGAAGCCATTATTCCGCAAAGGAATGCAACTTCAATCGAATGGTTATATACGTTTTGCGAATAACTCGTCCTGTATTTTAATCTGCCTAGAAGTTTAAGAAGTTCAGGATGTACTCCGTGAATTCCGACGTCGAACGTTGCCTGCTCTCCGGCTTCCTTCATAGTCTGATTAAGTTCTTCTTCAACTTTTACGACTATTTCCTCTATTCTTGCAGGATGAATTCTGCCGTCGGCAATCAATCTTTCCAAAGAAAGCTTGGCTATTTCTCTCTTAATAGGATTAAAAGAAGATAGAATAACAGCTTCAGGCGTTTCGTCTATTATTAAATCGACTCCGGTAGCGGCTTCGAGAGCGCGTATATTTCTACCCTCCCTGCCTATAATTCTGCCTTTCATTTCATCGCTTGGAAGTTGAACGGAAGATATAGATTTTTCTGCGACATAATCTCCGGCATAACGCTGTATAGCCGTAGCTATAATTTCTTTAGCTTTTTTATCCGCAATCTCTCTTGTTTCGTCCTCTATCCTCTTAATCGCTTTGGCGGATTCGTGCTTAGCTTCTTCAGTTATTGAATTTATAAGAATATTTTTTGCTTCCGTGGACGTCATGCCGGATATTTTTTCTAATTCGGCGATATTTTCTTTAATTTTGTCTTCTATCAATTTCTCTTTTTCTGAAATTGTTTTTTCGGATTGAGCAAGAATTTTTTCCCTTCTCATAAAATCGCTTTCTTTTTTCTCTATCAAAGATATTCTTTTTTCAAGATTGTCTTCTTTAACGGATAATCTTTTATCGAGCTGATTTAATTCCTGCTTTTGAAGCCTTATTTCTTCGTCGGCAATTTCCTTTAGCCTTATAGATTCGGATTTAGCGGCTAAAACGGCTTCTTTCTTAATTTCTTCGGCTTTTTTTTCTGCTTCTCCGATAATATTAGCGGCTTTATAAGAAGAACTGCTTAACGAACCTTTGTCTACAAAATATTTAACTAAAAAACCGGCAACGAAAAATATTGCGGCAGTAATAATTATTAAAATCGGTAAAATATACCCAGTCATTTGTTTTCTCCTTATTTACTGCAAATCATAGTTCTATATCAACTTTATAGATTCCATTTTCCGTAATTATTGAATTCATTTTTACGTCTTCAGGCTCAAACTCCAATACATCGTTTTTAATAAACTGAAAGTCGTAACAAACGCCGATAAAATGAGAATTTTCGGCTTTTTTTAAAGACCTGTCGTAACAACCTTTGCCGTATCCAACCCTGTTTCCATATATATCAAAAGCTAATCCCGGCACAAAAAAAACATCTATATCTTTTTCGTCTATTTTATGACCGTTTTTTGGACTTAAAATACCGAAAGAATCCCTTTTCATAAGGTCTATGCTTTCAAATTTATAAAAACACATCCGTCCGCCGTTATCGCAAAATGGCATAAAAAACCGTATATCGCCGTTTTTGTTTTCGTCAATGAGATACTCTATCCTGACCTCATTTTTTATACTCATATATATTACGATTTTTTTAAATAGATTTAATATAATATAATCGTAAGCAATTTTGGAAATATTTAAGCTTGCCGCATTAATGTACGGTTCAGTTAATTCTATCCTTTTATTTTTCATTAATTCTCTTGCATCTTTTTTATTTATCATTTTAAAAGGTGTGATAAAATAGCGGAAGAAATAAAGAGAGAAAGGATAACCCCGCATGTACCGAAGAGATTTTTAAAATTGGACCTATAAAAAAATAGGTGGTAATCGTTTACCTGCTGAAAAAAGGAATTTTTGTTCCCAAAATTCCTTACCGTAGCAGACAGTGACAATCCCTTTCTATCCAACTGTTGGGTCAATTTTAACAACCAGCATCAAATACCGCAGGGTTTATAAAAAATTAAAATACTGCTAAATACTTATATTAAGACTTAGATATATATTTATATATATTATTTACTTTTTCCAAAACCCTTCTGCTCTCGTTATTAGTCTCCATTTTATTAGACATAAAATCATCCGCAATATTAAGCGCGGTTAAAACGGCTATATTAAAAGAATCTACAGATCTAGTTTTTTTAACCACTTCATCCGCTTTTGCATTGACGTATTCCGCTAAAGATTCCAAATACTTTCTGTCTTTATCGCTGTTTAAAATAAATTTACGATTTAAAATTTTTAATTCTATAAGTTCGCTCATAACTGTATAGAATCTAAATTATTTAATATTTCATCTATTTTTTTTACTACAAAATCATTATCTGTTTCATAAGTTGAAATTTTATCTTTTAACTCTTTAATTTCATCATCTTTTGTTTTAACCTCCGCTAATAGTTTATCTCGTTCCGTTTTAATTTTCTCAAACGATTCCTTAATTAAAATAACCTTTTCTTCTATTATGCTTAAATTATTAATATCCATTTTTTGATTTCCCGAAAATAATTCATTCATAAGTTTAATTGCTAAATTTATTGATTAAATTGCACTGAATTATGCCGAAGTATATAAATGCGCGTAAGGTCTTGCGCTTGAAGGCACAATTTTATAAAACGGTTTTTTATATATCTCTTCTACGGATATATTGAAACTGTTTGAAAAGTCTGTTAAATATTCTTTTAAGAAATCTGCATCTTTATCGTCTATTTCATAAATCTCGGCTTCATTTGAAAACTTTGAAAAATCTATTTTTTTTCTAATAAATATAGTGCCTCCGTGCATGCCGGAAGCAAAATAATCTATATCTAATTCATCGGAATCATCGTCTTCCAGCCCCAGCAATACTATTACGCCGCCGGCCATATATTCTGCAAAGAAACTTCCTACTTTTCCTCCTATAATAATAACCGGCAGTTGTTCATTATATCCCTTCATATGAATCCCGACTCTGTAACCGGCATTACCCCTGATATATATCCTGCCTCCTCTCATGCCGTATCCTACTACGTCTCCGGCATCTCCGTTAATTATGATTTTACCGGCATTCATAGTATTGCCCACATTGTCCTGAGCATTATTGTTTACCGTTAAAGTAGGACCGTCCATAAAGGCTCCTAAATCGTTTCCCGGCGTTCCTTCTATATTGATAACTACATCGTCGCCTTTTATACCGTCGCCGATATAATACTGACCGTTAACGTTTTCTATAAAAAATTTTTTTATCCCGTTTGCTATGCCTTCTCTTATGAGCCTGTTAAGCTCTTTATAGTGCATTCCAGCTGCATCAATCGTCATCATATCCTTTTTTATTGCTCCTTTTAATATATGATAATATTATATTCTAATTTTTACAAGCCGGCATGCTTAATTCCTAAGGCTTTTAATTCGGCGTCGGTTAATTCTATACCCCTTAATCTTTCTCTGGAGCCTCTCAAACTTTCTATGGAATTAACACCCATTGCTCCTAATACTTCCTGTATCTCGTGGCTCCATGCCGAAATAAGATTATATAATCTTTCTCCGTAAACTTCAGGATCCAATCTGCGAACAAGTTCCGGCCTTTGGGTAGTAATACCCCAGCTGCAATTTCCGGTATTGCATTTGCCGCAAACATGACAACCCATGACTATTAATGCCGCCGTCCCGATTGCTACGGCGTCTGCTCCTAGAGCGATAGCTTTTACGGCATCTGCGCTGGATCTTATGCTTCCTGCGGCTATTATAGAAGCTTCGTTTCTTATGCCTTCTTCCCTCAATCTCTCGTCAACCTGTGCAAGAGCAAGTTCAATCGGTATTCCCACATGGTCCCTGATAACGATAGGAGCGGCACCGGTCCCGCCGGAATATCCGTCAATATAAACTATGTCTGCGCCAGCTCTTACTATGCCGCTTACTATTGCGGCTATATTATGAACCGCAGCTACTTTAACCGATACCGGCTTTTCGTAATCTGTAGCTTCTTTAATTGCATATATAAGCTGTCTTAAATCTTCAATAGAATAAATATCGTGATGAGGTGCGGGAGAAATAGCGTCAGTTCCAACAGGAATCATCCTTGTCCTAGAAATATCGATTCCGATTTTTTCACCTGGAAGATGTCCGCCTATACCGGGTTTTGCGCCCTGTCCTATCTTAATTTCTACTGCCACGCCGCTGTTTAAATAATCCCTGTGAACGCCGAATCGTCCGGATGCAACCTGAACTATAATATTTTTGCCGAAAGGCACTAAATCGTCATGCAGTCCGCCTTCGCCGGTATTCATAACTATTCCTAACGCCCTTGCCGCTAAGGCCATAGCCTTTTGGGCATTAAGAGAGATAGACCCGTATGACATAGCGCCGAAAACAAAGGGCGTTTGAAGTTCTATTTGAGGCGGCATTTTTGTTTTTAAAACAGGTTCGCCTTTTTCGTCGAAATCCAAGTCTAATTTTGAAGGTTTCTTGCCGAGATACGTTCTTAACTCCATAGGCTCTCTTAAAGGATCTATAGAAGGGTTAGTAACCTGACAGGCGTCCAGAAGTATATGGTCAAAATATTTTTTATATTTAAACGTGGTACCCATTCCTGAAATAACTATACCACCTGTTTCGGACTGTCTCCAGATATTTTTCACGAGCGGTTCCTGCCAGTTCGCATTTTCTCTGATAACGGTAGGATTTTTAATTATAGAAATAGCTCCTTCGGGGCAGTAGGTGTAACATCTGCCGCATGCTACGCATTTAGAATGGTCTGCAAGAATCTTGTCTCCGCCGAAACTGTAAGTTCCCCATCCGCAATTTTGGATGCATCTTTTACATCTCACGCATTTATTATGATCTATGACCGCTAAATATTCCGATTGAATATTGGAAAAAGAAGATTTTGTCATAAACTAAGCAGTCCTCCCTTCAAAGACGTCTTTTCTTTTATATCGTCAAACTCTACCATAACCGGTTCTCCTGCTTTCGGAGACCAAATCATGTCCGGAAACTGACAAACTGCACGAATAGCGGCTTCTTCCGAAGCGACGTATGTAAAATCGCCGTTAGAAGCTGCGACAAGCGGCCTAAGTTTTATTCTATCGTTCATAGCCACCATGCCGCCCGAATATCCAAAAACTATAGCAAAAGGTCCGTTTAAAAGTGCGCTTCCGTAAACCTGTCTTAACGCCGTAAATAAATTTTTTTTGTCGTTTTCCATTTTATCTATTTTTTGATAAAACGGAGAAGCGAGCACCGTTAAAGCCAAACGTACGGGAATTTTATGTTTTCTTATTAAAAGATCTAAAATGTAGGTTATAACTTCCGTATCCGTTCTTAATGCCAGATTATATTTATACATCTCTAAATATCTTTTATTGATTCCGTAAGAAGATATTTCTCCGTTATGGACTATAGACCAGTCCAAAAGCGTAAAAGGATGTGCGCCTCCCCACCAGCCGGGGGTATTTGTAGGAAATCTGTTGTGCGCCGTCCACATATAACCTTCTATTTCTTCGAGTCTGTAAAAATCTGCTACGTCTTCCGGATAACCTACGCCTTTAAATGCTCCCATATTTTTTCCGCTTGAAAACACATAAGCGCCGTCATAATTTTGATTAATGAGCATAACGCTATTTACCACAAAATCATCGTCTTCCAACTCGTGAAACAACTTATCCTGCCTGTCGGATTTAGGTTTTATAAAATAACGGTGAAGATATGGATGGTCGTAAATTTTAGACGTCTTAAATGTAGGAATAGGCTCCTCTTTTTCCACGATGAAATTATTTCTTAGATATTCTTCGACGTCGGCCTTAGCGGAAAGATTATCGTACATTATATGGAAAGCGTAAAGATCGGCATAATCGGGATAATTGCCGTAAACGGCAAAACCGCCTCCTAAACCGTTTCCTCTGTCATGTTCCACCGATATAGCTTTTTTAATGTCGCTTCCGTTGGTCTTAACCTTTTTGGCGTTTATAATGCCGCATAGACCGCAGCCGGATATGTCTCTTTCCGTATTAAATTTATTTTTTATTTTTAACACTTTAATACCTCTACTTTTCGTAAATTTATTTATAAAACATACTTATAATTAAATATAACATATATACGTTTTTTTAACAATAAACCTATAAAATATTTTCGTCTAATATTCTTTTAAACTCATTATCTAAAACCTTTTTAGCGGGAGGAAGCCCCAGCTTTTTGCGCATTCCTTCCTGCGGATCGCCGAGCCTTAAAGTTTTAAAGAAAAGCTCTCCCGCTTTTTTAACTTTCTGCGGACCGACATCGTTTTTTAGCGCAAGATTTTTTAAAGTCGTAAGAACCTTTTCCCAACTGTAATTTTGAGGGCATAATTCGACGCATGTATGACATTCGAGACATTCCCATACTATTTTTGACGACATAGCTCTTTCGATATCGTTTTCTAAAATCATTTTTATTACTAAAGGCGGATTATAAGATTCAAAAGAAAGGCTCATAGGGCAGTCGTTTTTGCATGCGCCGCAGTTATAGCATCTGACTAACGAATCTTTATCGAAAATAGTAGTATAATCGGTCACAGCCTTAATTTTTTTAAATTTTTCAAGAAATTTTCCGGCTTTTATTTTATGCTGAGAAATTAGTTCTTCCGCTTCTTCTATGCCGAAAGCCAGACACATTAGCTCTTCTAAGGTTATAACCGGTATCTGACGCTTTACGCCTTCTTTCAAAAGCATATACTGGTTCGTGTCGAACTGCGTAAAGCACGAAGGACAAACGGTTGTGATTATGTCGGCTCCGCTTTCGTTAACGGCATCAAGTTTTATTCTTGCCATGACGAGAGATTTATCGTGTTCATCCACCCTGTCTAATGCCTGTCCGCAGCACATCATTTTGTTTTTATACTGGACCACGTTAGCTCCTAGAGCTTTTAAAATATTGTCGTATTTACGCGGCTCAAAAGGAGAATCGAAATTTATGGAATGCGACGGCCTTACTAAATGGCATCCGTAGTGTATTGCAATATTTAAACCTTTCAGCGGATACTTAACGTTTGCCCTTATTTTATCCAGCCCCACTTCGTCGTGGAGATGTTCTATAAAATGGTAAACGGACGTTTCGCCGGAAAAATTAAGATTTATTTTCTCTAGAGTTTCGTTAATTTTTTTCTGATACGGAAGGTCGGAAGCAACCTTGTTTCTAATCTGCTTAAGATTGGAATAACATCCTGTACACACGGAAATTATATCTGCATTCTGTTTCTCCGCAAGCGCTATATTCCGAATACCGGTTAAATCAAAAAGATTTTCGTCTATATTTTTAATTAAAGATTTTTCCGGACAGCACGTAAAAGAATCGATATCTTTATGTTTTATATTAAGCCTGTCCAAGACTAATCTCGTAGCTTTTTCCATAAACGGAAACTTAGCCTGTATAGTACATCCCCAAAAAAAAGTATATTCTCTATTCATATTTATTTTTTATTGTTATATAATTAATATAATATTGCTATTTATGCATATTCTATTTATTAAGTTATTAAAAAATAAACCGAGCATAAAATATGCATTATAAACAGTATAAAATATATTAAAAAAAAATTCAATTTTAAAATTATTTTTTTAAAAAACTATGGACATTTTTAATCAAGTCCAGCTTTTTGGATCGGCATCGGATTCGTCGTCGGACGTAAATTACGAAAAATCTTTTGCTTCTGCAAATATGCCTATTGCTATAAAAGGGGTTAAAGACGAAATAATTTACATGAACGAGCAGGCTAAAGTTCTTTCTAATTATTCCGGAGGTTCGATATTCATTTCTTATGACGAAAAATTGCCGGACGATATAATAAGAATCAATGAATTAACCGGTTTAAACATCAATAAAAAAGTTGACTTGAAAATGGCTTCAGGCAGAATCGACCAAAAATTTTTCCGTATAGACGGGATAACGCTTTTAAATAAATTCGGACTATTCTCGGGAACTTTGTTTATATATAACGAGTTCACGGCATCGGTAAAGTACTTTTTGAATTCAAGCGCAAAACAGGGAATCAATAATTGCGTTTTCGACGAAATTACAGGCTTAATGCTAAAAAGCCAATTTAAAGAATTTTTTTCAAGAGAGACCGAAAGAGCTGAAAGATACCGCATTCCTTTGTCGGTAACCGTATTTTATTTTGAAAATTTAGTATTTTTCGGACAATCTTTCGGAAACGAAAAGCTTAATCAAGTGTTAAAATATATAGGTATTTATTTTAAGCAAAAATTAAGAAAAACGGACATAATTTTTAGAATAGATTTTAATGATTTCATAGGAATTCTGCCTCATACTAATTATGAAAACGCCGATAAAAAATTTAAAAAAATTAAAGAGGAATTCAATCAGCTTTTAAAATTTCCGGAAAACGTAAAACCCAAATTTATATACGGTATTTCCGAATTAAATTTAAAAAAACATTATAAGAATTACGAACTGATTCTTGAAGAAGCAAAATTAGATATGTCGCAGAGAAACAGTTTATCCGTTAAGCAGGATACCGGATACACTTTTTAAATATTTATAAGAAGAAATCAAAGAAAACAGTATGCTGATAAAAATAAGGATTAATCCTATATCTCCAAAATTTAAATAAAAATGTTTGTAATATATAAGAAGACAAAGTATTCCAAACATTTGAAACGCGGTTTTCCACTTTCCTTCTCTGCCTGCCGGTATTACAACGCCTTTTTCGCTTGCTATAGCTCTTAGACCGGTAACGAATATTTCCCTGAAAATTATTACGGCTACGACCCAGGCAGGAATTCTTTGCATCGGAATAAGCATAATTAATATAGTAACGACGAGCAGTTTGTCGGCTATAGGATCTAAAAAAATCCCCAAATTAGTTACAATGTTTTTTTTCCTTGCAATATAACCGTCGATAAAATCCGTTGCAATAGCGGCAGCAAAAAAAACAGCGGCGGCTATTCCGTAAATTTCTTTATTAAAAAAGAGCAGAAAAAATATTACGGGTATAATTAATATTCTTGAAAAAGTAAGTATATTTGGGATGTTATATATCTGTTTATTGGATTTCATTTTATTTATTTTTGCTATTAAAGTTTATCGCCCGTCGTAATAATTTAATACCTCTTTTACATAATTTTGGGTTTCCCCGTAAGGAGGTATTCCGCCGTATTTATTTACAGCCCTGCTTCCCGCATTATAAGCGGCAAGAGCCAGCTGCAAATTCCCGTTATATTTTATTATCAGGCTTTTTAAATATTCAGTGCCGCCGTAAATATTTTGAGACGGATTAAACGGATCGGACACATTCAGCATTTTTTGCGTTTGAGGCATAAGCTGCATTAGTCCTTCCGCTCCCTTATCGGAAACGGCGCTGCTGTCATATCCCGATTCGACTTTTATAACCGCCTCGATAAGTTTTGGGCTTACTTGGTATTTCTTTGAAGCTTTTAAAATAATTTGCTTGTATAAATTACTGCCGTAGCCGTCAAATTTAGGGTTATTATAATTTTTAGTGCGCATATAAAGACTGTAGCCGTTAGAAACCGGAACGTTGGAAAAATATACCGTTCCGTTTTTACCGACGCGCATATATATGTCGGCTGCGGCATTACGCGCACAAACTTCTGCCGCAAACGCTATGAAAAAAAATGCAGATAAAAAAAATAAATAATTCTTCATAAACTCTCGTGCAATAAAGCATTCAAAACTGCGGCGGCGGGAGAACTTCCGCCGAAATTTCCAAAATTTCCTATAGAATTGAATATATCGTTTTCATATAATAAAGTTTTAGATTCCGAAGCGCCTACAAACCCTACGGGCATACCTACAATCAAAGAAGGAAAATAGTTAGAAGTTTTTGTTAATTCTCCGCAATAATCTATAACGGCAAGCAATGCGGTAGGAGCATTCCCTATAACTATTATATCCGGTAAAATTTCACCGATTGCATGCCTTATTGCAACTGCCGATTTTGTCTGTCCTGTCGATTTGGGCAGGTTTTCATGATTTATAAAGCAATTAACATCTAAAACCGCTTTTTTGTTTACGTTTTTGCTTATTCCGGCTTTCGTCATTTCGGAATCGCAAACTATCTTTAACGGTTCATTTTTAGCAATTTTATCTTTGATAAGTTCTATTGTTTTTTCCGCCGGTTTATTTTTAAAAAAAACCGAGCCGGCATAGCTTACGTCGCTCGTAGCATGTATAACTCTTTTTACTATTTGCTGCTCTAAACATGAATATTTGTTATGAAAACCTGCATTGTCTTCAAGCAATGATTCTACTATCTTAATGCTCTTTTCGTAAATATTTTCTCCTGCATTTATAACGGCGCTTTGATTCATGTTTAGTATGTTTTATTTTAATGATATAATATTATTATTAATTTTATCTTATTATTTAAAATTTATCATATTTTGTCTATAAAGACAAGCAATATTAAAAGGGCGGAATTCAATTCCGCCCTTTAGCAAAACGTAATAAAAAAGAATGAAAAATATACTGAATTTATCAAAAAAAGAATTAGAAGAATACTGCGCTGTAAACGGATTCAAAAAATACGGCGCGGAACAGATTATGAGATGGATTTATCAAAACAGAATTTTTGATTTTTCCGTAATGTCCGATATTTCTAAAGATTTAAGAAAAAAAATAGATGAAGATTTTTACGTTAAACTTCCCGATATAATAGACGTTAGATATGAAAAAGACGAGGACGGATATTCTAAAAAATATCTGATAAAATTTGAAAACGGGGATACCGTAGAATCCGTATCTATAGCGCATAAAAACAGGAAAACCTTATGCGTTTCGTCTCAGGTAGGATGCAGGATGGGATGCGTTTATTGCGAAACCGCCGGAATGGGTTTTTCAAGAAATTTAACGTCCGGCGAAATAATTTCGCAATTATTGACCGTCGAAAATTATGAAAACGATAAAATTACCAATATAGTTTTTATGGGCATGGGCGAACCGTTAGATAATATAGCCGAAGTCGAAAAGGCTTTGGAAATAATGTCAAACGACAAGTTTGTAGGAATAGCTCCGAGAAAAATAACCGTTTCGACTTGCGGATTGATTAACGCTCTGGGAGGGTTCGATATAAACGAATACAAATATAAGCTTGCAATATCTCTTAATGCCGCAGATAATGAAACCAGAAGCATGTTAATGCCCGTCAATAAAAAATTCCCCATAGAAAAAATAGCAGAGCTGATAAATTTAAAAAAGCCTTCGCTTCATAATAAAATAACCTTGGAATATGTGCTTATAAAAGGTTTAAACGACCGAATCGAAGATGCAAAAAGGATTATAAAATTGTTTTCTCCTTCGAAAGTAAAAATAAATTTAATTACTTTAAATAAAGCTGAAGATTCGGTTTATCTAAAAAATTTCGAAAGACCGGATGATTTTGCGACGGATAAGTTTAAAATAAAATTATCTAAAGCAGGTTTTACTGTAACGGTGAGATTTTCCAAGGGAGGCTCTATTAACGGCGGATGCGGACAGTTAAAGGCTCAAACGCTGAAATATTAAATTTTTAATAAAATGTTTTTGGAAAATCGCGCTTCCTGAAAGAGGAAAATTTTTGGATTTTTTTATTATATTTTCTATGTCTTTTTCTCTTTCTAACCGGGCGGAAAGAATATATTTCAAACATCCGTTCAATACCGAAGATTCAATTGCCTTAATATTTTTTCCTTTAAAAGGAAAAATATCTATTAAATCAATTATATCCGTTTTTATATGACTGCCGAAAGTTCCCGAAATAAACACGTCGAAATCGTTATAGCTAAAAATTTTAAATTTTTCCAATAATATTTCGGAAGCTGATTTTACGGCCGATTTTGCAAACTGAAACTGCCTTAAATCATCCTGGAAAAATTTTACGGCGTTTTTCCCGTCAAAATAAACGACTATTTCATTTTCGCCGTTTTCTTCATTCTTCATAATTACATTAAAATTTTCGGATTCTATCTCTTCCGGCGGCAGTATTCTTCCGTTTTCGTCTATTATGCCTTCTTTTAATAGTTCATAAACTATGCTCATTATACCGCTGCCGCATATTCCGGAAGGACGTGAACCGGATACAGTCTTAGTTTTAAAAATTCCGTTTTCAAGATTAACCTCGGAAATTGCCCCGTCTGAAGAAGCAGTCGTACCAAATTTTATATTTCCGCCTTCAAATGCAGGACCGGCCGGCGCAGAGGTGGTATAAATTTTATCTTTATATCCTAAGGCAATTTCTACGTTAGTGCCAAAATCAGCTATAAAAGCAGGTTTAGCTCTGTTTATCATATCTAAATAATAGATAGAAGCTACGGTATCGCCTCCCACAAATCCGTCTAATACCGGAAAAATGAACATTTTTTTATTTTTTATATTTAAGCCGGGGATATATGCCGTGTTTTCAGGAAAAAAAATTTCGGAAGACGGTTTATAAGGAGGTTTTGATAAAGAAATTAAAGGGTAGCCGCAAAACGCCATTTCCATAACGGTGTTTCCTGCAATCACGATTTCCTTTATATCTTCGTATCCGAAACCTAATTCGGACTTAAAAGAATCTATTAAACTATTTATAGTCGCAACTGCTTTTTCTTGAAGTTTGCCTACGGAATTTTTATCCAATCCGTTCTGTATTCTTTTTACGGAATCTAATCCGAATTCATAATACTGCAGATTAATCGTACTCTTATAAGGATAAACTTTTTTTGTTTCGTCCGTCAAAGCGGCGGCGACGGTGGTAGTGCCTAAATCTATACCTAAGGAATATTGCATATAATTTTTTATTGAATTCCGGCCTTTTCAATTTTGTGACGGTGCCAGAATTGAATTCTGGCACCGTATCTATATAATGTTTATATAAATGCCGTTATGAACCGGTTTTTCTAAGACTCTGCCTATTTTGTATAGAGATTCGCCTTTTTTTGCAAAAGTATCCTCTAAAACGGCTGATTTATCGTAAGGAACAGATAAAATAAGTCCGCCCGACGTTTCTGCGCCGAATGCCGTCCATAATAAATTTTCGTCGACTTCGTTTCCAACGGAAGTATACTGGGCAAAATACTTCCTATTGCGTTTAGTACCTGCAGGATTTATACCTTTTTTAATTAATTCCAATACTCCTTTTATAACAGGAAGAGACTGCAGGTATATTTCGCAAGATAAGCCGCTTGCTATCATCATTTCGCTTAAATGACCTACAAGACCGAATCCCGTAACGTCCGTCGCCGCATTTACGACGCCGGTAGAAACGGCAATTTCGGAAGCATATTTATTCAGCTTGGACATTGATTTTGATGCTTCGCCCAAAGTTTCCTCCGGCAAAAAATCGGTGCATATCGCGCTGACCGCAAATCCCGTGCCGAGACTTTTAGTAAGATATAAAACATCTCCCGGTTTAGCGCCCTGATTTGAATATATATTATCTATTCCGCATATGCCCGTAACGCTTAACCCGTATTTTATTTCTTTGTCGTCTATGGAATGACCGCCCAAAAGAGCAACGCCGGCTTCATTTATCTTATCCAATCCGCCGCTCAGTATAAGGTTAAAAACCTCCTTATCGACGTCGTTTATAGGGAAACATGCGATATTTAGGGCCGTTATAGGTTTGCCGCCCATTGCATATACGTCGGAAAGAGCGTTGGCTGCGGCAATTTGCCCGAAAGTATATGGGTCGTCTACAACGGGCGTAAAAAAATCTACCGTTTGTATAAGGCATTGATTATCGCTTATTTTATAAACGCCGGCATCGTCCTTATATCCAAAACCGACTAAAACGTTATCGTTCTGCGGAACGGATAATTTTTCCAATATTTTAGAAAGGTCCTCCGGACCTATCTTACACCCTCAGCCGTGGGCGCTTGTCATACTGGTAAGTTTATATTTCTTTGAGGTCATCATTACATCCAATTAGATACGTGGACAGAATTGAATTCTGTCCACGCGACAAATCACGGCATTTTGCCGCCTACTATAAGATATTTAAGGTCTTTATCGGTAAATTTAACTCCGCCTCCAAGATAAATAGACCTTTGGGAATTGTTGGTTATATTATCGTATCCCGCGTCTAAAAATATATGCCTGTAAAAAGTATACGCCACGCCGGCGTTAATATCCTCGCTTACGCCGTTATTATCAGAATTAAATCCGAATGCCCTTGCATAAATTTTTAGATTTTTGTTTGTATTCGGAACGTAATAATTAACTCCTACGGCACCCGTAGAATAAAGCAATCCGGCAAGAAGCGTGAAATTATAAAAATTTTTAGCGATTAACGCATTAAATTTTATACTGTTGGAATAGCTGTACTGGGTGGTATTCGTAGTAACGCTTGAAGGATAAAAATTACCGTGTGACGGATTATTCGTGGTATATGTAGTAGTCTGCGTTTCTCCGTAAGTATTTCCGTAACCCATAGGAACCGAAGCGACGCCGAGTTCGTAATAATGGCCGGGAGACGGCTCTAGTTTAACGTTTACTTGCGATACGGAACCTTCGCTTCTCGCAAGATACTGGGAGCTCATATTAACTTTTACCCTGAACCTGCTGTATCCGCCGACAATATTATTAATACCTTTTAGCGAACCGTTTAAATTGTCGTAAACCGAATTTCTGTTGACTAATTTTCCTATAGTTCCCTGCCCGCTGTTTATTTTAGAAGAAATTCCATAAAGCTCGTTAAGCGTAAGTTTTAATTTTTTTGTATCCGCATTTATATTTTTAAGACTTCCGTTAATATTTCTTCTGTTCTTCGCGACTATGTCGTTTAAATTTTTAGAAAGACCCTTTATATTTTGAGTTATAGACGGAAGTTCTTTTCTCAAATTATAAGATATTGCGTTAAAATTATGGATAGTTCTTGTAATTGCGGCATCGTTTTGAACCGTCAGCCCGTTAATATGCCTCGAAATTGCGGCAAAATTAGACATAACAACGTCGACGTTTCTCTGGTTTACATATACGAGCCTGTTTAAATTTTCTGAAAGCGTAGCGATATTGTGCAAAATCGCTTTAATATTCTTTTCGCCGGTCTTAGTGCCTATAGAGTTTTTTAGCGATTTTGAAACTTTCTCAAGATCGCCTGCAGTTTTAGAAAACTTAGTTATCAAGCTTGACATGCTTTGAGGCGACATCTCGCTTCTTATAACCTCTTTATCCAAAACTTTTTCGGACTGCTCCTGCTGCTCTCCTGCCGCAGGAGAGATTGCAATATAAGATTCGCCGAGTAGACTCAAAGACCTTATGGATGCTATATATTGAGGATAAACTTTATATTTTGAATTAATAGTCATATAAACTCTAGCCAATCCTTTTTCTAAGCGTATTTTTTCTACCGAGCCTATTTTTATGCCGGCCATAGTAACCGAAGTTCCGGTACCTATACCGCTTGCGGATTTAAAATAAGCCGAAATTACGTACGTAGGTTTTTTAAAAATATGTATCTTACCCACTTTAATTGAAAAATAAGCAAGTATAGCAAGCACTATTACTACAAAAATACCTACTTTTGTTTCTTTATTAATATTCATAAGTCAAAAAATTGAAAATATATAAAATTTTAAATAGAAATAGGTCCTTCCATACTTCCGGATACAAATTGCTTTACTACCGGATTAACTGAATTTTTGAAGGCTTCCGACTGTCCGTATTCTATTATTTTACCTTCATAAAGCATTGCTATTATATCCCCTGTCTTATAAGCGCCTGCAATATCGTGGCTTATAATTATTCCGGTAAAATTAAATTTATCGTGCATGGATATAATCAGATTATTGATAACGTCCGACATAATAGGGTCTAATCCGGTAGTGGGTTCGTCAAAAAGCATTATCTCCGGATTAAGTATAAGAGCCCTCGCTACCCCTACTCTTTTTCTCATGCCGCCCGATATTTCGGATGGCATTTTCTTGTCATGGCCTTCCAAACCGACGTCTTCTAATACGGAAAATACTTTTTCCTTAATTTCATTTTCTGAAATTTTCAGATGACGCCTCAAAGGAAACGCCACATTTTCAAAAACATTTAAGGAATCCAATAATGCGCCGTCCTGAAAAACCATTCCGAATTTTTTTCTTACTTCGTTAAGTTCTTTCTTTTTTAAAAGATTAATATCTATGCCGTTTATTAAAACTCTGCCGGAATCGGGCTGCATAAGCCCTATTATGTGCTTCAGCATCACGCTTTTTCCGCCGCCGCTCCTGCCTATTACTACCGTTATTTTTTTATCCTCGAATTTTATATTTAAATCGTCTAAAACTTTTATTCCGTTAAAAGATTTCGACAATTTGTCTAAAATAATCATAAAAAAATAAATTTTAAATACCTTTCCCGATGCGAACGATTAAAAACTAATAAATAATGTTATATCTATATTTGAATATTTATAATTATATACCTCTATATAAAATTAATCAATTTAAGACAAACCGACGGTTTAAAAATCAAAATAAAATCGACGTTAAAAGATAATCGGCAAATAAAATATAAATCGAACTTAACACTACCGCCTGCGTAGTAAATTTTCCAACTCCTTTAGCGCCTCCGGAAGTCTGAAACCCTTTATAAGTACTGATAACAGACAATATAGCGCCGAAAAATACGGCTTTTAACAAGCCGTTATATATATCGCTAAGTTTGACGTACTGATATATTTTATCTATATAAGTTACATGGTTTAATCCTAAAAAATAAACGTAAACGATATATCCGCCTATAATTCCTATTAAAGAACATAGCACCGCCATTACCGGAAGCATTATCATTGCGGCAAGAATACGTGGAACGGAAAGGAAATAATAAGGATCTACCGCCATAACCTCTAGAGCGTCTATCTGCTCGGTCACCCTCATAGTTCCTATTTCCGAAGCCATAGAAGAACCGCATCTTGCGGTAATCATAAGCGCTGTTAGAACAGGACCCAGTTCCCTCAGCATAGACAGCGCTACGGTAGGGCCTATCATATAAGTGACGCCTACTATTTTAGCGGCATAATAGGCTTGCAAAGACAAAACCATGCCGGTGAAAAGACCCGTTAATCCGATAACGGAAAATGAATCCATGCCGATAAATATCATCTGGTCTATAAGATTTTCTAAATTAATAAAATATGCGGCTATGGAAAGTATCATGTCCCATATATAAATAGTTATAGAGCCTAGTTCGTTAACCGTGTATATAACGAAATTGCCTATTTTTTCAAACGGACTCAGCAGTTTAATTATTATATTCATAATTTGCGGAAAAACGCTTTTTTATTTTAAATATTTTGAAAACTTGCAGGAGGTAAATTCTTACATAAATTAAGACTCTTCTAATTCAACGTGCCAGTAAGCATTGTCGACAATATTTAAAAACGGCATCCATTCCTTATACATAATATTTGTAAGGGAAATATGATAGTACGGCGACCATTCCGGTTTCCTAGGTTTCTTGATAAGTTTCATACCCGCTTGTTCCGGCGTTCTTCCGCCTTTAATTCTATTGCAGTTTATACAACTGCATACTACGTTTTCCCAAGACGAAACGCCTCCTGACATCCTAGGTATAACATGGTCTAAATTCAGCTCGTTTTTTTTAAATTCTTTGCCGCAATATTGGCATCTGTTATTATCTCTTAAAAAAATGTTGGCTCTTGAAAATTTTATGTATCTTTTTGGAAGTTTATCGTAATTAACCAATATTATAACCCTCGGAATCCTAATGGCTCTCCCTATCAATCCGATTGAACCGCTTTTCTCGCTTACCGCGAGATCCTGCCAAGAATCGAAACTGAACGTTCTGTAATTTTCGTCCACCGCCTTGGCGATATCTTGATAAAGAAGTATCAGCGCTCTTTTTAAAGACGTAACGTGAACCGGCAAAAAAGACTTATTCAAAACTAAAACGCTTGAAGACAACATAAGAAAATATTTTTATTATTTTTATAATTTTAGTTATATATTATACCAATAAAATAAAATAAAAACCACATTATCGACGGAAGACTCGGCTGAGGACAGGTATCATTTGTTAACGCTTTTTATTCACAAATTAAACGTAAGTTATAGCATCAATTATATCGTTAAAATCGCCGTGGAACACGGTTCGCATGTCAAGCCTAAACTCGCCGTTTTTTATTTTTCCTATGACCGGAATTTTGGCTTTTCTGAATATTTCGCCTATTCCCGATGCGCCGATTTTTTTATGGATTATGGACAGCGAATATGTTTTAAGTTCGTAATCCGGAAGGGCTCCGCCGCCTACGAGACTGAAATCCTCGGTTATTTTAAATTCAAATACGGCTTTGTCTATATTTTCGGACATTTTAATCAGGTTTAAAAGTTTTAAAGCCTTTCGTTTTATTTCCGATTCGGATTGAGCGATAAGGGAAAGCGTAGGAATATTTTTAACGGCTCTGTCAAGGTCTAAATATTCAAAAAAAACGGCTTCGAGTCCGGCAAGCGTCATTTTATCTATTCTAAAAGCCCTATTTAATGGGTTAGCGGCTATCCTGTCTATGTATTCTGCCTTTCCGGCTATTATTCCGGCCTGCGGTCCGCCGAGAAGTTTATCGCCGCTGAAAGTAACGACATCGACCCCGTTTTCTATAACCTCTTGGGCGGTAGGTTCATATGGAAGCCCGAACCTTCTTATATCGACGAAACTTCCGGAGCCTAGATCCTCCATGACCGGAATACCGTGCTTTTTGGCCATGGAAGCTATATCTTTTCCCGAAGGACTTGCAGTAAAACCTATTATCCTGAAATTGCTTTGATGCACTTTTAGCAGCAAAGCCGTATTTTCGTTTATGGCAGATTCATAATCGCCCAGTTTAGTTTTATTGGTAGCCCCGACTTCCGTTAAAACCGCCCCCGAAGCCGACATAATATCCGGTATCCTGAACGAGCCTCCTATCTCTACGAGTTCGCCCCTTGAAACTACGACCTCTTTTTTTGCTCCGGAACAAAATGTAGAAAGAGCCATAAACACCGCCGCCGCATTATTGTTAACTACTATAGCTTTTTCGCATTTTAAAATTTTTTTAAGAAGGTATTCTACGTGCGAATATCTTTTTCCTCTTTTTCCCTCCAAAAGATTAAACTCCAGGTCGGAGTACGAAGACGATATTTTTAAAATATTCTCTAAAGCGCTTTTCGGTAAAATAGAGCGTCCTAAATTAGTATGAATAACGACTCCCGTTCCGTTAACGACTCTTTTTAAACTGAAAGAAAAATTGTTTAAATCGTTAAGAAGTTTTTTAATAAAAAATTCCGGTTCAAGTTTAGACAGGTTTTCCGAAATATCCATATCGATTCCGTTTTTCATCGACTCGATAACTTTTTTCTTTTCGGATTCTATTAAATTTTCTAATTTATCTTTTACAAATTCATAGGGAAAAGCCTTATATTCCGAAGAACCCTTAATTCTTTCCAATACAGACTGGACGCTTGGAAACCGCCTTAATATTTCGTTTTTATTTTTATTTTCCATTTTTTAACTAAAATATGGGATATATTAAATAGTTTCAAAAGACTTAAGTCTTTTTCCGGTATGAAACGTTAAAAAATCACGTAAAAACGCCGAACAATCTATAAGTATATCTTCTTTGACGTTAAGCTTATTTATTATGGAAATATCGGATTCTGTCATCAAATTAGACAGATTTATAAAGTTAACCGGCATATTTTTTATTTCTAAATATTTAAAGCCATTGTTTTTATCGTTAACGCACGAACTGCATATAACGCCCCCTTTTTTAAGGCTGAATCCAAATTCGTTATAAACATTATTTTTGCCGCAGATTATACAGTCGGTGAAATTAGGATAAATTCCGGTAAATTTAAGAAGATTGGCAATAAAAAAAATCTCATATTTAAGAAGAATAGAGTTTAACGGTGTATGTTTGCTGTCCTGCGAATTTAAAGTTTCTAATTTATTAAGTCCCGTATAAATATTTCTTATAAGATTAAATATATTTTTGTTTATGTCTCTTTCCTGGCACAAGACTCTTGAAATCTCGATAAGTTTAGTTAAAAAAAGATATACGTCGATATTTTTTCTGAGATTTTTATAATCCTCTACAAGATCTACTTCATATAATATATCAAGCGTCATGCCCGGTTTTTCATAAAATTTAATGATGGTAAGCATAGCGGGCTCTAATTTTCCCAGAAACCTTTTTTTACTTTTCCTTGCGTTATTTGCAAAACACGTAATTTTCCCGTAATCCTCGGTTATATAACTTAAGAGCAGATCCGCTTCATTCATTTTTTTTGCGTAAATAACAAATCCCTTAGTGGAATGAAGTTTCATATATTTAATTTCTCCAGATATTTTATATTTTATTCTTAAAACATAAAGATAATCATTTGCCCGAATTGAATATAATAAATATACCGGCTATGATGATAAAAACGCCTATCCATCTTTTAAAGCTTACTTTTTCTTTTAAGAATAATTTAGAAAGAAGGACGACGAGAACGTAACCTCCCGACAACATGGGGTAGGCAATAGAAAGAGGCATGGAAGACAATGCCAGCAGGTAAAATATAGTCGCAAAAAAAAGCATAATAAGAGCCAAAAAAATATAGCCGTTAAAAAAAACGAGAATAGATTTTATGCCTATTTTTAAATGCTCTTTTTTTATTTTTCCGGAACCTATTTTTTGAAAAATCTGCCCTATAGAGGTAAAAACCAGCGCAAAACCGATAAAAATGTAAGACGTTAATATCATGATTTAATTATTGTTTTAAATTTATTATTTAAATTTTTATATATGCCGTTTATTTTATTTTATACCGTTTATATATTTTTTCAACCTTAATAATTCGGTATAGGTAGGCAATATATATATTTTTTTTTCGTTCAAACCCGCCGCCTCCGCTTTATTCATAATAGTCTCTACCGCTTTTTTTAAATTATATTCTACGGTTATTTTTTTAGGGTTCATACCGGCCGTTTTTAGTCTTAACGCCATGTCGTAAGGCCTTAAACCCGAAATAACGGCGTTTTCTATGTAATCCTTATATTTTTCAAAATCTACGTCCCATATCCATGAAACGTCCCTTCCGTCAGCCGCCCTGTCTGAAAAAGCGAATAAAATATTAACCTTAGAACCGCTTTCGGTCAATTTTTTAAGAACTCCCGAAAATCCTGCCGGATTTTTAACTAAGTCTATATTTATTTCAAAATCTCCTGACTTTTTTTTATACGACCTGCCAAATTTAGTTTTAAAATTTTCAAACGAAGTTTTTATAATATCGTCGCCGATATTAAGATGATATTTTAAAATCGAATATGCCGCAAGATAGTTCGCCGCGTTATAATCTCCGGATAAAGCGGGTTTAAAAGAAAAAAATGAAGGTTTTTCTTCCTTTAATTCTAATGTCAAACTGCCCGAAATGTTTTCCGTTGCTTTTATGTCGGGTTCATGCCCCGCAAAACCGCATTTTTCGCATTTAAAATCATATAAAAAACGATTTTTCGTATGGCCTTTTGAAGAGAACATCATATTTTTACAGTTAGGGCAGGTTACCGCATCGGATAATTCAATTCCTGTAAAATTTTCTGCGGAATTGATATCGTTTGAATAATTTGAATTAAAAAATGATTCGTCGAAACCGAAATATTTTTTATCCGCGTTTATATCATATCCCAAAAAAGCCGCTAACGGCTCAAAAGAAGGCAGAACTAACGAAATTCTTCCTGAGTTATTATTTTTAAGCTCTTCCGATATTTTTTTTACGGCTTTTTTTATTCCAAATACCGTAGAGTTTACTTCTCCGTACCTGTCTAACTGATCCCTGTAAAAATTAGTAGCCGTTATTATTTTAGGATTTAAAATCGAACATACGTCGGGAAAAACTTTTTCGTCGCATTCCATGACTATAATGTCTGCGCTAAATTTAAAATCAAGCAATGCAATGTCTTTAATACCTAAACCCGATGATTTCGATAATTTGTAAGAACCGATAATAGCCCCCAAAATTCCGTTCGTCATATTAGCGCCGTTAGAATTAAAACATACTTCTTTTCCTGAAAATTTAACGGTTTCGGCAATAATGTTGGAAGTAGTCGTTTTTCCGTTTGTGCCGGTTACCAGTATAACGGGAATGCCGAGAGAGGTTATATGTTTCGCAAAATTTTTAAAAACATTTTTATCTATTTTTCGTAAAATATGAGCCGGAAGAACGTCGCCTTCTCTTTTTAATATTTTATTTAAGATGAATTTTAAAAAAATATATAAAAAAATTTCCGCTTTTTGTTTTTTATTGAGAAGCATAATAAAATTAATAAGTTAATTTATTTTACTTTAAATATCAAAGGCTTAATATTGATTAAAAATTAATCACTTTGATTAACTGCTTAATTTTTCTAAAATCTTTTTTCAAATTATAAGGCTTTCACAAAAGAAATTCACAGGCTTTGTAAAATTGTAATAAAAATGTAATAAATTCATAATGTTACATTAAAACTAATGTAACATTAATATTATAATTTTGCAAAAAAGCTCTTAATCTTCTCTACCGCTTCCATGGCATTCTTCGCATAGATATCGGCATTAATCGATTTAGCATAATCTTCGGTTACTACGGCCCCCCCGACCATAGAAAAAACTTTTACGCCATGTTTCTTTAGTTCTTTTATAACATGCTCCATCTCTGTTACGGTCGTAGTCATTAAAGCCGACAGTCCTACAAAATCGACTTTATTCTTCATAGCTTCTTCTATTATTTTTTCGGTTTTTACGTTTCTTCCCAAGTCTATGACATCATAGCCGTTATTCTCGAGAAGCATCGTTACTATATTTTTTCCTATATCGTGTACGTCGCCTTCTACGGTAGCCATTAATATTTTCGGACCCGAAGAAATTTCCGAATTTTTGGGCATTTCCTGCTTAATGCGGCTAAAAGCCGTTTTCATGGCATCGGCGCTTTCCATTACTTGCGGAAGAAAATAGATATTTTTTTCAAACAGCCTGCCGACTTCTTCAAGCGCCGGAATTAAATATTTATTGCCTATGTCTAACGGCGATTCTCCGTCAGACAATAATTTTTCTACATATTGTGTTATATGTTCTTTTTCTCCCCGGATTACAGCTTCGCGCAAAAGTTCTCCTTCGGTTTTATCTGTTTCGCTTCCCGATTCTTTTCCGGCATTCTTATTTGAAGAATAGTTTTTCGCGGAATCGGAAAATTTGTTTATATAGTTCTTAAATAAATAATCTTTGCCGAGAAGCGCATTCATAGCATAAAAATTAGCCGTTAAATACTCGTCCTCCGGATTTATTATAGCGGCGCTAAGTCCTTCTTTCAGGCATAAAGAAAGGAACGAAGAATTTATATAAGATCTTTTGGGAAGACCGAAAGAAACGTTGCTGACGCCTAAAACGGTAGGGAGATTAAGGCCGTTTTTATTTTTAGACAGAGCATCTATCGTTACCAAAGACTTTTCCTGCCCTGCGCTTATAGGCAGGGTTAAAAAATCTACGATTATATCGTATGGTTTTATACCGTAATCTATAAGTCTTTTATATATTCCATAAGCTATATCTATTCTTTTTTCCGCAGTTTCCGGAATGCCTTCGTCGTTTAAAGCTAAAATTAAAACTCCGGCGCCGTATTTTTTTATTAACGGCATAATTTTAGAGAGTTTCTTTTCTTCTCCGCTTATAGAATTAACAAGCGGCTTACCCGGATACAGCATAAGAGCTTCCTCTAATACATCGGGATTAGAGGAGTCTATGGATACTGGAACATGCGATACGGCAGCAACTGCAATAATGCCGTTTTTCATCGATACTTTTTCGTCGGTTCCGGGAACTCCGACATTTAAATCGAGGACGGCGGCTCCGGCTTCAACCTGTTTAACCGCAGTTTTTCTTATATAATTAGTTTTTCCGTTTTTAAGCTCTTCTATGAAGTCTTTTTTGCCGGTAGGATTAATTCTTTCTCCTATAATAACAGGAGGATGTTTATAACCGATAGGGACGAATTCCGTTCTCGACGTTATTAATAATCCGTCCTCTCTTTTTATGCCTTTCGCAGGTAGTCCGGAGTTATTAACGATGTCTATCTCTTTTCGTAAAGCTTTTATGAAATTTTCGTTACTGCCGCAACAGGCCGAAATAATTCTGACGCCTATAAGGGCAAGTTCCGAAACTAATGACGTGAAATCTTCTGGCTTCCCGGGAAAAATAGTAATACCGTCTTTTAATTTAGGAATGCCTGCATTTGGTTTAGAAATTAGCGGCACGTCCGTAACCGAAGCCATCTTTTTTAAAATCTCGTAAATTCCGGACGGCCCGACGGAACAGTTGGCTCCTATAACGTCCGCCCCGAGGCTGTCTGCCGTTATCGCAAAAACTTCCGGAGTAGTTCCTAATATAGTCCTGTATGTAGCGTCAAACGTCATCATCGCTATAACCGGTTTATCGGACAATTCTTTTACGGCTATAATTGCGCTTCTTATTTCCTGCAAATCTATCATAGTTTCAAGCTGAAAAATATCGGCTCCGGCGTCTAAACCGGCTTTTACTTGCTCTTTGTAAATTTCGACGCTTTCTTTAAAATTAATATCGCCTACCGGATAAATAAATTTTCCCGTAGGACCTAAAGACATAGCCGTAAGCGCATCGCCGCCAGCAATATCTTTAACCGCTTTAACGGCATTAAAATTTACCTCGTAAATTTTATCAGACAAACCGTATTCGGCCAATTTTGGCCTGTTGGCGCCGAAAGTATTAGCCACTATTATTTCGCTGCCGGCATTATAATAACTTTTATGAACTTCTTTTATATATTTAATTTTTTCGGTAATATTGAAACTTTCGGGAAGAAGTCCTTTAGGCAGGAGGTTTTTGAGCTGAAGGACCGTCCCCATAGCTCCGTCCGAAAGTATCAGCCTTTTTTTTAATTCTTCCCTTAAATTTTTTATCATATGATAAATACTCCTGTTTTATGCTTATAATTGATTATATATATTACTTAATAATATTTAATAGCTTTTTTATAAAGAAAATGCTTCCGCTACGAAAAATTAACGACGTAAACGTTATCAATGGACCTGCCGAGAAATTTACCGCCAAGTTCCTTAAATCTTTCTGAATCGTCGCTTACAAAAAAGGTTTCGCTTCCGAATTCAGTTCCGGATTTAAGCATTCCAAATTCTTCCAAATAATTTTTAACGGACCTCGCCGTTTCGACTCCGGAGTCTATAATTTCTGTATTTTCTCCTATTTCTTTTTCTATAAAATCTTTAAGAATAGGATAATGGGTACAGCCGAGAACGAGGCATGCAGGTTCTTCCTTTACGACGGAAGCTAAATAATATTTTATTATATTTTTCGTTATTTCTTCGCTTAAAAAGCCTTCTTCCACTAAAGGCACGAAAAGCGGGCAGGATTTTTCTATAATTTTTAAGTTTTCGTTAAAATCTATGTTTGAAACATTTGCCGTTTCGACTTTTTTAATGCCGTATAATAATCCGGCTTTTTCTTTTATCGTCTTAGAATATGCTCCGCTCTTAACGGTTGCGGAAGTGCCTATTACGGCTATAATCTTCCGTCCGGAAATTTTCAGGGATACCTCAACCGCTTTTTGCGCGCCCGGCTCTATAACTCCGAATACCGGAACAGGCGATATTTTGCGCAAATAATCGAGCGCCAAGCTCGAGGAAGTATTGCAGGCTACTATAGCTATCTTTATCTTTTTATCGGTTAAAAAACCTAATATTTCGGAGGAATATTTGATTATAGTTTCTTTAGATTTGTTTCCGTAAGGGACTCTGGCCGTGTCTCCGAAATAAATTAAGTCTTCAAAAGGCAAAATTTTTCTTATTTCTTTAAAAACGGTAAGTCCGCCGAGACCTGAATCAAATATTCCTATAGGAGAATTATTAAATTTCATTATTAAATTTTATTTATGATTTAAAATAATTATGTTATAATTTATAAAATACAGCAAATACAGTAAATATTATAAAATAAAAATCAAAAAATAAAAATCAAAAACTAATGGAAGATAAATATTTAAATAAAAGATTCGATATTTTAGACGAAAAGAACATAGACGTAGAAATATTAGAAACATTAGATTTTCGGTATAAAGGAAGCGGAACGGCCGTAACTATATCTACTAAGGAATTTACGTCCGTCTGTCCTTGGACGGGACTTCCGGATACTGCGGAAATTTTTATAACGTATATACCGTCAAAAAAATTAGTCGAAATGAAATCGCTGAAATATTACCTGCTTTCTTTCAGGAACGTAGGGATCCTGCAGGAACACGCCGTAAACAGAATCATAAACGATTTGAGCGGCCTGTTGAAACCGGAATTTATGGAAGTTACTGCAAAATTTGAATCAAGGGGCGGATTAGACACTTTGGTTAAAGTAAAATACGAAAAACGGAAAATAGAGAAGAGCTAAGAGCTAAGAGAGAATCTGGATGAAAGTTATAAACTGATATTAAAGCTCTAAATAAATCCTTTTAAATCGCGGACGTCTTTTCTGGCATTTAATTCAAAATTATTGTCTATTTCGCCTGCTTTCACGCCGTTTATTTCCAATGCTTCCAATAAATTAAAACCGTATTTATTTTGC
>JAJYKQ010000057.1 GCA_021788495.1 bacterium | reverse complement strand
ATTACTGGATTTAACGACTTAACTTTTTGGACTATATCGAATTCTTGTTTCTGGTAATTTGCGCCTCCTCCGGCAGTCATTAAAAAGTAGTCGGTAGTATTAATTTTAATTTCTTTTCTTTGAGCTTCTTCTAATAGAATTTCGCTCATTTTACGCCTTAAAAGCCCCCTGAATCCATTGCCGGTATAAATCGGCAATTTAACGAGTCCGCCGGCTTCTTCGTCGTAAATCGTCCTTGTTTTTATAGTCGTAATTGCCTTTTCTTCGCCTTCCTTTCGTCTTGTTTCCGTCGTTTCGGTTTGCATTAACGGCGTGACTGCCGTAAAATTTACCATTAATTTCATAAATCCTCCTTAAATTAATTTATTTTTTATAATTCCGTAATTTTCAAAAATTCTTCTAACAGCATGAAAATATTTAATGTTCCACATCCTTGAGTCGAGAATATAAATATCGCCTACGTCTCTATTAGTTCTAATAAGACGCCCGATATATTGTCTTAAATTTAAAATCATTTCACGTTTTCCGATGAAAAATCCTTGAATTTGGCTTTTCTCCTTTATATCTAGAAACCTTCTTGAATTCATTACGGGGAACGGTAGTTTGGTTATATAAAGTTTCGAAAGTTCTTTACCCGGCAAATCAAGTCCCGTTCCATAATTGCGTGTCCCTATTAATATCCCGCCTTTTTCTTTAAATTCTCTAACTTTCTGGTAAGACGATTTACCTCTTTCCGCAACTATTGCGTTATTTATCCCGCGTTCCTTGAGATTTTTCGCTATTAAATCCACTTCTTCAAAACTCCCGGTGAGAACAAGCGTATTTTTGTTTTCGTTAGTTTGAATTATAATCTTAGATAACTCTTCGGCCCATTTAGGATTAATTCTGCTTTCTATTCCTTCTTTAATTACTGGAGCGGGATAGTTTTTTTTACATAAAAAAATATTAGCCTGTTCTTTTTTAAATACTCTCGGCATAATATATACTATATGTTCCTTATTTCTTACTTTTTCCATTATGGACGCGTCTTGAGTTTTAATTTCAAAACCAAGCCTGTAGTAAATGTAATTTCTCGAAGCGGCGTCCTCTCCGGTTGTAAGCGTGGCGGACATACCTAAACATCCGTCAAGTCTATTCCAGAATTTAAAAAAGAGTTCCCCTGCTATATTTTTTTTCAAAAAATGCAGCGTGGGATATCCCCTTTCGGGAGAACAGTAAATTCTTACGTCCGCCTGCTTGCTTCTTAAGGCATAGAGTTCCGAAATTTCATTTAACAATAAATTCGATATCGGGGTAGATAAAGTTTTTAAAAACTTTTCCGCTCTTTTTACTTCAGGTCTTTCCAATAATTCGGTTAAGTTCCTCACAATAGCTAATCCTACTACGTTAGTTTTATCGTAATATTCTCCGACGCATTTAGAATTGCTGTATTCGGATATAATTCTTTTGCAAACTTTACGAATATAAAATAAATTCTTAACCGCAGATGCATAGCCCTTTTCTTTTTTACCGACAAGATTTTTTAAAAGCATATCCGAAAGATTTTTAAGCCTGAATACCGAAAAAGACGAAGTAAGAACCGATTCGGCAGATTCGAAAATCTTATCCGCTTCGTCGAAAATTACAATATAATCGTTAATATTAAAACCATTATCGTAAGTCTTATAAATCAGGTAAGCATGATTAGTTACCGATATATCGACTTCGCCTATATCGGTCATATAATCTTTTCTTTTTCCGGTTTGTTTTGCTACGTTTTTTACTATTAACCGATTATCTTCGGCAATGGATACGTTATCGAAAAGCGTATCAAACAGATAATAATAACCGTCTTTATTTTCTATTTTTTTGACGTAATCGGCGAGTTCGGAAGGATTAACAAAAAGTTCCCTTATCTCTTCCATTTTATCCGTATCTATATAGTTCGATTTTCCTACCGTTATACTTGAAGTAACGGACGTATCGAAAGGTTTGATTTTAGGATTTTTATTTTTTAAAACATCGAAAATTTCTTTTGCAAGTTGATTAGTGTACGTACTTATAATTACCTTTTTGCCTTCTTTAGCAAAAGTCTCCGCAATATCCGCTGATATAACGGATTTCCCGGCGCCAGTGGGAATTTCGGCGAAAAAGAATTTATTCCGCATTTTTTTTATCGCAATTTCTTTAAAGTCCCGCTGGTATTTATAAAGCCTTGCCATTATTCCTCCTATTAACTTAATTTATCGAATTGACCTTGTTTAAGATAAATCAAAAAATTCAATTTTTCGGATTCATCCTTAAAACATTTTTTATGACAATCTCCGTTTATATCGCAAAGAGCTATAGCGTTATCGTCCAATTCACTATTATTATCGCTTATGATACTTACTACATGATTTAAATTTACGTAATCTTTATCAGTCCTAATAAACATTTTTATTCCTCCTTATTTGCAATATTTTTTCTTAAGTCCGTAAATAATATCTCTTAGCGTTTCTTCTTTTTCCGCCCATATGCTTATCGCATTGCCTATATTTTTTATCCTGACCGACTGCGTCTTTGAATTAAATTCTTCGATGAGCTCATCTATTCCGGCGTCGGGTTCTTGGGTTTTGGAAAGATCGCTGTAAAAATTGAATCCATTTATTTTTATATCGGACGAATCCGACTGCGCTGCGGGATGGCTGAAGTCCATATCGTAGGATATTTCAAAATCGGTCTTTGGTCCTGAAGTTTCTTTCCCCGTGTTTTCAGGCTCTTGGCCTTCGGTCTTCGGGGTTTGACCGTAGAAGTCGTCTATAAGAGCTTTAGTAGTTTCCCCTGGCATCAGGTTTCTTATCTGCTCGTATTCGGGAGTTCCTGGGTTCTGTTCTTCGGTATTAGTATTATCCGAAGCAGGTTCTTCGTCTTCGGTCTTTGGTCCGGAAGTTTCTTCTTCGGGGTTTTCCGGTTCTTGGTCTTTGGGTTTCTGATTTTCTTTTCTTAATTTTTTAATATCTTCCCGCGAAAAATTATCGACGTTTTTTAAGACCTCTTTTTGGGTTTTTTTATCGAGTTTCGAGATTTCAAGCGCCTTTGAAGGTGTTAAACCGTTTAACACCGCTATATCTTTTTTGATATAGTCGGGTAGTTCTAAAAGTTGAAGCATTTGAGTTACATGCACGTGCGACTTTCCGATTTTCTTCGCTATTTCCCTTAAAGATAGGTTATATTTCTCCTGCAGAAGCTTATATCCTTCAGCAAGTTCAAGAGGCGGGACGTCTTCCCTGTGCAGATTTTCGATAAGCTGCACGAGTTCGACCTGGTCGGAATTAATATCCCTTACTATTACCTGCGCTTTTGTTTCGCCTAAGAATTTCAAGGCTCTTAATCTTCTTTCTCCCGCTATTAAGAGAAAGTTTTCGTTGTCGCCGTCTATTTTTTTGACCGTAAGGGGACTGATGAGGCCGACTTCTTTAATCGAGTCTGCTAGTTCCTGAATAGATTCCTCGGAGAAAGTTTTACGGACCTGCTCTTCGACTTTAATTCTTTCAATTTCTAAAAATCTCGCGCCGGGAATATCCCGTTTTAGTACTTTGTCTTTGATTTCTTCTAACGGATTTATTCCGTTTTCGAATTTGTGCTTTGCCATGATAATTTACTCCTATTTATTTAAATTTAAAATTTCGACCGCAAGATCGCCGTAGTCTATCGAGCCTTTAGAATTTGCGTCGTATATATCTATGGCTTTTCCGACAAACGGAGCTTCCGATAATTTGGAATCTATTCTTATGCCGGTAGAAAAGAGTTTTTCCTTTCCGACGGTCTCTATTAATTTCTTGATAAAGTGAGACGTGATAGAACGCCTTTCGTCGATATGCGTAATTAAGACTTTAAAATCTAAATTTTCGTTAGCGGACTGTATCGTCGAAAAGATGTCTTTCAGTCCCAATAACGAAAAAAAATCGCCGGACCTAAGGGGAAGTATAGCGAAATCTCCCGCGGTAAGGGCATTTATGGAAAGTTGGTTTAAAACCGGCGGGCAGTCTATTAAGACGAATTCGAAATCCTCGCCTTCCAGGACTTTTTTTACGTGGTCATTTTCTAAAATCTTAAAAGAAAGTTCTTTGGAAGACGGCATAATACTTAAATATTCGGAAATTTCAATCTTGGTGAATGCGCTTTCCTGCGGCGCTATCCCTAAGCTTACCGTCGCGTTAGCCTGCGGGTCTAAATCGACCAGCAGGGTCTTATAATCCATCTTCGCAAATCTTGAGGCAAGGTTCACGGCGGTCGTGGTCTTGCCTACTCCGCCTTTTTGATTAATACATGATATAATCATAACTACCTCTTTTTTCTAAATTTTGTTATAATTACTTTATTTTAAACAGGTTAATATATGTTTTTTAGTCATATGTTATTATTACTTTAAATCATATATCCTAAAAAACGATTTGTCAAGTATTTTTTTTAATTTATTTAGGGGGTAGTTTATGAGCAGGCCTAAAACGGGAAAAACCTTTGACGAAAAAGCTTTCAGGGAATTACTCAAAGATTATAGAATTAAAAACGGTTATTCCATAAACAAACTCGCGAAAGTCTTAGAAATGGACCAGAGCGCTTTAAGTAAATACGAAGCCGGTAAAATGGAATTTTCGGCCAAAAGAATGCTCGATATTGCGGAAAAGTTGGATTTTAAAAATAAAATAATAAATCCTTTGAATTTTTCAGACTTAAAAAGTCAGGCAGTAAAAATATTAAGGGTTCCTATCCTGGACTCTTACCCCGAAAACGAAAAAGAACTTGAGGAACGCGAAAAAAAAGCATCGAAATATCTTTTTTTCGATTTAGCTTTCTTTCCTTCGGGAAGTTTCTACGCCGTAGAAAATACGGAAAACCTGACGGACGCGGAAAAAGGCGAATACATAGTAATAAATCTTAAAGATAAAGACGTAAAGGAATTCGGCAGCGCGTTAATCAAAAAAAACGGCAAATTTTTTATAAGGAAGCTTATAGATAATAAGTTGTTTGGCGGCTCTAAGGAATATCCCGATTTTCCGAAAAAAGAAGCGGAGATAATCGGCAAGGCTATAATGACGGTGAAGCTCAGGAAACTATAATTTATTTTCCGGTTTTATAGGACTTCCAAGCCAAATACCAGAATAATGGCAATGAAATTGGCCAAAGCGGAACAATAAGACCAAGAACAAAAAATGCAACGGCTTTAAATGTAAAGGTTTCCGATTTTGCCTCGGAAATATCTTGCGATAGAATTTTTTTCTTGTTCTCATTAAATTCATCTTCACTTATTAGCCCTTTTTCTTTTAAGTCGGCAAGTTTTGAAATATCGTCATATTGACTCATAGTATTTTATTACCTCCAATTTAAAGTTTTTTAAAGTATTCGGTTAATATAAATTTGAAACAGGTGAAGATTAAGAAGTTATAATCTTTCCGCCAAAACGTTATTTACGTTATTTACGAATTCCCGAACTTTATCTTTATCTGCTTTTATGACTTGCAGCGCGACGGAAGCTCCAGAGGTATTTTGAATAACCAGAAGCGTTTTAAAGCTATTCAGTATAGCTAATACTCCAAGCAGTATTAAAAAAATACCTAAAATATCCCTTATCGTAACAAGTCCGCCGACAAGCAATAACAGTCCGATTAAAAGTTCTTTAATATTAAAATCGGTATCTATTCTTACTCCGGAAACTTGATTTAAGGGGTAGGTAACTTGATTCCTTCCCGTAGGTATTATCCATAATAAGACATTGACGAAACCGCCCAAAATTCTTTTATTCGTCAGCGTAAATTCGGATTTAGGAATTAAAGGCAGGTAAGATTCGCGGAAAACTGCCGTTTGTATTATATTTTCATCTTTAATTAAAGAAACGTCCATAATAACTCTCCTTAATAAAGTTTTTTAAAGTATTCGGTTAATAATTTTACATTATTCAATATTTCTTTGTTATTTGCAATTAAAAAATTATCGTTGAATTTATTTGCCGTATCCGTTTTATAAAAAACGGGATCGTCTGAATTAATATAATATAAATCTGCGGTTCCAGCGCGGTTTTTTTTAATTAAATCTTTTTTATCTCCGAAAATTTTATTAACGGATACAAAATACCATGTATTAAATTGCAGTTCTCCGTTAGACACGGCCAAGAATACCGGAATAGAATACTGC
>JAJYKQ010000056.1 GCA_021788495.1 bacterium | reverse complement strand
AATATACTGAATAATCCAAAAAGTTAAAAACGGAAAATTTTATTGACGAACTGCCGCTGTTAATCGATATTATTTTTAAATTTTCGGTAAGCATTCTGAATATTTTCGAAAAATAGATAAATTAATAAAATTTAAAAATTAAAATATTGTATTTCCGCTTATTATATAATATAATAACCAAATGCACAAATTTAATCCTGCGCACCACAAAAGGTTAGACTCGGAAGAAAGGCATAAATTTATGCCTCCGGAACTTATCGTAAACGAAATAGAAAAAACTGCTATAGAATATTTTAAAAATTCCGATGCAGTAACGTTTGCCGACCTCGGATGCGGAAGCGGTTTTTTCTCTATACCGCTTGCCAAAAGAGCTAAAAATTTTAAAGATAAAAAATTTATTCTTTTTGCTTTAGATATCAGCGAAGAAATGCTCGGCGTATTTAACGGCAAACTTAAAAAAGATAAAGATATAGACCTGACGGATACCGGTTCCTGTAAAATCAAATGCGTAAAATGCGAAGAATTTTTCATTCCGCTCGAAGACTCCTCGGTGAACATTTTGCTTCTGGCAAATGTTTTCCATGAAATAGAAAATAAAATCGATTACCTTAAAGAAATTAGACGGGTTTTAAAAGACGGCGGTACATTTTTCCTTTTAGACTGGAAAAAAGAGGATCCTAACCCCGTGATGGGGCCTCCCCCTGCCGAAAGGGTTTCTACGGAAGAAGCAGAAAAAGCCCTTGAATCGTCGGGTTTCAAAAACATAAAAACACTGCCCATATATTCTTCGTCGTTTACGATAGTTTCAAAAAAATAAAAAATTATATAAAACAAATATAAAACAAGGAAGATTAAAATGCAAAAATACAGATGCGAAGTATGCGATTATATATACGACCCCGAAAAAGGGGACCCGGACGGCGGAATACCGGCCGGAACGCCGTTCGAAAAACTTCCCTCATTCTGGGTATGCCCTGTTTGCGGCGCAGCTATTATTAAATTCACTCTGGTTCCGGAATAATAAATTTATAATAATAATTTACCAAAATTATTCATATTTTAGGCTTATATTTTACGCTATTGACAAAACACTTAAAATATACTTTAATATATGAATAAGTTAAATGACCAATTTAACTTTTGTCTTTCTCACAAATGCGGGAATAGCTCAGTGGTAGAGCATTACCTTGCCAAGGTAAGGGTCGCGGGTTCAAGTCCCGTTTCCCGCTCCATTAAAATATCTTTTTTAATTTTTATATTTTTTTCCGCTTAGGTTTTTTAAATATACATTCATTGATTTCACCCATATTGTAAATCCTAAGTTTGTGACTTCTGGGGAATTCACGCTTTAAAAGCTTTTTAAAAATTACGTTCAGTCCGTTAAAATCGGAAACGAATTCTTCGTCGAAAAAACCCCTTTCAAGTATGCAGTATTCATCTTCTTGAGACCTGATAACGTAAAATCCCCTGTCTCTTTTATAGCTCCTTACGTCATAGTAATGTCCTATCGGAATATTTTTTAATTTTTTGAGGAGGCTGTCTATAAAAGTTTCTTTCGCTATCATGCCGTTAAAGTATTTCTAAAATTTAATAAATATAAAAACTATTGCCGTCGGCTATTTAATAACCGGAGTTTCAAAATATTTTACCGTTTTAGATATATATTCTCGGACGTTTGTTATATCGGTTTTATTAGTTTTATCGGTTATAATATTTGCCGTCTTATATTTCATAACTGTCGAAAGCAAAGCGCCTTTGCGGGCCAATATGTTTAATCCGTAAACCGGTATTCCTTCGATTTCTGATTTGCATATTCCATGGTGGTGTCCGAAAAAAACCATTTTAGGCTTAATTTTTAAAATTAAATCCCTGAGGCCGACCGCCTTAGGATAATACCTGTTTTTATCGTTGTCTTCTATAAGTACTCCTTCTGGCGCATCATGGGAAATAAAAATATCAATGCTTCTATCTTCATTTTTTTTGTTTTCGTCCGCATATTTTAACAAATTATTTATTTCACTTTTTGTATAATGTCTGTCCGATTCTTTATAATTAAAATGTTCGGGGTCGTATTTTCCGCCGATACCGGCTGCTATAAGCCGCTCGCTGCCTATATTTATTTCAGCTACGGTGCCGTTGGGAATATAAAAAAGATTTTTAATAATTTCTAAATCGCCCGATAGTTTTACCGAATTAAGAAAATTAAAATCTTCGTTGTTGCCGTTTATAAAATACGTCTTAACCGGAGCGGTTTTTTTCTCTTTGTACCAGCGCGGAAAATCTCCCGTTCCGCTATGAAATTTAGTAACGCCGTCGTGATAGTCGGCATTTACCCATATGCCGAAATCGCCAACCTGCAGAATAACGTCAAAATTTATTTTAAGTTCCGACTCAAATTTCTTTACGCAATTATAAAATTTATCTATCCTTCCGTGAACGTCTCCCGCCGCACAAATATTCATTTTAATTTATTTATTTAATTTAATTTAATTTTATAAAAATGTTTTTATTTATAAATATATGCCTCCGCCAATGCCATTAAACTCTTCGGCTTTTAATCTTACTTTTTCTTTTATGAATGAAGCGAAGTCCAAAATTCCTTTATCTATTACTTCCGGCCTGACGGTATTGTCCGTATCTCCAGAGACGCGAACCGAACCGCCGTCTGCATTTAACTTTCTTTTGCAGGACGTTTCAAAAATTATAAGTTCTTTATTTATAGACAGTGCATTTTCTTTTATTTTTGAAACATCCGAGTCTAGAACCGGAAGCAGGTCTGTTTTATTTATTATCATAACTTTTGATTTATAAAAAGCCGCCGGATATTTTAACGGCTTATCGTCGCCTTCGGTTACCGAAAGCACGACCGCTTTCATATCTTCTCCGAGATTGTAAGAAGTAGGACATACTAAATTGCCCACGTTTTCTATAAAAAATACGTCCGCATCGTTTATGTTTAAATTATTTAAAGACGTATTCACCATATTTGCGTCTAAATGGCACGTTCCGTTTGTAATAATCTGATATGCCGGTATCTTTAAAGCGTCTATCCGCCTTTTATCCAAATCCGTTTCTACGTCGCCTTCTATAACTGCGATATTTAAGCCTTCGGATTTTAAAACCGGCACTACAGATTCCAGCAAAGAAGTCTTTCCCGACCCAGGCGAACTTAAAAAATTCATAACGAAAGCTTTTCCGAATAAAGCTTTGTTTTTTTTAGCAATAATTTCATTGGATTCTAAGGCGTTAAGCCTTACCGTTAATGACCTTCCGCCAGTTACAGTTCTGCCTGAATGTTTGCCGCCGCCGCTTCCAAACGCCCCTATGCCCGTGCCTGAGCTTCCTCTGTTTAAGCCGTTATTATTGGACATTAAACCTCCTTAATTTATTTAATTTATAAATAAATCATTAATCTACGATAATTTCTTCTATTTTAATTTCATCCGAATCGTTAGAAATAAAATCTATTAAAACCCCTTTAAATCTTTCGTCGTTGATATTTTGAAACGCAAAAGACAGATAATTTTTGTCTATTCCCGAATATCTGCCTATATTAAGTTTAATCGAATCAACTTTCTTTACGCCCTTTAAATATCCGTTGTCTTCAAGCGTATCAAGTATTTCGAGGGCTACGGAAATTTCATGCATAAATATTTTAAAAAAAATAAAAAAATTAATAAAAAAATTAATTTGACATTTTATGAATTTGCGATATTATTATAAAAACATTATATAACATTTGCCGCTCAAATATAAAATAAAAATATTCTCGTTTCAGTCTGTTTATTTATTTATTTTGTTGTATTTATAATTTAATTTAGAATATAGGAGGCTGTATGGCAAGCAATCAAGATTCCAATTCTAAAAATTCCAATTCTAACGACAATAATCCTGAAAAAGATTTTAAATGGGATCCTCTAAGATTTATATCTAAAAAACCGGATGAGGTTTTAAAAAAAGTCGATGACAGATTAGATGAATTAGAAAAAGAATATTTTAGCGGTAAAAAAGATAAAGAAGAAAACCTGCCCAATATTTTAGAACTTTACGGCGTTTCAAGAAGGGATTTTCTAAAATGGAGCGCATTTCTGACCTCAGCTTTAATGCTTCCTTACATATTCGAACCGAGAGTGGCAAGAGCCGCAAACATTCTAACCAGAACGCCTTTTATATGGCTTGATATGGCAGACTGTATGGGAAATACCGAAGGCTTTCTAAGAACCGCCCACCCTACGCCGGCTGAAATTATACTTAATTACGTCAGCGTAAACTATATGGAATCTATAATGGCTCCCGCCGGCTATCAGGCTGAAGCGAGAAGAACTGAGACGGTTAAAAAATATAAAGGTAAATATATACTTGTAGTCGAAGGCGCTATACCTACCGGAATGGACGGTAAATTTCTGACCATAGGGGCAAAAGGCGATACGGGTTTAAAAATCACTAAAGAAACTGCAAAACATGCCGGAGTTATAATCGCAGTAGGAAACTGCGCCGCTTACGGCGGAATACCCGCAGCCAATCCAAATCCGACGTCTGCAGTCGGATTAAGTTCCGTTACCAATAGAAGCGTTATAAATATACCAGCTTGTCCCGCAAATCCGGTAAATCTTGTAGGCACTCTCGTAGAATATATATTAATTGGAAAAGCGCCGCAGTTGGACAGCCTCGGCCGTCCTTTATGGGCATACTCAGGCAGGCTCCATGACAACTGTTACAGAAGAGGCCATTTTGAAGCCGGCGAATACGTCAGGGAATGGGGCGACGACGGAGCCAAAAAACAGTACTGTCTGTATATGATGGGCTGTAAAGGTCCTTTTACGTGGAACAACTGTACTACCGCGGAATATAATCAGGATATCAGTTTTCCAATGAGAGCGGGTCACGGATGCATAGGATGTTCTCAGCCGTTATTCTGGGACAGAATGACGCCGTTCGAGAAGCCTAATGCTGACGCAAAAATTATAATCCCAGGCGTAGAAGCGACCGCAGACGAATTCGGAGTCGGATTGTTTGCGGCGGCAGGCGCCGGAATTGCCGCACATGCTATATATACAGGCGTTAAAAAGAAAAAAGAAAGCAAGAAATCCAAAAACGAAAAAAATGACGATTCCGGAAAAAATGACGATAAGAAGGAATAATATAAATAAATATTAAAATTAGCATATAAAAAATTAACGTTATCAAGTTAAAATTTTCAATATAATAATCTAATCATAAATATAATAATAATCAATCTTTTGGAGGATATATGGCAACAAAAATTATAGTCGATCCCGTGACTAGAATAGAAGGACATCTCAGAATAGAAGCTATTCTTAACGGCAATGAAATAAGCGAAGCATACTCTTCCAGCACTCTTTTCAGAGGCATAGAACTTATACTCAACGGAAGAGCTCCGGAAGATGCGGGTCTTTTCGCTCAGAGAATCTGCGGAGTATGCACTTATGCTCATTACGAAGCCGCAACATGGGCGGTAGAAAACGCTTTGGGCATACATCCGCCAAAAAACGCCAGAATTGCAAGAAATATACTTAAAGGCGCTCAAATGGTTCAGGACCACTTAGTCCATTTTTATCAGCTTGCCGGATTAGACTGGGTAGATATCGTATCGGCGCTTCAAGCCGACCCTAAAAAAACCATGGATTTAGCGTATGCTTACACCAAAACGCCTTATAATGCAAGTCTGGCACGATTCGAAGAAGTAAAGTCTAGGCTCGCCGCCTTCGTTAAATCCGGACAGCTTGGACCTTTTGCAGGAGGCTACTGGGGCAATCCTTCTTATAAACTACCGCCGGAAGGCAATCTTTTAATAGCATCGCATTATTTAGACAATCTTAATATCTTAAGAATACCGGCTCAGATTATAGCTATTCTCGGCGCTAAAGACCCGCATCCTCAAACCTGCGTAGTAGGCGGAATATCTTCTATAGCCGATATTATAGACCCGCAAAGAATGGACGACATACTGTTCAGGATAGGAAAAATTACCGACTTCGTCAATAACGCCTACATTCCGGATTTATTGACGGCGGCGCAGTTTTATAAAGAAGAAGCAATTCAGGGAATAGGCGGCGGACTGAAAAATTATCTTTCTTACGGCGCCTTTCCGCAAACGGACGATGAAAATCCGGATGATTATTTTTTGATGAGAGGAGTAATTTTCGACAGAGATTTAAGCAAGGTTCACAAGTTGGACGAGAAAAAGATAACGGAATTCGTAACGCATTCATGGTATAAATATCCGAACGAAAAAATAGGAC
>JAJYKQ010000055.1 GCA_021788495.1 bacterium | reverse complement strand
AGGGACGAAAAAATGCCTTTTTTAAGAAATTTTAATAAACCCGTAATAGTTAATTTTTTCGGAAGCAGTATAGAAGAATACGTCGAACTGGCGGAAAAACTCGCAAATATCGGCGGCATCGGCGCGATCGAGGCGAATATATCGTGTCCCAACATAAAAGAAGGCGGCAGATCTTTCGGCTCCGACCCCGAAATAGTATATGAATTAGTTTCGTCGGTAAAGGAAAAAACAGGTGGCAGACTGCCTTTAATAGTCAAATTGACCCCTATGGTCAGCGATATATCTTTAATCGCCGAAGTCTGCGAAAAGGCGGGAGCCGATATTATTTCGCTGATAAACACAATTCCGGCGGCCGCCATCGACATAAAGACGAAAAAATTTAAATTAAACAGGGGTTACGGCGGATTGTCGGGAGCCGCCGTCAAACCCTTCGCTTTAAAGCTCGTCGGCGACGTTTATAACGCCGTGAGGATTCCGGTTATAGGAATGGGAGGGATAAGCTCATGGGAAGATGCTGCTGAGTTTTTCCTTGCAGGGGCTACCGCCGTAGCCGTAGGAACATATGCTTTCGTAAATCCTAAAATAATTCCGGAAATTACGGCCGGATTAAAAAACTATCTGGCGGAAAACGGATTCGACAGCATCTACCGTATTATAGGTTCAGTACATAATAATAAATAAATAAAGAAAGAAAATGCTCACAAATTTGCTTGTCGTTTTATCGATTATCCTGCTTGCCGTGCTTGGCGCCGTTGCGGCGTTTTTCGTCAAATATGCCGGCAGGCAAAGGAAATTAACGGCCGAGATAATCGATAAAAACCTTTTTGAAAAAGACGCATTAATAAAAAAAGCCATAATTCTCGAAGAAGAAGCCAAGTCTTTAAAAGAAAAGCTCGAAGCGTCGAACGGTTCGTTAGAAGCCGCAAACGCTTCGGCTGAAAAATTCAGGGACGAAAATAAAAATTTATTTGCAAAGATTTCGGAATTATCCGCGGAAAATAAAAACCTGCTCGAAAAAGCCGAAAATATGAAAGCCGACTATGAAGGAAGATTAGAGCGGCAAAAAAAAGAATTTCTCGATTTTAAGCAGGCTTTTGAAAACCTTTCCGAAAACCTGTCCTCGAAGATACTCGAAGAAAAAAGCAAAAAACTTTCGGAAATAAATAAAGAAAGCATAAGCGGCATACTTAATCCCCTTTCCGAAAAGATTCTGGAGTTCCAAAAGAAAGTCGAAGAAACTTACGACAAGGAATCCAAGCAGAGGTTTTCCCTTCAAAATGAAATAAAAAAGCTCGTGGATACGCAGGATACGATGAAGCAGACCACCGAGAACCTGACGACCGCGCTGAAAGGCACGGGAAAGGTTCAGGGCGACTGGGGCGAAATGATACTGGAACAGCTGTTGGAATATTCCGAATTAATCGAAGGAATGCAGTATGAAATCCAGCCGACCGTTAAGGCCGTAAACGAAATGGACGAGAAAATAAATTTAAGGCCGGACGTTATCGTCCATCTTCCTAAACGCAGGGATTTAATCATCGATTCAAAAGTGTCCTTAACGGATTACGAAAGATATATGAGCTTGAGTTCTGCCGGCGGCGGAAAAAGCCGGATTACCGAGGATGCTTCCGCCGAAGGCGCAGTTTCGGCTGCCGAAAACGGCGCGGATGCCGATAAGTTTCTTAAATCCCATGTTCTTTCCGTAAAAAGACACATAAACGAATTAAGCGATAAAAAATATTCCCGTTTAACCGGTTCAAACAGCATAGATTCCGTTATTATGTTCATACCGGTCGAGTTTGCCTATACGGTTGCGGTAAATTACGACAGGGAGCTTTTAGCTTACGCGTATAGCAGAAACGTAATTATAGCGACACCGTCGATTATTATGCTGATTTTAAAAATAGTTCAAAACCTGTGGATTCAGGAAAAAAGTCAGGAAAAAGCAGCCGAAGTGATGGCTCTCGCCGGACAGTTATACGATAAATTCTGCTCTTTCGCAAAGAGCATGGAAGATATAGGTTCTTCGCTCGACAAAACCTCCGCGGCATACGAAAACGCCAGAAAACTTCTCGTTTCCGGAAAAGGCAATATAATGTCGCGATTCGAAAAAATGAGGCTGCTCGGAGCAAAGACCTCAAAGACTTTAGACGCCGGAAAGTTCGACGGCGGAGATGAAATAAATACGGAATAAATAAATCCGGCATTTTTTTCATGACAATTTTTGTCAATTAACGACAATTTTTGTCATGCCTGTCTAATATAATAAAATCAACCAGCCGCATATAATTAATCGATAATTCTTATTTTGAGTTGACAATTTTTGTCAAATAGCATATTTTTATATAGAATAATAATTTATCTGGATTTAATAAGAGAAGCCGTAAAATAGGCATATTGCATAATTTTTTAACCGTTTCTTTATGTTATGGCACAAAATATGCTTGTATATAATAAGAACGAAATTAATTTATTAATTTAACTTTTTAAGTTAAGGAGAAAGCAAAATGAACATTAACAGACTTAAAGGCAAAAAGGGTTTCACCCTTATCGAGCTTTTAATCGTCATCGCCATTATCGGTATCCTGGCGGCGATAGCGATTCCGACGTATTTGAGCTACGTCAATAGGGTAGCCTAATTTCCTTCCGTTTTAATAAATAAAATCAGCAACTTATAAATCTTCAACTTTTCCCTTTTCCTCAAACTGTGACAAAAATGTGACATTTTCAAAAATATCTACCGCTTTTCTCAGGTGCGCCGGCGACAGATGAGCATACCTTTGCGTCATCTTAATGCTTGTATGTCCAAGCAGTTCCGAAACCGAACTTATATCAACGTCCGACATTATAAGAATAGACGCAAACGTGTGTCTTAAGTCGTGGAACCTGAAATTCTTTATGCCCGATTTTTTTAACGCGCTTTGAAAGCCTTCCGTAATATTTGTATAAGGTTTTTGCTTATCGTGATTCCAAAATACATACGGAACTCTTAAATGCCTCGGCAATGAACTAAATAATTTAACCATTAAATTATTCATCGGAATTTCGCGTCTTTCGCCGTTTTTCGTCCGGTCGAGTAAAATTAATCGGTTCTTTAAATCCACTCTATCCCAAGTTAAATGTAGGATCTCCGACTTTCGCATTCCCGTGTTAAGAGCCGCTAAAACGATAGGCTTTAAATGCGGCGGGCAGTTTGAGATTAAAAGGTTAATTTCTTCAGCATCCAAATATCTTAAAATCTTATTCATGCCCGGCAGATTTTTAACCCGTCTCAACTTTTGCAAGACGATTTCGTCAATCATCTCCCAGTCCAAAGCTTTTGTAAACATATGCTTAATCACCGAAAACGTTTTATTTATATAGGATTTTGTATAGCCTTTTGCTATCATCTCGCTTTGCAGCTTTTCTAAATCGTAGATTTTAATATCGTTTAAATATTTAAACCTGTTCATAAAAAAGCATTTTATAGCGGATTTTTTATTGTTATACGATGCCTGCTTGCCATACACCCACGCAAGATACTTTTCTGTAAGTTCCTCAAAAGTAAATCTATTATCCTTTACTTCAGGTTCTGGATTTTTAGGCGTTATTCCGTTTACTACTTCAAAATACCTATTAGCATAAACCGCTTCGGCTTGTTTTTTGTTTTTGGTCTTAGTGGATTCACGGTATCTTTTACCGTTTGCGATTATATCCATCCAATAAAACTCAGACCCCTTTCGCTTAAAGACGCCCATGATTATTTTACACCTCCTTTTTTCATGGGCACTCCGCCTTTAACGCTATTATACTTTATAATAGATTTTTTTTCATTAGCGTTTACCCATTCGGTTATTTTTTCTTCATCAAACCTTAAAGTTCCGTTAAGTTTAAAGCAGGGAATAGAACCGTATTCAGCCCATTGATATAGCGTTTTAGGGCTTACGCTCAAAAAATCCGCAACGTCTTTAACGGTTAATAGTTTTTTCATTTATTTTATTCTTTCCCTTTTATGCATTTTTACCTTAACATAGCTTTATTTATTGTCCTTGATAAATAATCGTCTATATGACCTTTTTTTCTGCTCTCGATATTAGGGCTTAACCGCCTTATAGCTTCCTTGATGTCGTTAATCTCAAAGCCTTTTGCTAAAGCATATTTGACAGTTTTAAAGTCAACGGCGGACAAGTCCGATAAATTGCCTGTCTTATAGATTTTTTCGATATACAGGAAACAACCGTTTTTTTCTTTTTTCCCCGCCTTTATGGCGGGGCGTGTGGTTATCTCTACAGGCGATACCGGTAATTCGATTAAACCGTTTTCGATGCCTTTCATAATTCTATCTATGTATTCCTGCCCTTTGGAACAAGTTTTATTTTTGCCGATATAAAGTTTTACGAACGGAAATACGCCGTTTTTCAGATATTTCCGTTTACGGTTAGTAAATCCCGCAAGCCGGAAAAAATGTCCTGTATCGCTTGAATTTTTATCGGCAAAGTATATTTCGGATAACTGTTTCGATATGAAAGCCTGTATTTCTTTAGAAAGCCGACTATCCGATAATTTTATAATAGCTTGATAATTTGACGGCGACGTTTCGAGATAATAAAAAGGTTCAAACCCGTCCTTGTATAATCTGTCTATTTCGGGCTTTTTAATATCGTCGAGCAGAATATACACGCCCCCCGCTACGCTGGGGGAAAGAAAAATATTATAGCCGTTGGCATTAAGATATTTTAAGTAAGATAAGGACTTTGGATAGGTTTCTGCCGTCTGATTTTTTATTATCTTAATTTCTCCTGTTTCAAAGTTTTTAGCTTTTACAGTAAATTTGGTTTCCTGCGGATATAATTTTAATTGTTCGATTGATTGATGTATCATATTAACTCCAATATAGCTTTTGCTTCGTTGACGTTTTTGATTTCTTTGACATTTGCAATAATATCTCGCGCTTTTATTATTTTTCCGGCTTCGGCAAATTTTCTTTTTAAATTTTCTACTTTCTGAATTGTTTTTTCTAAATCGGAAAGTCCATAATTTTCTAAGATTTCTTTAGTATCGGAAATATGTAATGTAATCAACCGCATAGCCCAGCTTATGTCTTCTGCGTCAATTTCTTTATATTTAGTTTTTCCTAAAACGATATGGTAAATTAAGGCGTATTTGATAGACTTAAACAATGTTCTGCGCAAAAATGAAGCCGGAATTTTGCTATATTCAGTTCCGGCATAAGCATAAAAAGAATCTTCAAATGCTCTAACCGCCGCCTGCCCCAGAATATATTTTTTATTTTTTGCCGGAAATTTTATTTTTTTCCAAGACTTTTTTACCGTATCTCGTAATAAATTGAAAGGATATAACGCAACCGATAGTTCTGGGCGTTCCGGATCGTTTTTTGCGATTACGTACGACGGTCGCTGCGCAAAACCGTCAAGCATATCTTCTAAAGAAACATTTTGCAAGAATGTCGAATATACGCTTAAACCGAACAAAACCAGGGCGGGATTTTCGACGATAATCTCGTGTTTTAAAGTTTTCCGGCTAATCGTTTTATTATCGTAACTTTTTAACAAATAGTCTTTTAATTCTTCTAAATAGCTTTGAGTTTTCATAGCTTTTAGTAATTGCGCGAATTCGTCTCTTATCCAAAAAGCGTTATTGTTTTTTTGTAATTCTTCGATAAACTTAGCCGACGATTGTATCCCTGTATCTAAAATATTTTTAATGTCGATAGCTTTTTCAAAAATGTTAAATGCAAAGGTCTTTGCAGAACCGCTTTCCGCCAAAGCTATCGTCCAGATGTCCGGTTTAATGATTTGTCCAGAAAAATCAATGCAAACATTTAGAAACAATAAATGTGCGGCTATAAAATTTATACCGGCGAAGAAAGGGAGTTCTAACGGAATATCCGTTTCGTTCTTAAAAACCGCCGTTATATTTTCTAAAAAATTTGCAGGCGGAATTGCCGGATTTCCGCGCCAATTTAGCGTATTTTTAATCAAATTATAAGCTTTTATGGTGCTTTTTGCGTCTTTTGAGAGGTTTTTTTTAGATAAAAATTCAATAAAATTGCGGTTTTGCGGTTTTTTTATGCTTTCTATAACCCCTCTGTCAGCAGTAGTAAAATTGTCTTTAACTCTCACTCCCGACTGCGTTTGCGGTGCTGACAAAACGGTCAGCAAAGCGTCAGCACTTTTTATTAAAATATCGTCATCGACTTCAACTATAGCTTGACTTTTTTGCAGTGAATTTTTCATATTTTTATCTCCTTTATTCAAAAATTAATTATTTATCTTTTTATAGATTCTGCTTAAATACGAATAATTTATTTTTAGG
>JAJYKQ010000006.1 GCA_021788495.1 bacterium | reverse complement strand
TACGGCGGAATTATAAATTTGCGGCGGTTTTTGATATATACCGTGCGGACAGAATCTGGACCTGCGTTATAACAGGCTAAAGCAGTAATAGGTTTAAAGCCGAAACGTTTAAGGCAGTAATGAAGATACTTTGCGCCGGCAATAATGTTTAATTCAGGATTTTCGACGTTAATATCCATTTCTTCGCCTGTCTTGGGCATAACCTGCATAAGCCCGACCGCGCCTTTAGGACTTAAAGCCATAACGTTAAAGCCGCTTTCGGCTTTCATAACCGCAATAAAAAAAGGAAGCGGTATGCCGTATTTTTTTGAAGCGTAGACTATGGTTTCGGCCAATCTTTTTTGATTTAAACCGGCGGCATATACAGGACTTAAACATATTATAAAATTTGCTAAAAAGATGCAAAGCAGCAAAACGGAGAAAATAAAAAACGGAGCCGAAAACTTTTTAATTAATCTTGTATTTAATAAAAAAATTGATAACATTATCGATAGATACCAAAGTCTGAAAATTAAAATTATTTTAGCCAAATTATTCATAATCTAACGGGCAGTTTTATAAATCTTACTCCGCCGTAATTGTTTTTATATAACGCTTCGATAAACAAAACCGTTTTATGCAAAGCCGGTTTCTCAATGCTTTTTTTATCTTTTAAAATGCAGATAAGTTTTCCTTTGATTTTGCTAAAGCCGGATAAAATAAAGTAATTTTTACCGCCTTGTTTTTTAATATTTGATTTAAAAGGTATTTCTATGTGTTTGTTTTTACCCGATTTTTCAAACAGCAAAGGCTTATATCTTAAAGGCAATTTGTAAAAATTAGACAGCGAAAACGAAATAATTTCTAAATTGCCCGCAGCTTGAATGCCGTTTATGTTTAAAACTATTTTACCGTCGTCGGCCTTAGCGGTTTTACTTAATTTAATAAATATCGGGGTTATTTCTTTTTCTTTTTGTTTTGACGCATTGGCAGCCGCAGCCGTATTTACATTTTTATTCACGTCTTTAGCCGATTTGACCTTTCTTATTTTAACGGTAGCAGTAGCATTATAAGCGTAATTTTTTGTATTTTTTTTAATTTTATCGGTAATGCCGTGTTCTTCCTTCATAAAGGAAGGCACAATATAACCATTGTTTAAGCCTGTTTGCTTAATTTTGCCCTTATGCCCGTATTTTTCCGAACGTTCTAAATTCTTAATTTTTCTTCCCGAAACTTTGTTTAATTTTAAAGAATAGTATAATACGCTATTTTCCAGCGCTTTTTTAAGGTTTTCATTTTTTTCTAAAAAAGCGCCGCTTCCGTTACTGCCGCTTTCTTTATTATTATAATTATTATAAGTCGATGCAGAACTATTTCTAAATAAAGAATTTGAAGCGCAACCCGAAAGAAAAAATTGCATCGATAAAATTAATGTAAAACATAAAATATATATCTTTATGTTATTATATTTAATAATTTTTTTTATTATTTTTATACCTATATACTTATTATTGATTTTCATTTTTTTATTTAAGATTTTTATTTAAGATTTTAGCTATCGAAATATAAATTAAAATAGAGAATTAATATCGATTATGGGTTAATACCGTTAATTTTTAATTTTATTAATCTTTTACCGTATAAAATATGAAAAGAAAGCCTCATATTCGTATATCCCGACGATTGCGCCGAATAACCGCCGCCGTTCGAGCCGCTTTTGCCGCCTTTTTTAAAAATTATTACGTTTTTTATTATTTTATAAGGCATATAGTATTTATTATGAGGCGTTTTATTTATAACCGGAATTTCTTCTAATTTATCGGGCGTGTATCCGTTGAAAAAATTGCCGCCGTATTCTTTATACAGATAGACGTTTCTTACGAAAAATTTTCTGTTTGAATTATTAGTCAGCTGATACTGCAGGTAATAAAAATTTTTTATCCTGCTTACGGCAAGCGCAGTCAGCGTAACACCGTCTTCGGTAAACGACTTGTTGATTATTTTTCTGTTAATCATAAGGATAAGATTCATAACGCTTCTTTTTTCTTTTTTTAATTCTTCGGCTTTTTTGCTTAAAGATAATTCACGAGTTTTATATTTTTTGGACAAAGTCGTTTTTAAAGCGTCAATTTTGTTTTTAACGTAATTTTTGACGAAAACGTTTTTTATAGTATTTGCAATGTTTAAATTATAGGTGACCGATTTAGCGTTGCTTATTCTTAAAAGTACGTTTATTAACCCGTATTTAGTGTATATCTCAAGGTTGCCGGTTTCTTTATAATCGTATGTAATTGGTTTTATAAATATCTGCCTGCCTACTATCTGTTCCGAAAAAGCTCCGGTATTGCCCAGCGCAACGTCCAAAGGTATAACGGGAAGAGTTATAACGGAAACATATCCCGGCGACGTGTTTAATTTATATATTATGCCGGATTTTATTCGCAGTTTATGCACCCAAAGTTTTTTCCTCATCGTATATTTTTTTAAAGGCGAATAACTTACGGCGAATGAAGGCTTGGCAGTAAAATTTATATAATATGACAGAAATAAAATTAAGAAAAAAGGCAATATTTTATATAATTTAATGCCGTTAATACAATAAGTTATAGTATTATATTTAAATGTAAACTTTAATTTATATTTATAATTTTCTTTCAAATTTTGGTTTGAATTTAATTTCAAAATATTTCCTCCTTTTTATGGTTTCATGCCGTTTTCTTCGTTATTGCCGCCGTTATATTTTTCTAATTTATTAAACATTTTTAGTTTAGAACCGCTGACCCTTATTTCAAAAATTCTAACGTATAAACCGTGAAGTCCCGCTAAAAATAAAAACAGGTTTAAAACGTATAAAATTACGTCTGCAGGATAAACTTTAAAAGAATAGGCTATAAATGCATAAAACGAATTTATATAATACTTAAAATTTAAATTCGTAAAATAGAAAAGAGCGAATAATCCGCTAAATACTAAAAAAGCTATCTCAATAATATCCAGATCTCCTCCCTGCCCTCCTCTTCCGTTTCCGCCGTAACCGTAATTGCCCATAATATATTATCTAACCCCCAACCTTATTATTTCAAATTTTAATAATAACAAAACTAATCGAAATAGCTCTTAGTTTTAGGCCTGTATATAGGATGAAGATATACTACGCCGGGTCCTTTTACTTCGCCGCCGGAATAAACTCTGTAAACGGCCTGATTTAATTTTAAATTTGCAAAACCGTCGGTATCGAAAGACGGCATTTTTTCGTAAGTCTTTGTGGTTCCCTGAGAAATAGTATTGTCGTCGGACAGCAGTTTTCCTATATAAGGATTAAATACCGCCCTGTCGTCCTGCTCGGTTATATTTTCCGTAATTTTAAGCTTATACTCCTTATCGCATATTTTAGAAGCTTTTTCTCTCGAATAATCGTCGCTTAACGCAAGCCAAATAGTCGATCTTATATTTCCTATTAAAGAATTTAATTTTTCTTCGGAGCCGAGTTTCAACTTTAAAGAACTGTAACTCTGGGTTAAAACTATATTAATCGCTTTAGACTGTCTGCATCTTGCGAAAAATTCAGCGTCCGATTCTATATCGCCGGAAGTCACATAATTCTGATATTCGTCGCATATAAACAAGACCGGTCTTTTAGTATTTACTTTATCGTCTATGACCGATTTGTAAACCCTGTTGAGAACCGTCCTGAAGTAATCTAGTTTCATCATTATGCCTATAATTTTTCCGGTTAAACCGTATTTTGATTCCGGCATGTTTAATATAACTATTTTTCCGGAATTAACGACTTCATGAAAGCCCGGAAAATTTAGCTTTTCCTGAGGAGCGCAGAAAGTATCTTTAAAAACAGGCTTTATAAAATCGCTGCATACCCTTAAAGATTCGCTCTTAATAATGGCTTTTGTCCTTTCGTCGAGACCTGCGTAATCCGCGCCCGAAAAATAAGATACCGCTAATTTAAGTTCGTTTGCGTAAGTTTCGGTTTTATTCGATTTTATTTTTATTAAATTTTTTGCATAATCTATAATGTTGCTAAGTTTATTTTCGTCGGACAATATTTCGTAAATATCGCTTAAGGTAGCGTAATCCATGCAAAGCCGTATTATATCTATGGAATTCGCCAAAAGATTTATGGATTTATCTTTCCAGAAACTGTCCTGTCTTCCGTCGTTTGAATTCATATTTTCTAAAACTGAATATAATCTTTCTGCAATAATTTTGGCATCTAGATGCGGATAATGTATGGGATTAAAGTAGTAACCGGACCCGGGTTCGATTATAACTATATCTTCTGCTCTTCCATTTCGTTTTAGTATGGAAACCGCCTCTTTCCAAAAATCGCCTTTAACGTCTAGTATAAGCCCGCCTATCTTTTCTTCCGGCGACTTGTTTTTATATTTAGCCAACTGGTCTAAAAAAGGGTATGCGCATGCGGTTGTTTTTCCGGTGCCCGTAGAGCCAAATACTAATATTCCTGTATATAGACCCTTTGCGTCTATTGTAAGCCAATCCGGTTTTTCTTTTCTGTCTCCGTTTTTTTCGTGAATTTCTCCGACTACCAACTGAAGCTCCGGGCTTTCCGGCCATATCATAGCGCCGGTATTTTTTGATTTTTTGCCCGTTAGTTTATTTTTAATTTTTTTATCGTCGTCGGGTTTTAAATATAAATATTTATTGAAAATTATATTAGTCAAAGTGTATGAAGACGCAAACCATGTAGTTAAAGGAATAAAAATAAACGCAAGCTTTACTCCTTTAAAATAAGCAAAATAGTTAGATATTTTTTCATCGAAGAAAAATCCTGATACAAGAAACAGATAAACTAATTCTATTGCGAAAATTCCGCCCGAAACCGATAATTTAACGATAAAAGCGCCGTTTTTTTCGCCGTTTTTCATTTTAAAACTCTCCCTACGACGTTTTTTACCGCCCTTATATCGGAATAATATGTCCATAAAGAAGGTTCGAGCATTTTTAAGTCTTCAGCCGCAACATAAGACCTTTTGTTTAAAACCGCGGTCGTTTTTAAAATTTTAACCGTTTCGCGCCATCTTCTGTCGGAAACTATCACCTGCTTATTTTTTAATTCTTCCCTGATTAAATACATTTTATTTAAAATTTCGTCGCTAATTTCTATGTTTTCCGCCGTTTTATTTAGGATATTTATATCTTCCCTGCACAAAAAATCTTCTTTTCCGTATTTATAAATTTCACATTTTTCAATATCTCCGTCTTTAATTCCAAGTAATTTTTTAAAATTTTCTTCGCTTCTGACGGGCAGAATTTCCATTCTGAATAAAAATCTGTCGTAAAGAGGCAAAAGATTTGAATCGGAAGACTTGTCCGGCCTTTCGTTAGACGACGCAAAAAGACTTATTAGCGGAATTTTCACTGGTTCGGAGTTTCCGTTATAAAATATTCTTTCATTCATTATCGATAACAATGAGTTTAACGTGGAATGATGACCTTTAAAAAATTCGTCTATCAAAGCAATATCGCAATTGTCGATGCCGATTTTATTTTTATTCCGGCTGCGGCTATCGCCTGTTCCTCCGCAAGAAAGAAGTTCCTCTATTTTAGTTGCAGGCGTCATTTGAAAATCAAAAAATTTTAAACCTTTTATCCTGCAGGCAAGCGCTTTTAAAACAGCCGTTTTTGCGAGTCCGGGGCCGCCTATTAAAATTGAATGTTTTCCTGAAATAACGGATAAAACTATCATATCTACGGCATTTTTTCTTTCCAGAAAATTTACGTTTAAACCGTCTTTTATAGCGTTGATTTTATCTGCTATCGTATATGTATTATTATCGTTCATAATTTTATTTTGCGTTCAAGCCGTTAAATCCCGTTCATATATAAAGGTCTTAAAAAAATTATCTTAATAGGAGTACCCGCCGGCAAAGTAATACTAATGTTTTGATTGGACTGCGCATAACCGTTAAGTCCGTTTTCGGCGTCGTTAAGTTCGTTCTGCGCTACGTTTTGCCGAACCTGATCCTGAAAAGTATATGGATTAGAGGAGTTAACGCTCGACCCGCCTCCTACGAAAATAGACGCCGCGCCGACTATGCCCTGCGCTATAGAAGTTAATATATTTCCGGTATAATGATTATGGACGTCGCCTTTTACGCCGCCTGAACCGTCGGGCATCATCGCTATTGCGTCTATGGTTAAAGATTTTCCGGAACGCTCTATAATCTTATTAAAATTTATGTTCAGTCTGTTTAAAGAATGTTTTACGCTTACCGTTCCAAAAAATTCGGCTCCTTTTTCGAAAACACGTTTGCCGCCGCGGTAATAACCTGAAACCGATACGGCTATTACGGGAACGGACGTATTATACGAAAAAATTTTATATTTCGTGTAGGCGTTTATTACTGCGCCTTGCGGGACGGCTATTTCCGAATAAGCTGTTTTCTGCGGAAAACCGGCGTTTTTTCGCGGGCCTTTGACGATTTTTAAACCTCTTTCTTTATCTAAAATATATTTTCCGTAGCTTGCTTTTATAAAAACTACGGTTTTTTTAGTTATCTGAGCCGCCGAACCGCTTCGAGAGTTCGAGTAGCGTCCGCCGTATCCGTTACCGTTACCTCCGTCCGAATTAAATTTTATCCTGCGGTTCAAATTATCCGCTTCTTTTTTAAATTTAACGTTAAATTTTTTTCTTCCTATCTCGTTCGACTTGGAACTTAAACGATTTTTTTCTACGGAATTATTTTTACCGCTTTCATTAAAAACCGCAGGAGAAAACATTTTTTTATCGTTTATAACGGTATTGTTCTTCACGACTTTTTTCACGACTTTTTCCGGTTTTCCGCTTAATATATATTTTATAAAAAGCAAGACGGCAATTAATATAACTAAAATTATCAGCGGCAATTTAAAATAGCGTAAAAAATCTTTTCCCGATAATTTTTTTGGGACCGCAGGGTTTGAATTATAAATATCTTTGCCGTCGTCGGCTCCGTCGTCATATATAGCGTCGACCGTTTCATTTTTGTCTTCGCTTTCATTTCCGCTTCCGCTTCCGCTTTTACTTTTTCTTTTACTTTCGTTAAAATTAACGTAATTATCGTTATCGTTATTGTTATAACTGTCGCCGTTCTCTAATTCTTCTTCTTTGATTACGTTAGAATCGTTCAAATTTTTAAACATCCTTTAAGCTCCTCCAAGTTTTAAACTGCTGAAATAGACTATTTCCAAACCGAAAGGATACTGAACGCTTCTTTTGATTCTTTTAAGAATCAATTTGTCTTCGTAGGCCGCCGCATTCTTCGCGGAAGTATCGGTATTAGATATTACGGTTCGTATGACGTAAAGTTTTAATTCGTCGTGATTGACGGTCTGCTTAATTAACTTTATTTTTTTAAATTTTATTTTTGAAGTAATATCGGCTTTTTCCATTTTTTGAATAAACCTGCTTCTTATTATAGCCCTGAGCGTTTTTTTGCCGTATGTTTCCGACATTTTATTTAATGCGCGGGAAAGTTCCGTTTTTATCATTATCGAATTAAATCCGGTAAATTCCCTTACGAAACTTTTTGAAAAATATACTATTTCGCCCATTCCCGTTTTATTATTAAAGGGCAGATTTCTCAATACCTTTGCGTTTCCAGCCGAATTAACCCTTATTACTACCGGAATCCTGTTTGCTTTATAAGTATAAAAAGCAGTCAATAAAGACGTCGAAGTAATTAAAGACATTAAGACTATTATTATTTTTAGGGTCGTATTCTGGGCTTCCAAATCGCCCCATATTTCGTAAAACAATCTGCCGTTTCTTTTTTTATAATCGTTTTTATAATTAAACAGATTAGACATATAGTATTTACCCTAATTTTTTATCTTTATAGTTTTTACTATTTATTTTTTATAACTTTTTTAATACTATTATGAAACGGCGGCAATTCCTGCAGAAACGACTTTTGATTTTACGTTTTTAATTTTTTCATGCGCTTCGCCGCTTATACCTTCAAATAATTTTGCTACTAAAAAAGGAACCGAAACGTTTATTGCTATCATTACGATAAAAACTGTTATAACTTCCGCAAAAGTAAACAATCCTATAATATTGCCTATTCCGCTTCCCGTAGAAGGCATATTTGCAGATTCCATTTTGCTTAATATAGTAAAAAAAATAAGCTGTTCGAGAGCGACCATAACCCCCCAGAACGATATTTCTACAAACATTTTAAACCATTTACCGAATATTCCTCTCATATAAGGTATAGTTTCAAAACCGAGTATTATAGGACACATCGAAAATAAAAGCCCTAAAAATACAAGCTGAATTAACGCCATAAAAAGCTGTATCGCAAGATAAATTATATTAAACAAAAACCAAATTATGCCCATAAGAACCGCTCCCGTTATCGCATGCATAGCGCCGGCAAGCCAGGAAACGGGATTTAAATTCCAGCCGCTTTTTACGGATGCGGTGCCGTTAGAAGAAACGGTAGGTATCGAAACGGAATGAAGACTGCCCGAAATAGAAGACACTATCTGCGAAACAGACTGACCTATCCCCAATATGTTTTGCTTTATCAGATAAAGCTGAATTTTATCGGCTAAAGTCAATATAAGCTGGGCAAAATTAGACTGCCCAGTCTGCTTCCATGAAAGAAAGCCTATAGCTATCAAAGCCGTCCTTAAAAATAATCCGTAATAATTAAAAACGGCTCCCGTTAATTCTGCGCGGTATCCTTCAAAAAAAGAAAGGACTATTCCAAGCGCAAATAAAAAATAGAAAATATATGTAACGAAAGTACTCAGTTCGGAGTCGTTATTTAATGCCGAAGGAATAGAATCGATAGAAAGCATGCTTAAATCTTCGCCGTTTTTAAGTTTTGAAATAGAAAGGGCGGATTGACTCACCGCCGTATCGTTTGATTTTGCCCCTCCCTTTTTAGAAGAAGCGGCTGAGGCGGGAGGGTTGGACGCATAACATTTTTTTGCGTTAAAAATAGAGGAAACAGACCAAAAAATTAAAAATATAGATAAAATTGCCGACAAAAATGCAACAAGGGTTATAAAAAAATTATAGCGCAAATTATGCTTTAAACCTGTATATATTTTCATTTTCATATTTTTTAGTTCCATTTTTTTAAACATTTTTTAAAAATATTTGTTTAAATTTTTTCTTAATTACTAAGAATCGGTTGATAGGTAATAAGTTGAATATAAAATTTACATAGTAGTTTTAGTATAATAATTTAAACCGGGGGTCGGATTTGTTTGCGGCATAATAACCGAACCGATATGTTCTTTTTTAATTTCTTCCGCCGATTTGTCTAATTCTATCTGCTTAAGCTGACTTTCCATATATCCTAAATTCTTTAAACTCGATGCGTTTTCTTCAGCCATAATAGTTAAAATAGAACTTTGATATGCATAATAATTTGAGCTGTTTTTTAATGCCTCTCCGGAAATTTCGTTCATAAATTCTGAGCCTTCCAACTCCGCCTTGTGAGCTCTTGCCGCGGATAATCCCGCATTATAAAGCCCTGAAGATGCGGTATCGCTTATAAATCCGCCGGCTAAATTGGTGCATCCTCCTACGGGATTTCCGCTTGAATCAAAAGTATAGCCGACATCAAGCGACGAACAGTTTATATTTTCTGAAGGATCTCCGGAATTTTCCGCCGAATTAAAAATTGCCCCCTGAGAAAATAAAGCGGAACCGTTTTCGAGATCAGATTTATTTAAAGAACCCGACTGCCCGCCTGCAGAACCTCCCGAAACAAAAACCGACGGATTATAAGCGTTTTCATCTGAAACCGCCGAAGCAATATTTCCGTATTCGGAAGATTCGTAATTAATGTCCGAATTAATGCCTGATGCCGCATTTTGCAATGAACCGGTTTGAACGTCGCTTGCCGTTAAATCTTGCGGAATCTGATTAAAAGCCGAGTTAATTTGATTATTCAAATTATTTATATTGCCTACGGCATCTTCAACCGAATTCGCTAAATGGCTTATTTTATCGAAATTTATTAATATGTTTTGATACTCCTCCTGCATATTAGAAACATCTGCCGTCAGTTTGTCCACGGTAGCCATTGCTTCCGAAAGTCCGGGTCCGGGATTAAAAAGAGGTCCTCCACCAGCCCCAGGAGCATAGCCGAGAGTTCCGGCCAATCCCTGCAGCGCCGAAAACGCTCCGTTTGCGGCAGTTTCTACCGACTGGATCTGTCCAGATATAGCGGTTATATCCGGAATAGGCAGGGGCAAACCGTACGAAACGCCGGTTAAATATGTCGAAACTGTAAAAATAGCTATAACCGAAGCTATCAGCGGTTTATTTTCAATCAATTTCTTCATTTCATCCTCCTTAAATTTTTGAACTGCCGCAATGGCTGCATACGCTATATTCCTGAATAATGCCGTATAATAGCTTATTTATCCGGCATATATTGTTTATACGTTTATTCCGTTTATCCCATACGGTCCGTTCGGATATTTTTCCGCAAGAATATAAAGCCGTTCTTTTAAGGTTTTATCCGGATAAAGCCGTTCTATCCGTCTTTCTAATTCTTCGTCTTCGGACGATTTACAACAAAGCCAGTATTCAAAAGGGTCGGGGGAATTTCTTATAACCGACGAATCTTTTCCGAATTTTAAAAGATATTCCGAATAATGTCCTTTGACTACCTTAAGATTTTTTACGGTGTTTATCTCTTTTTCGTTTAGTCCGCATATTTTTAAGTCGTTTTCCGAAACTCCTCCGTCAAGCTGACAAAATATTTTAACCGACGAATTTTCTATTATGCTTTTACCTACGGCGCCGGCCTTTAACAAATCGCCAGGCTCCTGCGTAATACTCCATACCATAGAACCCCATTTTGCGGATGTTTTGTATAGATGCATTATCAGCTCCGCAAGTTTAGGGTCTCCCATAAATTCCCAGCATTCATCGTAAAAGAAAAAAACTTTTGCCGATTTGTCGTACATTTTTTTAAAAGATATATTTTTTATAATAGCAAATACTACTTTTTGCAGGTCTTCATGGCCTTTTAACTTTTGCAGGTCGAATATTACTATTTTATTATCTATATTTATTCCGTTTTTTCTGTTTATGAGCATTCCGTACGGCGAAGAAATATCCGTCCACTGAAACAGATTTTTCCCCATTTCCATAGCCCTTTGTTTATCTTGAATATCCCTGGCTTCGCCGTAATCGAATAAAATGTTGTTTATATCGGATATTATAGGCATATCTTCATAGTCGTCTATATTATCGTAAACCGCCTGCACCGCCCTCGATATTATGGTTCTGTCGTTGGGCGATAATTTTTTTTCCGGTTCTACCATTAGTCCTATTATACCCGTCAGAAAAACCATAATATCGGGGTCGAAAGCCTCTTCTCCGTTTATTTCTTTGACGAAGTATTTTTTCGGAGGGAAAGGATTTATGCAGTAAGAGCCGTCGAGGTCTATTTCTATATAATCGCCGTTAAATATTTTGCAGAATTTTTTGTAAGTTCCGCCTATGTCAACCCCTACTATATGGTAATCGTCGCCGGATATGTAAAAATTGCTTAAAAATCCGTTAAGCATAAAACCTTTTCCGCTTCTCGTTTTGCCGAAAACTATTCCGTGCTTTGAAGGCAGGCGGTTTTCGTAAAGGTCGAGTCTTACCGCTTCCCCTCTGTCGTTTATTAACGGAATAGCGCATTTTTCCGTCCCCTTAAACCCTTCGTTAAGCGGTATGAAAGGTGCTGCCGCCGTAGAAATAGACGTTTTAAATCTCCTGTTAAAGCGCGATTGACCGGGTAAAAAAGAAAGATAAAGTTTATGATGCTCCATGTCGTCTATTATTCCTTCCATTCCGTTCAAATTTTTAAAAGATTCAAGGAGTTTTACCGCCCTTACATTCAGGTCTTCTAAATTTTTAGACTTTATTCGCGCACATAAAGAAAATTCTACGACTTTCTTTTTAAGTTTTGAAACCGATTCCAAAAACTCGTCTAACTGTTCGGTAATATTAACCCCTTTATAATCCGTATATCCGCCGTTTACCGCTTCCGTCAAACTTGCTTTTATATTTCTGTCCGTCTGTATTTTTTCCATAGTTTTTTCCTGTTCTGGAATATTAAAGGCGACTGCTATATCATAAGGAAAAAAATCATCTTCCGTCACAGACCCGTTTAAGCTTAAAAGGGGCGTTATACCGAATGAATCTATTTTTGACGGAAGTCTGTGCATGTTTATAAATTTATAATAATATCCGTCTATATAAAAAAAATCTTTTTTGATTTCGGCATATGAATATACAAGCTGGCTTCTGAACGTCGAACCGTCCATCATATCTTCCCATTTCGGCGCTTTGACTCCGCAGGCAAATCTTAAAGGATTTAATTCTTCGTAAAAATAGTCCACAAGCTCCTGATTATTCATTTTTTTTAAGCTTAAATCGAGTTTTGAGGATATAAAACCCAGATTGTTTTCGGCGTTTCTTAATTGTCTTTCTATTATTTTTTTATCGCAGCCGGCGTTTAGTTTTGCGATAGAATTAACGGAAGACTTTAAATCAATTTTGGCAAGCCTGCCTGCAAAACCTGCAAATATAGAAGTTAAGTTCGTTTTGCCGGTATTTGAACGAAGGCTTAAACCGTTAATTGTGCAAAAAAGGTATATATTAACGTTTTTAATATTTTTAGATTCCAGATGCTTTATTTTATTATCTTTTATATATTTAAAATTTACTGGCGGCACGGAAGAGTTTTCGTAGTTAGAAATAAATTTTTCATTTTTGTCGCCTATTTTGTAAATCCATTGAAGACTGATGTTTTCGTCCATAAGATTGAGCAGAAGATCGTTTACGTAAGCCGTATCGTTAACTATTTTATTTTCGGAAAGATAGTAATCGAAGCCTTTTACGGAAAAACCTATTGTAAAAGACCCGTCTACGCCTGCGGCTATACCGTCGTTTACCGACAAAAGATTAACGTATTTATTTAATGAACCGGACGGCTCTATTTTTTTTAAAACGGAATTTAACAGCATAAATTTATTCTTATTTCTCCTTTTCAGAATTTAAAACGTACAGCTCTTTTTTTGCGAATATAAAAGATAAAAGCGAATTCGTATAAAAATCCGGTTTATTTTTCTTATACTTTTTTATAAATATTAATGTTGCGGTATCCGACAATATCGCTATAATAATAGCTTTTTTAAATATTAATATAGAAGCCGTAGTCAAAAAAATAAAAAATGCCCAGTCGTAAATTTCAAGCCCGAATCTCGTTATTTTTCCGTGTATTTCGCTGTATATTTTAAATTCGGTATATCCTTGCGCATTTATTGCTTTGTTCTGTTTTTTTTGAGTCATTTTTTATTTTATTTATATATATGTATTGTTATAATTATTTTTATTTATGCAGCATTTTAAGGCTGTCCTATCGTCGTTGCGCCGTTACCGGCTCCAATATTCATACCGGCGGCAGCGCCTCCCGCATTCTGGACTATTCCGAGTATTGCCCCTGTTATAGTCGGAGCAAGCATAACGCCTGTTCCTGCCGCCGCAGTTATAAACGCTTTTCTTGCGGCATCCGGTTTGTGCTGTTTTATATCGTAAAAGCCTTTAACGAGTCCTATGGTAAGAGTAGCGGGAGCAAGCCTGTAGCATATCCACGTCGTAGCTTCGTTTAAAATGCCGGAAGCGCCTATACCGAGCGAACCCTGATTTAAGTTTATCATAGCGGAAGCGCATGAAGCGACGGAGATAATACTTCCGAAAGCAAAAACAGATAATAAAACCTTGCCGTAAGATACATTAGTTGCCTTATTTTTTTTAGTTTCGGACTGAATTTTTGCGGCGATATTTACAGAAACGTTAAAATAAAAATTTTTAAACCTTTCAATCTTTTTAAATGTTTTAAGCGGATTAAAATAGTTAAAGTAAACGGCGTTTTCTAATTTTCTTGCGGACATTTCTGCGTCCCTCCTTAAACTTAACGATTAAATTAATTTAATATCAATATTAAAAACTGATATAATTGAGATAATATTATTTAATCATTTTAATGTTTCAGGATTATGACGAAAATGTTAAAAATATGTTAATTTTTTGTTACATTTACGTTACAAAATTCCGCAAATAAGGAAGGAAACGGCAATAGCGGGAAAAGGATATAATTAATTCTGCCCACGTCAAAAAAATATTAGAATTTTTCGAAATCCTTAATAGCTTTTCTAAGGTATTCTGGAATACGCTTAGGTTTAAAATCTACGTTGTCGACGCAGACTAAGACCGTATATCCGGAGGCGATCTCGGTATGTATTGAAGGCAGAGTTTGTTTAAGTTTCGAGGTCATAGGGTATCCGCCGTCTTTCGGCGGATTTTCCGTCTTATTTTCTCTTACTATTTTATAAATAAAGTTAAAACTAGAATTTTTTATATATTCTATTTTTGTATATATCTTTAAATCGTCGTCGTATTTCGCAGGATTAAAATATTTACAGTTGGATTCGGCTACAACGAAGTAAAAGCCTTCTTTTTCTATGTCGGTATATTTGTAGCCTATGTTTTTAAGATACTCCGTTCTTGCCACTTCGAAAAATACGAAATATTTACCGTAGTAAACGACGGACATAGCATCCGTTTCTTCGTATCTGACCTTTAGTTTTGTGTAAAATTTAAATTCTTCCGTTTTATCCTTCAATTTTTAAATATTCCCTTATTTTTTCGTAAAGTATGTTTTTATCTATAGGTTTTGCGATAAAATCGTTAAACCCAAGAGATATCAGATGTTCTTTATTGCCTGCCATGGCGTGCGCCGTAACCGCAATAACGGGAATATTTTTGTATGCTTCATTGCATTTCAACCTTTTAAAAACTTCTATTCCGTCTATCCCTGGAAGTCCTATATCGAGAAGAATTAAAGCAATATCGGGATTTTCATCCGTTTTTTTAAGCGCTTCGTAACCGTCTTCGGCCGTTACTATATCTAAATCGAACGGCTCCAGCATTGCCGTAATTAAATCAAGATTTATAGCATTATCTTCTACTATAAGAATTTTATTACGCATATTATATAATTAATTTAATTTAATAATGCAACGTATCAATAATTAATATTAATTTATTTCTTTATTTTTTTTAATTCTTCAGTTTACTTCCGCTACGGTATTTCCTCCCGAACTCTTAATATCGCAAAGCCTGTTGTATATTTTAGAAACAAGCTCTTCTGGAGTCTCTCCGTCTTTTGGGAACGAAGCGACTATAAAGGAAGCCGTTAATTTTTTAGACTTTAACTCTTCTTCTTTATAAAAAGGATAATCCCTTACGACCGAACAGAACCTGCTTGCGACGAATACGGCCGCATCTTTTAAGGTATTATTTAATATTATTGCAAACTCGTCATAGCCGAATCTTACTATCACATCAGAGCCTCTAAGCATTTTCTTTAAAATTTCCGATATTTTTTTAAGCGCTATGTCGGAATGAAAATTTCCTACTAAATCACAGTATTCTTTAAAATTATCTATATCTAAAAATATTACGCTGAAAACTATATTGTATCTTTTTGCCCTGTTAATTTCCTGAGCCAATCTTATATTAAAATAATTATGGTCTAAAAGACCGGTAATTTCATCGAATAAACCTGCTTTTTGGGGATAGATAAGCTCCAATTCCCTTATAGAGCGGCTTAATTCTTCGGCGGAAAAAGATTTTTTGCCTATTATTCTTTCAATATTGCCGGAAAGTTTAAGCCTTTCTTCTACAGTCAAATCTTTGGACGTTATAATGAATATAGGTATTTGAGCAGATATAGGATGTTTTTTTATGTTTTCGGCTACTTCGAATCCGTCTATGTCCGGCATTATCAAATCTAGCAGTATCAAATCGGGTTTAAGCTCTATTGACATTTTAAGGCCTTCTTCGCCGTTGTATGCATGGACGAGATTAAAACCTTCATCCGCCAAAATTTTTCCTATCATTTTATGAACTATCGGGTCGTCGTCGACAAGCAGAATATTAACCTGTCTTTTTTTTCTTTTAGAGGTCAATGTAAACTGCGAAAGAGTATGAATAAGCGATTCTTTTTCTATAGGTTTTATAAGATAATCCGTAGCGCCTAGCGCAAATCCCAAGTCTTTATTGTCTATTATGCTCGTTATAATTACCGGTATGTTTTTTGTGTCTTTGTCGGTTTTTAATTCGTTTAAAACGTCCCATCCGTCCTTTTTCGGCAGCATAATATCTAATAGAATAGCGAAAGGCTTTAAACTTTTCGCCTTTTCGACGGCTTCTATTCCGTCGTATGCATGGGCAACCGAATATCCCGAGTTTACCAAGTTTATAGTTAAAATTTCAGAGGTAGGGCGGTCGTCTTCTGAAACAAGCACTAAAGGTTTATTTCTTTTGGCGTTGTTGTTCCAGAAAAAAGTTTTTGCATCTACCGTTATTAAAGTTTTTTCGGTTTCTTCGACGCTCATTGCGGCAGCTTTTTCGGCTTCAAGAGGATTTGGCAGGATAAAAGTAAAATCGGTTAAACCGTTTTCGACCGATTCAAAGTTTATATGCCCTCCGTGCAGTTCTATTATTTTTTTCGTCAAAGCAAGTCCGAGGCCCGTTCCTTCATACTGCCTAGAGTAATTATTATCCGCCTGAGTAAATTCTTCGAATATTTTATTTTTAAAATTATCGTCTATGCCTATTCCGCTGTTTATAACGTCTATCTGTATGTATTCAAACAATTTATCGCGAGATGTTTCCGGTTTAATATTTACGGCGGGAGAAACATTTTTGCACACTACTTTAACTTCGGTATTTTCAAAAGAAAATTTTATGGCGTTGCTTAAAAGATTATATATCACCTGTTTAAATTTAATTCTATCGGAATACAGTTTGTAATCTTGGGAACATTCATAATCGACGGTTATCGTAAGATTCTTTTTTCCGGCAAGCGATTTTAAAACGACGATAGCTTCGTCTATAGCTTCCTTAATAGAAAAAACGGAGTATTCAAGAGTGAACATGCCTGCTTCTATTTTAGATATGTCGAGAATATTGTTTATAAGCTGGAGCAGATGTTTGCCCGATACTAATATGTTATTGGTATATTTTTTATGCTTTTCGCTTAAATCCGCCGAATCTTTAAGAAGATCTGAATAGCCTATAATTGCATTAAGCGGCGTCCTTAATTCGTGAGACATATTTGCGATAAATTTAGATTTTAACTCATTTGACTTTCTAAGTTCCTTGTTGCTTTCTTCAAACTGTTTCGTTCTTTCTATAACCTTATTTTCAAGATTTTCGTTCAGCTCCTTCAGCCTTTTTTCCTGCAATTTTATGTCCGTAATATCTTTAGAAATGCCGATAGTTCCTATTATATCTCCATTCTTATCCATAATGCGTGATATCGTAAGAGATATATTGACCGTACTTCCGTCCTTTTTTCTAAGCAGCGTTTCGTAATTTGCTACGAATTTATCTTTTTTAAGCTTTTCTAAAATATCGTCTCTTTCTTCGGGATTTATATAAAATTCGGATGCGCGCTTTCCTATAACTTCTTTCTGGGAATAACCGAGCATATTTTCGCCGCCCTTATTAAATTCGGTAATTATACCGCGGCGGTCGGTGACCATAATCATATCGAAAGAATCGTCTAAGATATTTTTAAAGTATGCCTTCTGCTCTCTTAACTGCTTAATAATGCTTTCTTTATCGATATGATTTTTGTGCCTGTCGTAAAGCAGGTCGTAAATAAGTTTGGAACTGACGGAATTAATAATCTCTATTCCGTGGTCGTGAAGCAACGCAAGCTCGGCAAGTTCTAATTCAGGTTCTCCGGTCAGATTAAATATTATATTAAAATTTATATTAGCGTCGTTAACTTCCTTAATCGTTTTAAAGCATTTTATTCCGGATTCTTTTGCATAGACGGCGCCTTCTTTGTCTAAATTTCTGGCGGTTAACGCGGCTATCTCGACGTTTTTATCGTCTCGAAGCATTTCAATCATAGTCTTAGCGGCTTTGCCGCCGCCGTATATCAGGATTTTTGCCATGACACCGTTCATAAAATTATTCAGTTTCTTCAAGCTAAACTTATTTCTCCTTGATAGTTAAGTAATAAATATCTATTTATTAATATTATATATTATATACAGCGATAATAAATTATAAATTTTAAATTACAAAGACCTGGCGTTAAGCAGAAGGCTTATTTTGTCTCTGAGCAGTTCGTTTCTTATAGGCTTATCGACGTAATCGGTAGCTCCGTCTTCAAAACTTTTTTTTACGGTTTCTTTATCGTTAAGAGCGCTTATCATTAAAATGGGAACTTTGTCGTAAACTTTTCTGATAGTCCTGAGAACGTCGAGTCCGTTTATTTTCGGAAGCATTATATCGATAATAATAAGGTCGAAAATATTTCCTTCGGTAATTTTATCCAATGCGTCCCTGCCGTTTTCTGCTATAGTTACGTCGGCGTCAAAAGACGATTGTATAATAATTCGCACAAGTTCCGAATGCATCCTGTTGTCTTCTACCAGAAGAATTTTTTTTCTGGGAGTAATTCTGTTCGCTAAATTTATCATGGCATTATCCTTAATAAATAACAGCCGTTAGATTAATTTTGATATATTATGTAATACCGCTATTTTAATATTATTACTTATTCTTCCTTTTTTCAAGTTCTTCCTGTTTAGTTTTGCAGGCAATGCATAAAGTAGCTTCCGGCCTGTATTCCAATCTTTTTTCGGAAATTTCTCCGCCGCATTCGTCGCATATTCCGTAAGTACCGTTTTCTATTCTGGACAGCGCTTCCTGTATTTTAGGAATTAGTTTCCTTTCTCTGTCGCGTATCCTTAGTTCGAAGTTTCTGTCGGATTCTAAAGTCGCCCTGTCGTTAGGGTCGGGAAAATTATCGTCTTCTTTCGTCATGCTGTCGACGGTTTTAAGAGCATCGTCGAGCAAAGACTCTAATTTTTTGTTTAAAATATTTTTAAAATGTAAAAGCTTTTCTTCCGTCACGGAAATTATGCCCCCGCCTTTTTATAATATAATTTGTTGTTTATTTATAAAAATTATAACATAATTTTAATTTTAAAAAAATATATATATTTAGCGATATTTTTTTATTAGCGTATAATTATTCGTTCTCTGCGCAGGAATAAATCCCGCGTCCTTAATTAATCTAACCATTAATTTTTCATCGACTGTTCTGTTTGCCGTTCCCGCCGCTTTTACTACGTTTTCTTCAAGCATTGTGGAACCCATATCGTTAGCTCCGAAACTTAACGCGACCTGTCCCATTTTCGCTCCCTGCGTTACCCATGACGCCTGAATATTATCGAAATTGTCTAAAACTATTCTTGAAACCGCAAGTACTTTAAGATAATAATGACCGAAAACGCCCCTTGGATTAAGCGACGTATTTTTACTCTGAAAACTCCAAGGAATAAAAGCCTTGAAACCGCCGGTTTTATCCTGAAGGTCTCTAAGTTTTAAAAGATGTTCCACTATATCTTCATCGGTTTCTATAGTTCCGAACATCATGGTGGCGGAAGAATTTAAACCCGCATTGTGAACTTCTTCCATGACTTTAAGCCACTGCCCGCTGTCTATCTTATTCGGGCTTATTTTTTTTCTTACCCTGTCGACTAATATTTCCGCTCCTCCGCCCGGTACGGAATTCAAGCCTGCTTCTTTCAAAAGATTTACGGTTTCTCTGATAGTCATATCGTTTGAACGGGCGATAAAAGTAATCTCCGGCGGAGAAAACGCATGTATATGTATATCGAAATTTTCTTTAATATCGTTTAACAGATTAATATAGTAGTCTATAGTTATATCGGGATTTAATCCTCCCTGAAGAAGAATCTGCGTACCGGAAAGTTCTTTTGTTTCCCTGATTTTATCGAAAATTTGTTCTTTCGTCAGCACGTAAGCGTCGTCGTCGCACACTCCGTATTTTTTGTAAAAAGCGCAAAATTTACATTCCGAGATGCAGACGTTGGTGTAGTTAATATTTCTGTCTATAATAAACGTGACTATATCGTCCGGATGTTTTTTCTTTCTTATACCGTCGGCTATTTTTCCAAGTTCGATAATGTTATCGTTTTTAAACAGCGACAAAGCATCTTTTTTGCCTATCCTATATTTGTTCATATTTTTTTATTTTATTTTTTTATATTTAGTTCGCGGTTTGTTTATTTAATTCAGCAGTCCGGTCATTTCGTTAATGCTTTCCTCGAAAGAATATTTTTCCTCGGGGGTCTGTTTTATAAAGTTTTCTATCTTAGATATATGGTCTATGGCAAAATCTATCGCTTCGCTGGAACCTTTGGAATAAGCGCCGATATTTATAAGGTCTTCGTTTACCCTGTATTCCGAAACCACTTTTAAAACCTCTCGTGCGGACAGCAGATGCTCTTTTGAAACTATGTCCGGCATGACGCGGGACAAACTGTTTAAAACGTCTATCGCCGGAAATATTCCTTTTTCCGCCGTTTTTCTCGAAAGAACTATATGTCCGTCGAGTATAGACCTTACCGTGTCGGAAACAGGTTCGTTCATATCGTCGCCTTCTACTAAAACCGTATATATTCCGGTGATGCTTCCTTTATCGGAGTTGGCAGCTCTTTCTAACAGTTTCGGCAAAACGCTGAAAACGGATGGCGTATAGCCTCTTACCGTCGGAGGTTCTCCCGCCGAAAGTCCTATTTCCCTCGAAGCCATTGCAAACCTGGTAATGGAATCCATAAGAAAAAGCACGTCAAGTCCTTTGTCCCTAAAATATTCCGCAAGGGCTGTCGCCGCAAAAGCTCCTCTCATTCTGACCAACGGGGATTTATCCGACGTAGCGACGATAACGGCGGATTTTTTTAAACCTTCTTCTCCTAGACTTTTTTCTATAAATTCTTTAACTTCGCGCCCTCTTTCGCCGATAAGCGCTATAATATTTACGTCTGATTTAGAATATTTGGTAAACATGCCGAGAAGAGTGCTTTTGCCGACCCCTGAGCCGGCAAATATACCTATCCTCTGCCCTTTGCCTATCGTCAAAAAAGAATTTACCGCCCTTACTCCGACGTCCATAACTTCGTTAATTCTTTTTCTGGATAAAGGAGATGGAGGCTCGTTGACTATCTTTGCATAACCGCCGCATTGAATTTTTCCTTTATCGTCTAACGGATTGCCGAACGGATCCACGACTCTTCCCAGCAGTTCTTCGCCTGCCGGAAATTTTTCCTCTTCTTCTAAAAGAATAACCTCGCTTTCTAAACTTATGCCTCCTATATCGCCGTAAGGCATAAGAACTGCCTTGTCGTCTTTAAAACCGATAACTTCTGCGGTGATACCTTTTGAAGACACGTCGTTTTTACCTTTAATGCGGCAGATTTTTCCTATGGAAAGATCAGGATGTTTAGCTTCAAGGACGAGTCCGACGGCTTTAACTATTTTTCCCTTTATAAGCATAGGATTGAAGTCTTGGAGCATACCGGCGTATTCTTTTAAATTTATAAGTCTTCCCATAATATAAAATAAACGATATGATAAAATTTATACGATAATAATCCCGCTTAAAATTAATCAAGAGTATTCTTTATAGTAAGCAAGAACGGTTTTTACGTAATTTTCCGTTTCTTCAAACGGCGGTATTCCGTTATATTTTTCGACATTTCCTATACCGGCGTTGTATGCGGCAAGAGCAAGCTCGGTATTGCCTCCGTAACGGTCCAAAAGCTGTTTAAGGTAAAGCGTTCCGCCTAAAACGTTGCCTTCGGGATCGTAAGGATCGACGCCCAGTTCTTCTGCAGTTTTAGGCATTAACTGCATAAGTCCGACGGCGCCTTTATTGGAAACGGCATAAGGATTAAAACCGGATTCCGTTTTGATTACGGCTTTTATTAAACCGTACGGAACGCCGTAAATTTCGGAAGCTTTTTTTGCAAGACCGTCGGCGGTGGCATAATCTTCGGTAACTCCTGAGGCGTCAGAACCGGAAGCGCCGTCGGATTTCAAAGCGTTAAGTTTCAGTCCTTCGGCGCCGGCGCCCCCATATTTTGAAGCTAATCCGTATGCCTGAAATAAATTGCCGGTAGCGGACATAGAAGCGACAGAAGAACTTAGTCCTTTTATTCCGTCCTTTGCTATCAAAGACGGATGCTCTTTAAAATAATCGACGATCATTTTTGCTATGCCTATGCCTTTACCGTAGCTGTTGTTGTTAGCTACGGCCTCGTAAAAAAGGGAATTGTAAATTTTATAGCCGGTACCTTTATCTATAAAAGAGCCTTTTTCCACTGCCTTAGACATAGAATCAAAAATCATATTTAAAAAAAGGCTTTCGAATTTAACGGCGACCGTTTTTATTTCGCTAAGCTCTTCAGGGGTAATTTCATTTTTACCGTTATTTTTAACGGAAGCTTCGCTCGAAATTTTCGGTTCCGAAGAAACCGGAATGTTAAGATTAATATTTAATTTTTCCATTGTCGTTTAAAATATGCGGCATGAACGCAACTTAAATTTAATATAAATTTTAATTTTTTATATTATATCATAATGCCAACGTTAATAAAAGTTTAACCGGCGGCTATAAAATCATCGTTTATTATTAAAATTGATTTATAAGATATTTAAAAAAAATATTTTTTGTATTATAATATAGAAAATTTATTATTATTTAGATTTATTTTAATATAATTTAATCTTTTTATAAATATACAAACAATGGATATAGCTTCTATTATCGGTTTTATATTGGGTCTCGGCGGAATAATATTCGGAAATTTCCTCCAAGGTTCTAATTTGATGCAATTGCTTGACCCTATCGGTTTCGTAATAGTTATAGTAGGAACAACCGGCGCAACGGTTGCCGGAAACAGGATGGATAACCTTAAAAAAGCGATTATATCCGCAAAAGGAGTTATTTTATCAAAAAAAGTCGATTATGAAACTACAATTTCCGACCTGTTGAATTACGCAACGAAAGCAAGAAAAAACGGCGTTCTTGCATTGGAATCGGAAATAGAAGCCTCATCCGACCCTTTTATAAAAAAAGCGCTTCAGTTAGTAGTGGACGGCATAGATCCTCAGGTAGTCATGGATATTATGGAAACGGAGTTGTCTAATATAGAAGAATTCGGCGACGAAAGCGTTAAAATATTCGAGCAGGCGGGCGGCTATTCACCGACGCTCGGCATCATAGGAGCAGTCTTAGGTCTTATACACGTTATGCAGCATCTGAACCAGCCTAACAGACTAGGCGCAGGTATTGCAGTCGCATTTACGGCAACGCTTTACGGTCTTGCTTTTGCAAACACCATACTTTTTCCTATATCCAGTAAACTTAAAATGAACCTTAAAGTGGAAGTTTTAAGGTACGAGCTTATCCTTATGGGCATAAGAAGCATTCAGAACGGCGAAAATCCTAGACTTATAGAAGAAAAACTTAAGTCTTTTTTAAGCACAGAGCAGAAAAAAGCTTACGATTTGAAAAATGGAGAAAAATAAGAATGTCCAGAAAAAAGAAAAAATGTCCGGAACATTCGAATTCCGAAAGATGGATGATCAGCTATGGGGATTTTCTTACCACTCTCCTGTCCTTTTTTATAGTAATGTTTGCAATATCGAAAGTAAACAACGTCAGATTAAAGGAGCTTGCAATTTCGATACAGCAGGCATTTGGAGCCAATAAGTTTATAACGGTTTCGCGTTCAAAGCCGAATATAGCTTCTACTCCAAAGATAGTAGTGCCTAAGGTTTCGCCTTCCCAATTTAAGGTATCTAAATCGAATAAAAAGCTCATTAAAGAAGAACGGCAGGAATCGGCGGTATTTACGGGAATAGAATCAAAAATAAAATCTTTTGCCGCCGGAAATGCATCGTATAAATCTTCGCTAAGAGTTTATAAATCTACGAGGGGCCTTGTTATATCTCTTAAGGGTTCAAGCTTTTTTAATTCCGGCAGTGCAAGAATAATAACAAAATATCATCCGCTATTAAAATATATAGCTTCCGAACTATTAAAAGTCGACAATAATATATCCATAGAAGGATATACCGATTCTACGCCGATACGAAGCGTAAAATATCCAAACAACTGGATGCTTTCAACCGCAAGGGCGGTCAACGTCCTGAGTTTTTTTATAAAAAGCGTTAATTTTCCCCCGGCTAGGCTGTCTGCTTCCGGATACGGCAAATACAAACCTGTAGCCAGCAATTCTACCGCCGCCGGACGCGCACTTAACAGGCGCGTCAACATAGTCGTTATGTCTAACTTTTTAAACAACGAACTTCCAAGTTCATGATAGCCGCTCAATATTCTGTTTAGCTATCTGCCGTCTCTGCTGTTCAAAGGTAAACTTAATTATTTCGTCTCTGTCCGATTCGTTTATTGCGGTGAATTTGCATGCAAAAGAAATCTTGGCTTTATTTGAACCTTCGTCGGGCGGATATTCGGAAACGTTAACGACTTGTGCCAGAGCTTTTACTACGAATTGAGGAATGGAAGGAAACAGCATAGTAATCTTTAATATGTCGCCGCGTTTTAATTTCAAATCCTCTTTATTTTTCTCTTTATTTTGAGCAGCATTGTTTTTATCTGTTTCTTCTTCTGTTTCTTCGGTCCACATAATTCCGGAACCGCTTATGGATACCCTTTTTTCTTTAACGTCCGAAAAAATAGACGCTTCGGGATTTAATATGGACAAAATAACATCCAATTTACTGTTTATGGCTATCAAAAGATTTTCTAATTTAGGATTTATAGGGGTATCTTCGTCCTTTTCGCCATGCGTTCCGTATACTTTCGGCGAAGCTACGCCGTAAATTCCATAGACCGACGTAGTAAAAGAAGGTCTGGAAATATAAGACTCTTTAGTTTCAAGAAATTCTTCCATAGAAATTTTTTGATAAATAAACTGTATAACGGCAATTACCCTGACAAACTCCCTTCCTTCCCTTTCTTCTATAGGCTGGCCGGAAACATTTGCCTGAAGAAAAATACCGCCGGTATTTCTAAGAATTTTCTCTGCCGCAATTTTATATTTATATGTTTTAGAAAATCCATAGCTAGTTATATTTATATCTGATGTTTTTTTTATAAGTTCTATATACTTTTCCGTATCGCAATCGTTTGATTCAAATTCTACGACTTTTTTATCTTCAAAGCAGGCGTATAAAACGACGCTTAAAAGATTTTTATCTGTCTTAGTAATATATCCTTTAAATTTATTTTTCGGAGTTTCTAAAACTATCTCCTGATTTTCATAAAAAAAATTATCGTAATCTTCCGCGCTATTCATTTATCGTCCGTCCGTTTTTTATTTAATTTAATAATTGTTAGTTTGATTTATAAGCTTTTATAGCCGAAGAAATTTTATTAAGCATCGCTATTTTTTCGCCGACGTTTTCTTTCATGCCGTCCAGCATATCGATAATTTTTTTATCCGATTCTATAATATATGATAATTTATTCTGTATATCGATTTTATAAACTTCTTCGTTTATGTTTTTAAACCTGCTTAAATCTAAATTTTCACAGCGTATGCCGGATTTAAAAAACAATCTCGTCAGCAAAACTTTTCTTTCGAATATTTTTTTTAAATTAACCGGATTTTCTCTTTTTTCGGATAAAATTAACATTATATAATTATTCAATATAATAATATTATCGGCAATTTTTAATTTCAATAAATTCATTTTTTTATTTATTTTTATTTATTTTTATTTGCTTATTAATTATAATAACTATTATAATTTTATAATATGATATAATATAAATCAACACAAAACGGAAAAATATGCAGAAAATTAAAACCGACAAATTAAAAGCAGGGGATGTCCTGGCAAAAGATATAGTTTCCAGAAAAGGTATAACTATTCTTAAAAAAGGAACGGAATTAACCGATAAATTTATAGAAAATATAAAAAAAATAAGCGGCGAATATTCTTCTCCCGAAGAAATGCATATATTTATAGAAGGAACCGGCCGCGACAGGGAAAAAGATAATGAAATTTCCGTAGAAAATAAAGAAAAAATGGAAAAAGAGATAGCGTCTTTAGAAAAAAGATTTAAAAATGACGATGGTTATGAATATATGGAAGAAATCAAAGACGCAATTAAAAATCAGATAATTAAATTTTACGGCGAAACCCATAATTCCGGTGAACGCGGCAAATGAAAAAAATAGACACCTTGGACAAGTTAATAGCTACCGTTAAAAAAACCGAAAATATACCTACCCTGCCTAAGGTTTTAACTAAAATTTCGGAAGAAATAGATAACGATAATTTTTCTATCAAAAATATCGGCGATTTGATGTCCAAAGACGTTAGCCTGTCCGCAAGAATATTAAAAATAGTAAACTCTCCTTTTTACGGGTTTCCGCAAAGAATATACAGCATTAACCATGCCATAGTGCTTTTAGGCGCAAACGTATTAAAGAGCATCGTAATTTCTACATCGGTTTTCACCGCAATGGAAGAAGCTATGACCGGTCTTTCGGAACATTCCCTGTTCTGCGCATTCGCTTCCAAACATATTTCTCAGGAAATAAACAAAAGCATAAAAAAAACCGGCGAAACCGGTAAATTAAAATCAAACGAAAAACAAAAACAACAGCAAACCGTAGATCCCGACAATATGTTTGCGGTCGGCTTGCTGCATGACATAGGGAAAATTATTATAGCAACGACTTTTAAGAAAGATTTTAAGACTATATTGGAAACAGCGCAAAAAGAAGAAAAACCTTTGGAAAAAGTAGAACATGATATTCTCAACATATCTCACGACCAGCTTGGGTATATGCTGGTAAAAGAATGGAATCTTCCTTCCTCTATATATATACCTATAAAATACCATCATAATCCCGCTCTTGCCGACGATTTCAAAAAAGAAACGGCGATATTAAACATTGCGGATTTTTTGACAAGGGCTATGGGAGTTGGATTTTCAGGCTCAACTTACTTAGAAAAAATAAATACCGATTCCATGAATATTTTAGGAATTAATATCGATTTTATAAAATCGGCGATAGAAGAAATTTATCTGTACAAAGACGAACTGAATATATTCGACTAGTCAAATAAAAATTGAATAATAATGCATGAACAAACAAAAAAATAAATCTTATAAAATATTTGCGGTACTCGACGAATCCGAAAAAAACTTTTATAAATCCTTTATAAAAGACGAACTCGAAGAATATAATATAATGATGTTCGATTCTTTTAACCGGGCATACTATTCGGTTTACGCATCCCCGCCGAATTTAATTATAATAGTAATCGGTTCTATAATGCAAAAAAACGAACTTGAATACAAAAAAGAACTGAAAATGATTAACGATATGCAGATAGACAACATGCTGAGCAATATTCCGATTCTTTTTATTATTCCTCCTGATTTTGATTTTAAATCTATTGCCTCATCGGAAAAATATATTTTAAAAGATTACATTAAAGAACCGCTAAGCAAAAACGAACTCAAGTATAAGACAGAAAGCATAATAAAATCTTCTAAATCGGCATTAGACGCAAATCCGCTTACTAAACTGCCCGGAAACTCGTCAATAATAGAATCGGTAAAAACCAAATTAGACGAAGATATCGATTTTGCTTTTGCTTATATTGATATAGACAACTTTAAATCGTATAACGACAAATACGGTTTTTTGAGGGGCGACGAAGTTATAATGATGACCTCAAGGCTTATTGCTACTACCGTTTACGATATTTCCAAAGCAAAACGCAGAAATATCGAAAAATACGTATTTATAGGACATATAGGCGGCGACGATTTCGTAATAATGTCCCACAACGAGGACATATTGGAAATATCAAACAATATAATAGCTAATTTCGATAAAATCATCCTTTCTTTTTACGATAACACGGATAAAGAACGAGGATACATAGAAGCTTACGGAAGGCAAAAAAATCTTCAAAGATTTCCTATAATGAGCCTGTCTATAGCAATTATAGAAAACGTAAATAAAAAAATTACGCATTACGGACAGATAAGCGAAATAGTCTCGGGACTTAAAAAAGCCGCAAAAGATATGTCCGGTTCAAATATAATAACCGACAGAAGAAACCCCGAAAGCGGCGGCGTTTATTAACGGTTAATAGTTAATAATTAATGGTTGGAATTATTATTGCATCAGGCTTTAACGGGATTTATGGGAAGTTTCTGTTTAACGTCGTATAAATCGTTGTTTAAGACTGTCTGCATAGCTTTTCGGCTTTTAACGTTGATTATTATCGGAGCTTTTAGATTAACCGTAGAGGAATATAAGTCTTTAAAAACGGTTACTATAACGAATATAATAGCGTCGGTTTTATCTTTTAATCCTATAAGTTCTTTATCTTCTTCCGTTATACCCGCAGTATAATCCTTAAAGAAATAGTTCGGGTCGGCTACGATAAAGCAAAGTTTATCGTTTTCGATACTTTGCAGTATAAAAAAAGGAAGATTTTTTTCTTTATTTATATTTAATATGCAATATTTTTTTAAATCGTTAAATCCCAGTATAGGCTTAACGAATTCTAAAATTTTCGACTTTTCTACCGCAACCCCTTCGGGATAATATATACTTTTTACTAAAATTTCGGAATCCATTAATTATAAAACTCCTTTTATATTTTTTTATTTTTATCCGAGGATAAAACGTTTAAATTTTTAATTCCGTTTAATTCGTTAAGTTTATTAAAGTTATCGAAGTTATTAAGCTCATTCAGTTCGTTTAGTTTATTCAAACCGGATATATCGTCTAAGCTGACTGCCGAAGCGTTTATATTTTCGTTCTTAATTATATCGTAAAGTTCTTTTCTTAAAATATTTATAGACTTTGGAGCGTCTATTCCTATTTTTACGCTGCTCCCCGACATAGATAATACTTCTATAGTTACGTCGTCGCCGATTTTAATGCTCTCTCCGGCCTTTCTCGTAAGAATCAGCATGATTAAAATTATTTGTTATATTATATGATATTTTTATTGTTTTGTATTGCTATTTTATTGCGCATCGTTTGTAAAACTTACGGGCTATTATAATTATAGGCTATAGCTTATAATATAGCATAATAGCATATAGAAAATATGAAGACCTATAGACTATTTTAAATACTGGAGAAGCATAGGCGTAAGCGAAGTAATATTAGACGAAGCTTCTAGCGTAGCCTGATAAGACTCCTGCGCCTGCGTAAGATTAGTCATAGCCTGCGCTACATTCACGTCCTGCGTCTGGCTTAGGAGTTGGGAAATATTTGTCAAAACGGTCTGATAGCTCGTCTGCTGTTCATTAAGCCTCTCCGTTACCGTTCCTATAGTAGCCTGTGCGGCAGTCATAGTGCTTAATCCGTTCTGTATGCCTTGAATAATAGATGATGAATTTTGCTGATACACGTTTTTCTGAAGTTCCGACTGAAAAAGCGAAAGAACGGAAATGAGACCGGAGGGAACTGTTGCAGAGGATGTGCTTGAGGGGACGGGGTCATTTCCGAAGATAGCATCGGCGGTAAGCGTAGGCGTTACAGTTTCATTTTGGGTTATCTGATAATTCTGGCTAGTATCCGTTCCTGCATAAGTATAAACATTATAAGAAAGGGATGAGGATGAGGGTATTCCGATTAAACCAGTAATTTTATGAGATACGGCCGTATATGCCGACGTCAAATTTAAATTGTTCCCTGTAAAAAGATTTTGTCCGTTATAAGAGGTATCCGCATACTGCGTAAGTTCGTTAATCATCTGCCCTACCTGCTGGGCTGCCGCCTGATTATTTGCAGGAGTATTCGTCCCGTTTGCCATTTCGACGGCAAGAGAATTTGCCTGGTTTACCACGTTCATTGCGTTTGTTATTGTAGAAGAAGCTAAAGAACCGATATTAGCTGCAATACTAACGTTTGAATTGTATTGCGTGACGAGTGCAGTACTGTTGTTATACGACAAAACGTTAACCATGCCGCCCGGATTATCCTGCGGCGACATAATCTGCAAGCCGCTCGAAATCTCGTCCTGAAGGTTATATACGCTGTTAGATTCGTTAAGCAGTTCATTATTAATATTGTTATATATCATCGCATTAGTTATCTGTATCATTTTATTTGCCTCCAAACACTTTTCTTGACGCTTTGGATAAAGGTGTCAGATTAATTTTCCGCGAATAACTTTAAACTAAGATTGAACGTCTCTTATGCGGAAAATAAAATCTGACACCTTTATCCTTTATGTCTTTTATCGCTATATACCCGCAGGTGCATACGAGAGTAAGAGAATAAATAAATCTGACACCTTTTTTCCAATAAATCTGACACCTTTTTTCTTTTTTTCCTTCTCTTGTCATTCCCGCGCAGGCGGGAATCCAGTCTTTTATTGATTACGGCACCGTGCTTAAAAGCGCCGTCATAATTGCCTGAACCGAGCTTGTAATCGCCGCAGCTGCCTGATACGAATTCTGGTAATTGACGAGGTTCGTCATCTGCTGGTTCATATTTACTCCGACGAACGATTGGAGCTGATTCTGCAAATTCGTCAAAACCGACGTCGAATTTGTATAGTTTGTGTTAGCGTTCTGAGCCTGCGTTCCAATATTTGAAACTATATTTGAATAATACGTCGAAATAGTCGAACTTGTCCCGTTAATAGGCAGATTGTTATTTTGAAGCGCGCCGAGGGCAAGCGCGTTTTCGTTATTGCCTGATAAACCCGCCGCCATCATCTGAGATAAAGTCATGGGCGTGGCATAAGCAGATGGAGTCGAACTTGCAGACGGCGATAAAACATTTGCGGTAAACGTATCGCCGTTTTGCGGCGTTCCTGTAAGGGTAACGTGAAAGTTTTCTGCCTGCCCGCCATTACTACCGCTAAAACTCTGATTACCAAAAAAAATGGAATATTCGGATTGACCTGACGAATTTGTCGTAATTGGTATATTATTTATTGTTTGAGTTAAATTTGTAGTATTGTTGGTAACTGTAAAATCTCCGGTATCTGTTGTTCCAGGTCCCGTATATTTAATAGTATATTGTCCGCCTTCATTGCTATTTGCTATAGTCGTTCCGTTAGTAACGTCCGTAGGATTAATAACCGCTCCGGCGCTAATCGTTGCGTTGCCGGTATTGTTAGGATTAACAGCGGTTGAAACGGCCGATGCCGCCGCTACCTGAGAGGTTGTAAGATTTGGATTGACCGCCATAGTAAAAGCCGGATTGGTCGTCAATTGGTTGACGGTGAAAGTATCGGTAGTACTTCCTCCACTTGTTGAACCGGCTGGAGGAATGTCGGATGTAGATGTTCCAGTTATATTAACTGAAACCCCATCAAAACCTATAGTATAAACTTTCTGATTGTATTTATTAGTAGCGGAAGAAACGCTTACGGCAGAACTGTTTAAAGTTTGACCAGTTGTAGTATTTTGAACCGTAAAAACACCGCCGCCGCTCGTAGAAATCGTATAATTATCCCCTGTCAAATCCGCGGGATTAGTTACCATGCCGGTAGATATTGTGGCATCGGTTGCAGTTGTAGACGTCGTCAAATCCGGTTTAAAGAAATAGTTGCCGGTAGAGCCGTCCAAACCGTAACCGTTGTATTGCAGGGAGTTGACGTTATCGGTAACGGACGCCGCAAGGGAATTAAGCTGGTTTATGTAAGACGGCGCTACGTTTTGTTCAAGATTTACGTATGCGCCCAGAGTGCCGCCGGTTACCTGGCTTGTTACGGGCTGGGCGGAGCCGTCGGGGCCTGTCCACATTACGTCTAAGTTTGAAGCATTAGACGGGTCAACTTGAGTAGAAAGATTAAAAGAAGTATCGCTCGATACTAACGGTACATTGCCGAGTGCAATATTTGTTT
>JAJYKQ010000054.1 GCA_021788495.1 bacterium | reverse complement strand
AAATTTATATGGCGGAGCATCGGGTTGGCCAACTTGCGTTGAGGGAATAAAAGATGATTTAACCCTTATGGCTGAATATAATCTATCCTACAATGCACACTTGTATGCCGGTTACGATTTTACTAATGTTTCAGAATTTGACCAATTTCAGACAGGCATATTCTTTGCATTCTAATCCTGCTGACGCAGTGTTGTGATTGCAAACGCAATAAAATTAAAGCGGAAGGGCTTTTCAGCCTTTCCGCTTTTTCTTTTCTATTTCCCACCTTTTTACAAATAAAATAATAAAAATAAAGGTGTCAGCAACTGTGTTATTTGTCAAGTAAAATATTTAATGTAAGTTATTGAAATAATTAATAAAATATAAAATCCATTTTTTGGTTATTTTATTTCAATTTAATTAATTTTTTTCTATAAATTTCCAAATATTTTATTAAGCGGATAACATAGTTGCGTCCCACATTTTATCGTTTTTCATCATGCTGTTTAATATCGTTATTAATTTTCTCATGCAGGCTACTATAGCAACCTTTTTAGGTTTTCCCTTAGATACGAGCCTGTCGTAAAATGTTCTTATTACGTCGTTAAATCTTATCGAAGATAGTGTTGCCATATACAAAATCTTTCTTATAAACGACCTTCCGCCCCATATGCTTTTTTTGCCTCTATACTTGCCGCTGTCTTTATTAAACGGAGCGACTCCTACCAAAGAAGCGCACTGTTTCCTATTTAAAGAGCCAAGTTCCGGCATAACAGCTAAAAGGGTAGTGGTTAATATTTTGCCTACTCCAGGCATGGAGTTTAAAATATCCGACCTATGGTTTATAGGACCTTCTTTTTTAAGAAAGTCGTCTATATCTTCGTCTATTCTCCTTAGATGTTTCTCTAAGGTTCTTACGATTCTTAATATATCGTTCTTAACCGATTTATGGGAAACTTCAAGCCTGTTTTTTTCCGCCGTTATCATATTGATTAACTGATCCCTTCTTGTAATTAAAGCCGTAAGCTCCTGAAGCGTTTCGTCTTTAAAGCTTCTGTATTCTGGTTTAATCTCTTTTGCGAATAAAGCTATTATTTCCGAATCAATCTTATCCGTTTTGGCAAGTTTGTTTTTGGCTTTGGCAAAATCTCTTATCCGTCTTGGATTAGTTACAACTACCGGAAGATTTTCCTTGACCAAACGAGAAACTAAGTTATTCTGATAAACTCCGGTTGATTCTACTACGATAGAAGCAGGCTTTAGCTCTTTAGCTATTTTTACTATTTCTTCTATGCCTTTTTCGTCGTTGGTAGTTTTTAAAGCTTTGTTAGACGGAACGATAAATAGATCCAAATCGGCTTTTGATACGTCGATTCCAAAAAAAGATTCTTCCATAAATACCTCCTTTAATTTTAAATAAACTCATTCTTGCAAAGATTCGGGCTTAGAAGCCCGGGCAACTGTTCGAGCTTTATTTAATATGCGGCCGGTAGCGAAAAATGCTGACACACGAACTTATAAGTTCTTGATTTATTACTTTCTGCTATCAGCCGTTTACTGCCAAAACTTAAATTTTTAAATGCTAATGCTGCGTTTATTTCATCAAGTTATGCATTATAGCAATTAGGCGTAGTAATTTTCAACTAAGTAAGATTTTAATCCGCTTTAATTATTTTCGGTAGCCTAATTATCCCCACCCACCTCCCTTACACCTTAAAATAAATATGTATATTAAATGATATTATGTATATTATACAAGATTTATTTATTCTCGGACGAAAATTTAAGAATAAACACTAAAGGGATACGAAATAAATAAATCTGACACCTTTTTTCCTTTTTCTTATACCTTTTTCTGACTCCGAAAAAACTACCGTTATTTATATAATATTATTATATAACATTCGGCTCAGATACCCAAATTAAACTTTTCTCCGAGGAAGAATCTCTTTACTATGGGACTGGAAATAATATGGGAGGGAGAGCCTTTTTCTATAATTTTTCCGTCGTTGATTATATAGGCGCTGTTGCATATCCTTAAGGCCTCTCTTACATTATGGTCGGTTATCAGGATTCCTATGGAATCGTTTCTTAAATCCGTAAGAATATCCTGCATATCTTCGACGGCTATGGGGTCTATTCCCGAAAACGGCTCGTCCAGCAAAATGAACTTCGGAGAAAGTATGAGCGACCTCGCGACCTCCACCCTCCTCCTTTCCCCTCCGGATAAACTCATAACCGGAGACTTCCTGACCTTTTCAAGTCCGAATTTTTCCACTAATTCGTCGAGTCTGAGGTTCATTTCTTTAGTCGGTATTTTCAACAGCTCAAAAATAGCCGTAAGGTTCTGTTCCGTGGTAAGTTTTCTAAAAACGGAAGTTTCCTGCGGAAGATAGCCTATACCCAGCCTGGCTCTTTTATACATCGGCAGTCCCGTAATTTCGGCATCGTCTAAAAATATAGAGCCTCCGTCCGGCTTCAACATGCCTGAAATCATATTGAACGTAGTGGTCTTACCGGCGCCGTTAGGACCTAAAAGTCCGGTTATTTCGCCGGGTTTAATCTCAAGCGAAACGCCGTTAACTACCGCCCTTTTCTTAAATCTCTTTACTAAATCCAAAACTTTTATCATTTCTTATTTCTTCTCTTTCTTATTTTCGGCAGAAGGCTTTTGAACGGTTAAAGACTTGTTGGAATAAACTACGGCGTTGACTCTTTTTTTACCGCCTATAACGGTAGATATTCCGGTTTTAAAATTAATAATTATTTTTTTTCCGGCTATTTTATTTTTCCCTTCATACGCTACGGGGTTTTCGGTTATTACGGCAATCCTCGTTTTATCGTAGTAAACCGCCCTGCCGCCCGTAATATTGTCCTTCCCTTTAATGATGTGAACTTTCCCGGTTGCGATTAGCATTTTTATTTTATTTTTTTTTGTATATATAACCTTCAGCGCCGAAGATAAAATTTTTAGCCCGCCTTTGATTGCGACTACGTGTCCCGTAAATACGGCAATATTTTTTTTATTGTTTACCGTTAAAGAGTCAGATGTTATATTAGTTTTAGACTGGGGTCCGGCAGAGCAGTAGCCCTTACTCTGAAATAAAAAAGCTGAACATAAAAAAACGATTAAAATTAAAAAGTATGAATTTATTCTCACTTAGTCACCCCGCTCCCGTTATTAGATAAAAAATGAACGTTTTTTTGCAAGATAAAAATATTTTTTTTAACGTAGAAAATAAGTCCGCTTCCGGAAATAAAATAGTTTTTTCCTTTAATTTTCATATAATCCGGGGCTACGATTTTATCGTCTTTAGCAAAATAGTCGATTATGGCTGTTTTCATATATGCCCCTTTTGCGCTTTTTATTATAACGCCCCCCGAAATTATCACGTTCTTGGAAACCGAGTTTAATCTTCCGGATTTTCCGGTAATAATAAATGCCGGTTTTTTATTCTTTCCGTAAATATAGACCTTAACCGCATTCAATTTAATAATATTCTTTTTTTGAGAGCGGTAATTTAAACTGTCGGCAAATATTTCGTAGGCAAGCGCGCCTTTTTTAAAAAATTTATAATCTATTTTTTTCAGGCTTATATAGCCTTTAGATATTTTAAAGCCTAACAGTCCTTTATTGCCGTGCATATAATGCAGAAACAAAAAAAAACCCAGAACGGCTAAAAAGCCGAGTCCTAATACAAGGGAAGCCCTTCTTAAAATTTTACGGTCAAGCGGCATAATCTATAATTTATTTAAAAAATCGGCAAGAAGCCCTTTTTCCTGCAGAATCGTATCGCAGACCTCTCTTACGGCTCCGCATCCGCCGGCCTTAACCGTTACGATATCCGCACAAATCTTGACATATTCCGGCGCATTAGGAACGGTGGCGGAAACCGCGGCTAACTTTAAAAGTTCGATATCGACTATATCGTCTCCCATATAAAATAAATTTCTTACGCCGATATTGTATTCTTTTAACAGCGGTTTTAAAGCATTATATTTGTCTTTGCATCCTTCTATATAAAAATCGGCGCCGAGTTCTTTCGCCCTTACGGAGGCGGCATTACTCGTCCTTGCCGAAATCATACCTATTTTCAGCCCGAATTTTTTAGCCAACTTCATTCCTGCTCCGTCGTGCGCAAAAAATGTTTTCGTCTCGACTCCGTTTTCCGATAAATATATTTTTCCGTCGGTTAAAACGCCGTCAACATCGAAAACTAAAATTTCTATATCTTTAAAATTAAGTTTTTTCATATTATATTATCCCCGCTTTCACTATGTCGTGAATATGTATGACGCCTGCAGGCCTGTTATCGTTTTCGGATTCTACGGCAAAAAGCGAAGTAATTTTTAACTCTTCCATTTTTTGAAGAGCGGATGCGGCAAGAGCGTCTTTAAGAATAATTTTAGGATTCTTCGTCATAACGTCTCTTACCGGTTTATCTATGATATTGGCGGAATCGGTCAGCGCCCTCCTTAAATCTCCGTCCACCACTATGCCGCAAAGACGCATATTTTCGTCGATAACTCCGGTCAGCCCCAGTCTTTTAAAGTTCATTTCTATGATAGCGTCTTTTAATAAAGCGGAATCTTTTACCAAAGGAATTTCTTCCCCTTTATGCATTATATCGGCCACTTTTAGAAATTTCTTGCCTATAGAGCCGCCCGGATGAAGTTTCGCGAAATCCTCTTCGAGGAAGTTCCGCTCTTTTAAAAGGGAAACTGCGAGCGCGTCGCCTATCGCAAGCTGGACGGTAGTGCTGGCGGTAGGAGCCAAGTTGTAGGGACAGGCCTCCTGAGCGACGGATACGTCGAAAAAATAATCCGACAACATGGAAAGCTGGGAGTTTTTATTTCCGGAAAACCCGATAATTTTAGCGCCTATGAGCTTTATAGCAGGCAGTATGGAAACTATTTCCTTAGTGTTTCCGCTGTTGGACAACACTATTACGGCATCGTCGGGAGATATTACTCCCAGGTCGCCGTGCGATGCCTCTGCCGGATGCATAAAAAAAGAAGGGGTTCCTGTGCTTGCAAGGGTGGAAGATATTTTTCTCGCAATAATGCCCGATTTGCCCATACCGGTTAATATTACCTTGCCTTTAATTGCGATAAGGCAATCGACCGTTTTTTCGAAATTTTCGTCGAGCCTGTTTATGAGGGCGGATATCGAATCGGCTTCTATCCTTAAAACATTTTCGGCGGTTTCCAATATATTATGTTTTTTCATATTTTACTGTATTTAGATATTTCGAGAATATTTTTTAAGTTATCTTTGAACGAGCTCAAATAAACGGAATTTGCGGAATCGCTCATAGCCTGCGGCGGGTTCGTATGCACCTCGAAAAACAAACCGTCCACGCCTACCGCCGCGGCGGCTCTAGCAAGCGGCATAACGTATTCCCTGTTTCCGGACGAAACCGCTCCCGAACCTCCCGGAAGCTGAACGCTGTGCGTAGCATCGAAAACTACGAGCGCTCCGGTTTCTTTCATTACCGGAAGAGACCTGAAATCAACCACGAGATTATTATAGCCGAAACTGACGCCTCTTTCCGTCAAAATTATTTTATCGTTGCCGGCAGACCTGATTTTTTCCGCGATAAATTTCGTATCCCACGGAGCCATAAACTGTCCTTTTTTTACGTTGATTATCTTCCCTGTTTTTGCGGCTTTTAAAAGCATATCCGTCTGGCGGCACAAAAAAGCCGGTATCTGGATGACGTCAAGAACGGATTCCGCCTTTTCTATCTCGTTTTCGCTATGCACGTCGCTTAAAACGGGAACGTTATATTTTGCCTTAATGCCGCTTAAGATTTTCAATCCTTTATCTATACCGGGACCCCTGAAAGAATTAACGGAGGTTCTGTTCGCTTTATCGTAAGAAGCTTTAAATATAAGATTGAATTTAAGCTCCTCCGAAAAACCTTTCAAGACTGAGGCAATATTTTCCGTAACCGCGGCATCCTCGATAACGCAGGGACCGGCAATAACGAAAGGATAGGCATCGTCAAATTTGAATTTTAGTATAGACGCTAAATCTTCTTTTTTAAAACAATTTATTTTTTCCATAATATTTATGCAGATTAGACGCTATACGGCAAAAGTTTTTCCCTTTTTATTTCCGGCTTTATTTTTATTTTTAGTTTTAACCTTGGCCTGAACGCCGATTAAAGCATTGGAATATCTTACCGCGGCCGCAATAAATTCTTTAAATAAAGGATGAGGATATAACGGCGAAGACTTAAATTCGGGGTGAAACTGGCATCCTATAAACCACGGATGGTCTTTCAACTCGCAAATCTCTATAAGCTTGTCGTCGGGGGATACTCCCGAAAAGACAAAGCCGGATGCTTTAAATTTTTCCCTGTACTTATTGTTGAATTCAAACCTGTGCCTGTGCCTTTCGCTTATAGAAATATTTCCGTCGTGATTAAGCTTTGCGCTGTTTTTCTTATCGGCGGAGTATTTTTTATTATTTTTATAATAAATTTGATACGCCAGAGTATTTTTCGAGATTATGCAGGGATATGCGCCGAGCCTCATAGTTCCGCCCATATTGCCTATGTCTTTCTGGTCGTCCATAATGCTTATTACCGGGTCGGGAGTAATTTCGTCGAACTCGTAGGAATTGGCTTCTTTCAGCCCCAGCACGTTTCTGGCATATTCTACCGTCATAAGCTGCATCCCGAGGCAGATTCCGAAATACGGAATATTGCCGGTTCTCGCATAATTAATAGCCTTCAGCATGCCGTTGATGCC
>JAJYKQ010000053.1 GCA_021788495.1 bacterium | reverse complement strand
CGGCTTTTTCTTTTCCCTCTTTACGTTCTTCCTCTTCTTTTTCTTTATAAATCTCTTCTAATTCTTCTTTGGAAATAAGGTTGTCTTCAAGAAGTATATCGCCTAAACTTCTCGCCTTTTTTTTGCCGGAAGGGGTACCGCCTGCGGCAGGCGAAGCCTTCGAAGGACCGCTATTCTGCGCCGGGGCGGCAGAACTTTCCGCGGCACGAGTTTCTTTTTTTACTTCCGGCGGAACAGCGGCGGAAATAGAAGATGAAGGCGGTTCTGATGCCGCCGCGCCGGAGCCTTCAGATAAAGCGTTTAATTTCCTGATGAGTTCCGCATTGCCTTCCGGAGGCTCGCCTTCCGAACCTGTTTCCGATACCGTTATTATCATAGACTTAAGAATATCCATGGTCTTAAGCAGTTCGTCGGTCATTTCGGACGTAAGACTGATTTCTCCCTGCCTCAGTTTATTAAGAATATTTTCGGCGCTGTGGGCGAGCTCCACTATGTTTTGAAAGCCTAAGAAACCGGCTGAACCTTTTACGGTATGAGCGGCTCTAAATATCGTGTTTAAAATTTCTTTATTATCCGGCTGTTTTTCGAGCTCTATAAAATTTTCGTTAAGGCTCTCAAGAAGTTCGAGGGCTTCCTGAATAAAATCGTTGACAATTTCCTGCATCGAATCGTCTATCATTTAATATCACCCGTAAAATGTTAGCGTTTAATCGGGAAAAATTTTTGAAATCTTTTCCTGTAGGACTTCTGCCGTAAAAGGTTTGACTATATAGTTATTTACTCCGGCCTTAACGGCTTCTACGACGTTTTCTTTTTTCGCTTCCGCCGTAACCATTAAGAAAGGCAGGTCTTTTGTGGCTTCGTTTGCCCTTACTCTTTTTAAAAGCTCTATGCCGGTCATTTCGGGCATATTCCAGTCCGAAATGACGAAATCGTAATTTCCGTCGCCGATTTTAGACAGGGCTATTTCGCCGTTTTCCGCTTCGTCTATATTCGCGAAACCTATCTGCTTTAAAATATTTTTTATTATTCTTCTCATTGTGGAAAAATCGTCCACTACGAGAATTTTCATAGAAAGGTCGAATGCCATATTTGGTATCCTTTTAAAATATTTAAAATTATAATAAAAATTTTTATTTTTATCAACGTGTTATTATTTTAACCGTAAATATCTTTAACGGCTTTTTTTGCAATTCTTATAATTTCGTTCTCTTTAAACGGCTTTTGCAAAAAAGCGTAACTGCCTGAAATTTCCTTTTTGTCGGGCGTATTAGAAGACATAAGTATTACCGGAATTTTCTTAGTGTCCTCGTTTTCCTTAAGATTTTTTAACAGCGTTATGCCGTCCATCTGAGGCATATTCAAATCGGTCACTATTAAATTTATATCGTCTTTTATAGCTTTTTCTAAAGCCTCGAATCCGTCGGAAGCGGTTTTTACCCTGAAACCGGCATTTTTAAAAACAACCGCCAAAAATTTTATAACGACTATAGAGTCTTCCACGATTAATACGGTATAGTTTTTCATGATATTTATCCCCCCGCCTACTCTTTTTTGTATAACGGCGTTTTGCCGAGTCCGACTAATTTGAATAAAGACGTTATGGAATGAAGCGATTCCGAATGTCCAAGAAACAGATATCCGCTTTTTTTTAAACTTTCGTATATATTGGTTATAGCCTTTTTTTTAGATTCGGCATCGAAATATATTATAACATTTCTGCATAAAACTACGTCGAATTCATTAAGTTTCTTTACATCTTTGGCATCTATCAGATTAACGTTGCGAAAAGAAGTCATTTTTTTAATTTCGTCCTTAACGGCGTATAAATCGTCGTCCATTTGAACGAAATATTTTTTTAAAATTTCCGGAGATGCGTTTCTAAGAGTATAGCTTCCGTAAATGCCTTTATTTGCAGAATCGATAACCTGCGTACTTATGTCCGAACCTATGATCTCGAAATTTATATTGGACGACGGAAAATTTTCTTTTATTAAAATGCCTATGGTATAAGGTTCTTCACCCGTAGAGCAAGCCGCGCTCCATATCCTTATTTTTTTATACGCGTTTTTAGCGGCCGCCTGCACAACCTGTTTTAAAATATCTACAAACACTTCAAGTTGGGGCATATCCCTGAAAAAACTTGTTTCGTTGGTAGTGACGCTGTTTAACAGTTCCTTCGCTTCTCCTGTTTTTTCGGGAGAATACTTAAGATAGTTATAATAATCGTCGAAATTCGATAGGTTTAAAACGGAAAGCCTTTTTGAAAGTCTTGTTTCCAATAAATATTTTTTCTGTTCCCCGAAATATATTCCGGAAAGTTCGTAAATGAGTTCTTTTAATTTATTAAAAACGTCGTCGGTTAAAACTGCGCCGGTATATTCCATGTATGTAAATGTTTGGATGATTTAATTTTTTATTAATTCCAAAGAAAAATTTCTTATATCTTTATCTTTGGACGAATTATATTTTTTCAGGATAGAATTCGACTTTCTTTTATCTAACGCATGTAATGCCCTCAACAGCGCAATTTTGACCATTTTGCTTTTTTCCTTCCGCAGTACTGAGGCAAGTTTGTCGAAACCGTTTTTATCTCCGGCTTTTTCAACCAGTTCTATTATTTTATATCTAAAAATATCGGAATAATTACCTGAGCCGAGAGCGTCTAAAAAAGCTTTGGAATTTTTTTCTCCCGATAACAAAAGGGACTCCAGATAATTAAATCTTATTTCTTCGTCGTTTTCTCTCAGCATAAACGCCGTTTCTTCTTTATGTTTGAGCAAATCGAAATTTTTAAGCGATTTTGCGAGAAGCCTTTTAAGGAAGACGGATTTAATATATATAAACGCCTTGAACTTGGCATATAAATCGGAAATTTCTTTTGCCGTTAATTTTATTTTTTTATTTCCGAGAATTCTCAAAGAGTATTCGACGATTTTATCGTTTTTCAAAGAAAGTCCGTCTATAAAAAAATAGATATATTTTTTGCTTTTATTAAGGCTTACTAGTTCCGACATTGTTTCGACGTAAGCATCGATAACGTCTGGATAGTTTTCCCGGAGAAGGGCGTTAAAAATTTTTTCTTCGCAGGAAACCGCTTTTTTAAAATAGCCGAGCAAACCGGCGGCGGATTTTCTGACGTCGCCGTTGCCGTCTTTTATATAGCCGTTAATAACCGTATCTATTAAATGCCGTTCGTAATGTCCGCCTGAAAGTTTTTGGGCGTATTTTAAAAGCGAAAGTTTTATTTCGACGAAAAGTTTTTTATTTTTATAAAAATCTAAAAGATTAATTATATCCTTTTGCGAAATATCCGATAAAACGTCTATAAGGAGAGCCGTTTTATTATTTAAATCGTCGGACGGCTTTAACGATTTTATAAATTCCGTTATAAATTTGGTCCTTGCTATTTTCTTTATTATTTCTTTTATATAGCCGTATTCCGTTTCGTCTGTATTTTCGTTTTTTTGGTAATATTCAAAAATAAATTTGAATATTTTTCTCGATTTTTTATGATTTAACAGGGAAAAATAACACAAAATAGCATCTATTGCGTCTTTTTCTTCATAATCGTTAAGAGAAAATATGCTGATTTTTAAATTAGTCCTGGACAGTTTAAGATACATTTTTTCTTTACCGGCATTTTTTCCGCTCTTGTCGCATTCGCTTATAAGGCATATTTTATAAAGGCTTTTCAGTATATAAATTTTGTCTAATTTATATTTTGCGTTTTTATTCAATAGTTCCAGCAAAAAATCCGTTACATCGTCTCCGCCGATTTTAGAAAGAGATTCGGTAATTATATTTTTAACGACCCTGTCGTCGGTATTTAATAATATTTCCTTAAGTTTAGGAAAGGCCTTTTTTAATTTAAGTTCTCCTATTGAAAAAACGGCGGCGGATAAAACGAAAAAATCCCCTTTAAGCGCCTTGAATAAAATGTTCCCCAGGTCTATTTTTAATATCCCTGCGGATTCTACGGCATTAGCCATAGTAATTTCGTCTTTGCTTTTTGCGAGAATTTTTAAAGCTTTTTCGGGATAATCCGGCGGAGTAAATTTTCCGTATCTCATTAACTCGGCAATTATTCTGTCGTACCTTCCGTTGTTTTTGCCGGCGTAATCCGCTAAAAAATTGCCGTCCCGCACAGCCAGCCTTTTCAATGCGTCGAAAGAGTTGGAACGGAGTTTAATGCTGAATGACGGGGACGCAGCGGAATCCATGAGCATTTTAACCAGTTCCTTTTTTCCGCGGACGGTATCGGCTAAGGCGTTTTGGGCAGATTCGACGGCGGCCGGATTGTCGGAATCTAAAAGTTTTAATAACTTTTTTCTCCCGTCCGCAGTTCCCGTTTCTGCAATCTTTTCTATTTTCTTATTCATAAGATTTTAATTTAGCCCTCAGTTTTATAATTGATTTGGAATGTATCTGGCATATTCTGGATTCCGTCAAATTTAATATATTTCCTATCTCTTTTAATGTCAGTTCATCATAATAATACATCATTAAAACGTTCTTTTCAATATCTTCCAGCATATCTATATATTTTTTTAATATATTTTTTTTCTCGTCCATTAAAAGACCTTCTATTATTGAAACTTCCTTGCTTTCCAAGGCATCCAAAGATTCGGGCTTGGTTTTGTCTAAAGATATGAAATCTTTATCGTTTAAAAACGAAGCCCCCCTTATTTTATAAAACATTTCATTCAGTTCGTCTATACCTATAGCCAGTTCGTCTGCGACTTCTTCGTCGGAAGGCATTCTCCCGAGTTTCTGCTCTAATTTAGAATAAACTTTTTCTATTCTTCCGGATAATTCTCTGACGTTTCTGGGCATATAATCGAGTTTCCGCACGTTGTCGAGTATAGTTCCTTTTATGCGCGTTATCGCATAAAATTTAAAATTTTCGTTTTTTGAAGGGTCGAACTTTATCGCCGCGTCTATAAGCCCGAATATTCCGAACTCTATAATGTCGTCTTTATTTATTACGCCGTTAAATTTTACCGACATAAAATTGGCGACCTTGTTTACGAGGCTGAAGTTTTCTTCTATTAATTTTTTTGATTTATCGTCTAATTTTTGCATCATTACATTTTGTGACGGGTCGGAATTGAATTCCGCCCTCCTTTTCCAATTTGTGACGGGCCGGAATTGAATTCCGCCCACACCATTTTTCCATTTTGTGACGGGTCGGAATTGAATTCCGCCCCGTAATCTAGAACGACATGAGAAGCCTGTTAAGAAAAAACTGAATATTGCCGTTGGACGTTTTATTGTCTTTCTGCGACAGTATATTGTAAGCTAATTTTTTAAAGCATACGGAAGCCTTCGAATCCGGAAAAATACTTGACGCCGGCCTCTGCATTATAACTGAACGGGAAATATTGTCGTCGCTTAGAATGTGGCCGAGGTAATTCAAATTGACCCTGAGAAATTTATCCGAAACAAGGCTCAAATGCTTATATACCTCTTTTGCTTCCCTTTCGCTTCTGACGTTATTTACTATTATAGAAAAATATTTTTCGCTGTATTTGGTGCTTAAAACTTTTATGAGGGCGTAAGCGTCGGTAATGGAAGTAGGCTCCGGAGTAACGACTACGTATATTTCGCTGGCGGCAAGATTGAAATACAGAACGTTGGACGATATCCCCGCCCCGGTATCTATAAGAAGCACGTCTATCGGGCTTCCTCCGGCGTCTAAATCGCCGGCGAATTCGTCGAACCTCGACATCAGCGTGAGCTTTTGCGGTTCGGAAAGGTTCGATAGTTCGGATATGCCGGAAGAAGCCGGAAGAACCATTATGCCGTTGGAATCGGTCATTATAATATCCCTCAGATGTTTATCCCCGTAAATAACCTGCGATATATTGTATTTAGGAATCATTCCCATTATCACCGAAACGTTTCCGAGACTCAGGTCGGCATCCATTATTATTACCCTTTTTCCCATAGAAGCGAAACAATACGCAAGATTGCAGACTATATTGGTCTTGCCGACTCCGCCCTTGCCGCTTGTAACGGAAATAATTTTTGTATAAGAATTTTCGTTTTTTTGTCTTTTCATTTTAAAATGCCTCTTGAATTTTTTATTGCCTCTTAGAACTCCGCCGGTTTAGGAAAAAATAAAGAATAAATATTCTCGGTCGTCGCTTCTTCGATATCTTCCGGAACGTTTTCTCCGGAGGTAATAAAATCTACCGCCGAGTCCTGAAGAAGAAGCAGGCCTGCAAGATTGCCGATACCGCGCGACTCGTCCGTTTTCGATATAATAACTCCGCTTATTCCGACCTTGTTCCTGAAAGATTCGTAAGCCCTCACCGCGTCTAAGTGTTTAAGGTGGGCGGGGAGTAAAAGCTCCGTATTGATTCCGTCCTTTAAATTGCCTATAAATTTTGACAGGGCGTTCAGCTGAAACAGATTATTGTGATTAACGGCAAAGGTATCGATTACGATAACGTCGGACTGCGAATCGGAAATAAAAGAATTTAATCCCTGCGGGTCTTTTAATGCGGAAAAATTTATCTTTAATTTTTCCGCATATTTTTTTAAAGTTTCGTAGCCGCCTATTTTCAGAGAATCTATAGTACAAAGCGAAACATGCAGATTTTTTTCGAATATAAATTTGGAACAGAGTTTAGCGGCGGTCGCGGTTTTTCCGGAACCGCTGTTTCCGACGACCGCAATAACGGTTTTTCCGTCGAACAGGCGGTTCATTTTTTTCCTTTCGACTTTTTTTTCTATTATTTTTTTAAAAAATTTTTTAAAATATTCTACCTTTTCTTCCTTTTTGAAATTCGTTAATTTTATGTCTTTAAAAAATATTTCGATTAATTTAGCGGATATATTTCTTTCGAATGAAATATTGTCCAAATATACGAGAAGGTCGTTTTCCGCAGTTCCTTTATTGGTTCTTTCGTCTTTCAGCAGGCTTAAATCGAACTTAATTTCATTCATAAACGCCTTGATTTCTTCGAA
>JAJYKQ010000052.1 GCA_021788495.1 bacterium | reverse complement strand
TAAATTCCCAAGGATGGTGAGAGACCTTTCTAGGGAACTAGGCAAAGACATAGAACTTCTAATTTCCGGCGAAGAAACCGAGCTCGATAAATCAGTTATCGAAGAGATTGGGGATCCGTTGGTTCATTTAATCAGAAACAGCGTCGACCACGGAATCGAAGACAAAGAAACCAGAAAATTAAACGGGAAACCGGAAAGAGGAACTATAAGGTTAGGCGCCGAGCACGAGGGCAATTACATTATTATATCGGTTATAGACGACGGCAAGGGAATGGACCCTGCAATAATAAAAAGAAAAGCGGTAGAAAAAGGAGTAATAGACGAAAAAACCGCGGCGAGCCTTTCTGATAAAGATGCTTTAAATCTTATTTTTGCTCCCGGTTTCAGCACGAAAGACAAAGCTACCGAGATATCCGGAAGAGGGGTAGGAATGGACGTCGTTAAGACGAATATTCAAAAACTTAACGGTATTATAGAAATTAATTCAGTTCCGGGACAGGGTTCGACTATAATATTAAAACTTCCGCTTACGGTCGCAATCATACAGACTTTAATAGTAGGCATAGGAGACGAAGTATTTGCGATACCTTTAAATTCGGTAGTGGAGACTTTAAGGATAAAAGAATCGACAATACAGACTATAGATAAGCACGAGGTCATCAATTTAAGAAAATCGGTACTTTCATTGTTGAGGCTCGGAGAAGAATTCGGCGTAAGCGAAAGCGCCGTTTCTTCCGTAAACGCTAAATCTTCCGACAGGGAAATTTATGTAGTAGTAGTAGCTCTTGCCGAGAAAAAAATAGGCATAGTAGTGGACGACCTGTTCGGACAGGAGGAAGTAGTCATTAAATCACTAGGAGATTACCAGCTTGGATACAAAGGTATTTCCGGCGCTACTATAACCGGAGACGGAAAAGTAGTTTTAATTATCGACGTTGCGTCTATGATAGATGCCGTAAGCTTAAGATAAGATAAGTTAAAATAAATAAATTATACCGATAAAAATTATTTTGAAAGGAGCTTTAAATTTATGGCTGAACCTATAAGGGTTTTAATAGTAGACGATTCGCCTTTTATGAGGAGGGCTATAAGTTCTTTTTTCGACGACGTCGACGATATTAAAGTCGTAGGAATGGCGAAAAACGGCGAGGAAGGAATACGGCAGATACAGGAGTTAAAACCCGATATAGTTACTATGGATATAGAAATGCCCGTTATGGACGGACTTACCGCGCTTAAGATAATTATGGAGAAACATCCTTTGCCCGTCATAATGCTTAGTTCGTTGACTGAGGAAGGAGCCAAAGAAACATTGGACGCTTTAGATATAGGGGCGGCCGATTATATTCCGAAAAACCTTTCAAACGTATCGCTTAATATTTTAAAAGTAAAAGACGATTTAGTTTCTAAAATAAGAGCTATTACCGCAAAAAAATATTTTTTCAGGAAAAGCGAAAAACATGAGGCAGAACCTAAGGCTAACAAAATTAACCAGGAAGGATCATCGATAGAGGCTTCTTGTAACCGCAAAAACGGCGGTAAAATAGATATCGTAGCGATAGGTTCTTCTACCGGCGGACCAAAAGCCCTGCAGGACGTTATACCTAAAATTCCGGGAAATTTTCCGGTGCCTATTATTCTCGTCCAGCATATGCCAAAAGCGTTTACGGGTTCTTTTGCAGAAAGGCTGTCGTCTTTATCTCACATAAAAGTTTCAGAAGCATCCGGAGGAGAAATAATTAAACCCGGAAACGCCTATTTGTCGCCTGGAGATAAGCATTTGACTTTAGTTAAAGACTTAAGGGAAGGTTATAAAATTTCGCTTTCTACGGAGCCCGAAGACCTTATAAACAGACCGTCCGTTTCGGTAATGATGGAATCGGTCGCAAAATTATATCCGGGCAGGGCTCTCGGCGTTATATTGACCGGTATGGGTTCCGACGGTCTTGCCGGTATGAAAAAAATTAAAGAGAGCGGCGGCAGAACCATAGCGCAGGACGAAGCTACCTGCGTCGTTTACGGTATGCCGAAAGCCGTAGTCGATGCCGGCGTTGCCGATTTAATTCTGCCGATATATAAAATATCCGACCAAATTATTAGAGAGACGGAGTGCTGACTATTTATATCATAGATAAACATATATAATTTTAGGAGGAACAGGATTTATGGATACGGAAAATAAAAAAAACCAAGTTTCCGCAGGGGAACATTCTTCGTCGGACGAAATAGTCCAGCTTGTTACTTTTAAATTAGGCAACGAAGAATTTGCGCTGGATATTTTAAAAGTTCAGGAGATAAACAGGGTAGTCGAAATTACAAAAGTTCCAAAAGCTCCCGATTTTGTAGAAGGGGTAATCAATTTAAGAGGAAGGGTCATACCTATAGTGGATATAAGAAAGAAATTCCATCTTAATATTAAAGAAGCGACTAAAGAAACCAGAATTATCGTAGTAAACATAATGAATAAAACTATAGGTTTAATCGTGGACAGCGTGTCGGAAGTTTTAAGGATTAACTCTTCGACCATACAGCCGCCGCCGCCGTTAATAGCAGGACTTGATTCCGACTATATTAAAGGCGTCGGAAAACTCGACGAAAGACTGATAATACTTTTAGATATAGATAAGATATTTACGACTGGAGAGCATAAACTTATAGAAGGCATGATAAAGTGATTTAAATGAAATCTCCGTATATCTTTGCAACCGCAAACCAGAAGGGAGGAGTAGGCAAAACTACTACTACTATTACGCTTGGAAGCTCTCTTTCCGTTTTCGGATACAGAGTACTTTTGATAGATTTAGACCCTCAGGCAAGTCTTACGAACCATCTTGCCGTCGAGCCGGAAAAGCTTGAATATTCCGTAGCCAACCTTATAATGTCGGATTCTATAAATCCGGCAGACGTCCTGATAAACAAATACAGACTTAAGAACGGCGGCTGTTTAGACCTTATACCGTCCAATATAAATCTCGCGAGAATAGAGGCGGAACTTTCCAACTCTAAAGGCGGCGGTTTAAGGCTAAAAGAGAAATTAAAGTTTTTCTGCGATAATTACGACTATATATTAATAGATTCTTCGCCTGCGTTGAGCGTATTGCTTATAAGCGCGGTAGCGGCATGCGACGAAATTATCGTTCCCGTAATGTCCGATTTTTTATCGGTCAGGGGCGTCGAGCTTCTGCTTTCTACGATAGATAAAATAGAAAAGGCTCTCGACTATAAATGTTCTTACAGGCTTTTAATTACTATGTTCGATAAAAGGACGAATTCATCTTTGAAATCTCTTGAATATTTTAAAAATAAATATAAAAATACTCATTTTCATAGTATAATTAATATCGATACCAGATTTAAAGACGCAAGCATGCTCAGAAAACCGCTTACTTATATAGACGTGCATGCAAGAGGCGCTATGGACTATATTAACGTAGCGAGAGAAATAATAGACGGTTTTAACAGTTCCGTCGAATCGGGGGAGGAAGGCAAAATATGAATAATACTTATAATTTATTTGATTTAAAATTCGCTAAAGCCGCAGGTTCGGACATAGTTACTCCGTGGATAGACGACCTTTTAGATAAAAAAAGCGGCGAAAACGTCGATGCTGAAAAGCAGACGGCTCAGATATTATCCTATCCCGTAGACAGAATACTCACCGTCGAGTCGGAATTTCCAGCGTTAAATCCTCCGCCTGAAAGCGAAACCTACGATATACGCATAGTATCCGCGCCCGTTGCGGATAACTTAGAAAAAAAAGGATTAGATTTAAACTCAGCCGCAATTCAGCAGACGCCCAATTTTCAAATGCAGGCGGAAAGCGTTCAGCCCGTTCCTTATTTTGACCTCGAAAAAGAAGTTTCTTATTTTACGTTTATTGCAGGAAGTTCTTTTTACGGCATTCCGGCTTTAAATATTAACGAGATTATAAAATATAAAACTCCGGTTAGTATTTTTTCAAAAAAAGCAGCTCATCTCGGTATAATTCTATACAGGAACAGAATGGTGCCGGTTTATGATTTTTACCTGCTTTCAAACGGAAGCGTAGACATTAAAACGCCCTTAAAATATATTGTCGTGTGCGTATATAACGACAAGTTTTTCGGATTGGCGGTAAACGAAATAAAAAACATAACAGCCGTAAAAAATAAAAACATTATAGCCGGTTCGTCTTTTAAATTTAAAAACGTTAACGGCATAACTTCCGGAGTTTTCGAGGATGGAGAAGGGAAATTTTATTCAGTTATAGACTTAAAAAACGTCTATAATTATTTAATATCGTAACATATAAACAAACGGTGCTATTATGATAGATACCGTAGAACTCCAGCAGATTATCACCAATCTTCCGCAGATAGAAAAAACGGCGGCTTCTTCCCATGTACTTGCGGCAAATTCAAACGCGATAACTCAAAAAGAAATGGAAATAGTCGATGAGACTAAGCTTAATACCGTCGTCGAATTAAGCGAAACGCTGGAAGCGGTCAACGATAAGGAAAAAGAAAAGAAACACGATAACGAAGAAAAAAACGAAAAAGAAATGAACGAAAAAAACGAAACGGAAGCCGAAGACGGAAAAGAGCATATAGATATCGTAGCATGAACTTTATTATAGACGGCGGGGCAAAATATCTTAATGTTATAGGGAATGCGAAAGATTTAGCCAAAAATGCTTCCAACGACGTTACCCGGATACTTTTTGGAGCCATAAAAGACAATTCCTTAAAATCAGGCGCTTTAGTCAAAGCGGGAGATATAGTATCTGCCGAATTGGTCGATGCTTCCGTTTCCGAAGGCGGAACTTTTACCGGAATTATAGATATAAACGGCAGTTTGTTGAAATCCGTTATAACCGAAGACCTTTTTAACGAGTTCGTTACCGGAAAAACGTTTAACGGCGAGTTCTCCATTCCTATAAAGCTTATGTTAAGCAGTATTAACGCAAAATCTTCCGGCGTAACGAATAAATCCACCGGCGGAGCCGAAACGCAAGACATATCCGGAAATATCCCGAATTCTTCGGCTGATTTTAACATAGTTTTTAAGGTTTTAAACGAATCGTTGGGCGAAAATGCCGTAAATATTCAAAAAACTCTTGATTTATACGGAAAGGCCGTTGTCGAAAATATTCAGGGGAAATTTGAAACCCTGCTTAATTCCTTAGGTTCAGAAAATTCCCAAATAAGTTCGGGTTTATCAAACGAAATACAAAATATTTTCCAAAATGCGGCTCAGAATATATCTGTTTCGGTTAAAGGAAATTTTGCCTTTATACATATAGATTTTGGGGTTTCCTTCGGTCTTTCGACGGTAATTTTAACTACCGACGGCTCTAATTATAAAGTAAAAAACGAGGATGAAAAAGAAGACGATAAAAAAAATCTATCTAATTCCAAAAAAAAATATCTGTTTATGATAGAAATAAACTTAAAAAATTTAGGAAAGCTAAAACTTTTTTCCTATTACTACGACAAAAATTTAAGCATAAAATTTGAAAGCTATACCGGCGTTTTTAAAAAAAATTTATCAGAAAACTTAGAATTATTAAAAGAAATGATGTCGTCGGACGGAATAAAACTTAACGATATTTCTTTTAAAAACATGGAATTAAATAAGCTAAACGAAATGGAAGGCGATGATGCAGAGTCCGCAGGAGGACAGGCTAATCCGGTACCCGTAAATATAAACGACTCAAACTCTTACGTATTTTTAAACGGAAAAATAATAGATGAAAGAATTTAAAAAAAACAAGAAAGCGGCGGCATTAAAATACGACCCCATAAAAAACGGCGCTCCAGTTTTAGTAGCAAAAGGCAGGGGAGAATTTGCCGAAAAAATATTAGAGATAGCTAAAAAAGAAAATATACCGATTACTCAAAACGACGCTCTTGCGGATATTCTCGACGGACTTGATATATATCAGGAAATACCGCCGGAACTTTATAAAGCTATAGCGAATATTTTTGCGTTTTTATACAAACTGGACGATAAAATAAGCCTTCGCTAAACTGTTCCTTTCATTGCGGCTACTATCTCTCTCTGCCTTTTAAAAATATAGTTAAACAGTATATCCTGCTGTGCCGGTTTTATATTTATAGCTTTAGCGCCGGTTTTATATTTTAAATTATCCAGCCTGACGTTAGACATTATTTCAAGCCGCAGAGTAACTTCCGGAAGTCCGAGCGGAAACTTAATCTTAACGTTTTCAAGCACAGTATATTTTTCTAAAGGAAAATCCAATAAAAAAGAAAAACCTTCGCCCGAAAGGTCGTAAAGCCGGGTTTCTATATATTTATTGTTATAAAAAAAAGATATGATAACCGGTTCGCTAATGGAGGGTTCTATCCTGAAAAATTTTCTTTTTTCTAAAGATAATATTTCAATCGGCTTGTAAATATCGAATACGAAATAATCCCCGTCTTTTTCGTAATTATAAAGTTTAGACAGAAAAAAATGGTCGTTATTGGAAAACTTAAAAGCTATTTTTAAATAAGACGACTCCGCCATTTTTAAATTTCCGGACTTTGGAATAAGCGAATCTACGGTTATAGTGTCGTCTTTTACTTTAAGAATACTTGTCGTGTATTCGTCGTTAAAAGGAACCGGATAAATAATAACGGGTTTTTTTTGATTGGCAAAACCCTTGAGTATAGAGTGTATTTCCTGCTTTTTTGAATATATATTAATATCCGGATTTTCTTTTAATTTTTTTATATCGAACATGTTTTGAGAACAGAAATAAAAAATAAAATTTATATTATATTAGAATAGCAATGCTCTGTCGTTTTCTTTAAGTTCGTCGATAATTTTTGCATTTTCAAACTGCGAAGAATAGTTAAAAATTTCATCGCGAAAAACTACGCCGTTTATGTTGCAGGAGTGTTCGCAAACGGAAACGTTGTCTATGATATCGTTCAGTTCTTTTAAAAGGGAAATAAATTCCTTATTTTCAGTCAAAAAAACGCCTTTATCGGTAATAAAAATAGATAC